>CANJHI010000004.1 GCA_947474005.1 Alphaproteobacteria bacterium | reverse complement strand
ACGCGCGTCTTGCCCATGCGCTTGGCCATCAGCACCTGACCCAGCACGTTGTTGATCTTGTGGCTGCCCGTATGGTTCAGTTCGTCGCGCTTGAAGTAGATCTTCGCACCACCCAGCTTTTCGGTCAGGCGCTTGGCGAAATAGAGCGGACTCGGCCGGCCGGCGTAATGCTCCAGCAGGTAATCGAGTTCTTCCTGAAACGCCGGATCGGCCTTGGCGGCGTTATAAGCCGCTTCCAGCTCAAGGATCAGCGGCATCAGCGTCTCGGCGACGTAGCGGCCGCCAAAGATGCCGAAATGCCCGCGCTCGTCGGGACCGGTGCGAAAACTGTTGGGTGAAGTGGCCATGGCTCTTCCTGTCGGGACGGGCGGGCTTAGCAGCCCCGGCTGGGGTCGGTCAAAGACCCTTAGCGCTTCTTGGTCTTGGCCGACTTTGTCTTGGCCTTGGCGGGCTTGGCCTTCACCTTAGGCGCCACTTTCCGCTTGGCTGCGGGCTTGGCGGCGGCGGCGCGCGGGGCGGGCTCCTCCTCGATCTCGACGATCACTTCGATCTCGACCGGAATGCCGCGCGGCAGCGAACCCATACCGACCGCCGAACGGGCATGACGGCCGCGCTCGCCGAACACCTCGACAAAGAGATCGGAGCAGCCGTTGATCACTTCCGGCTGGCTGCCGTATTCCGACGTCGCATTGACCATGCCCAGCACCTTGACGATGCGCTTCACGCGGTCGAGGTCGCCCAGCTCTTCCTTGAGGGCGGCGAGAATGCTGAGGCCGGTGTCGCGCGCGAAGCCGTAGCCCTGATCGATCGAGAAATCGCGGCCGAGCTTGCCCACGGGTAGCGGCTTGCCCGGCAGGCCCGGACCCTTGCCGGCGAGATAGAGCAGATTGCCGGTGCGCACGGCGTTCACGTAGCTGCCCATCGGAGTCGTGGGTTTGGTGAGCTCGATGCCCAGTTCCTTCAATCGCTCCTCGACCTTCATGCCGTCCCCTTCTCAAATCCGTTCAAAGCGCCTTCACCCGGTCGAGGAAGGCACGAATCAGTTCGATCGATTTCACACCCCTGCTCGACTCGACACCAGAGGAAACGTCGACGGCAGGTGCGCCCGTGACGCGCACCGCTTCGGCAACATTGTCGGGCGTGAGGCCTCCGGCCAGGAGCCAGGGCAGCGGCACGGTGAGGCCGTGCAGGATCGTCCAGTCCAAGGCCTTGGCGTTGCCGCCGGGCAATACGCCGCCGGCCGGTTCGAACATCAGCCGGTCAGCCACGGCCGCATAGGCCGCAATGCCGCGTTCGGCATCCTCGCGCGTGGCGACATTGATCACCTTCATGGCGAGCTTGCCGGTGCGCGCCTTCAGTTCGGCCACGCGCGCCGGCGTCTCCGATCCTTGAAGCTGCAGCATGTCGATCGCACCGGTCGCCAGCCGCTCGTCGAGCAGCGCATCGTCGGGATCAACGAACAGGCCCACGCGTCCGACGCTCTTAGGCACAAGTGCGCCCAGCGTGCGCAGCAGATCGGTCGAAATGTGGCGCGGCGAGCGCGGATAGGTGACAAAGCCCACCCAGCGGGCGCCGCCCGTGACTGCTGCCTCCAGCGTCTCAGGTGTAGAGAGGCCGCAAATCTTGGCCTCGACGGTCATAGGTCGTTGACTCCGGCCTCACGTGCGATGGCCTCGGCCGCCGCGCGCGGGTCGGCCGCCTGATAGATCGGCCGGCCGACGACAAGGTTGGTGGCGCCGAGATCGACCGCCTGGCGCGGCGTCATGGCCCGCTTCTGGTCGTTGGCGGCGCTGCCGATGGGCCGAATGCCCGGCACCATCAGGACGAAATCGGGGCCGCATTGCTTGCGCAGCGCCGCAATCTCCAGCGGCGAGCAGATGACGCCGTCGAGCCCGCTCTCATGCGCCAGGGCCGCCAGCCGCAGCACCTGATCCGATGGATCGGCATTCACGCCTGTCGCCTCGAGATCGGACCGGTCGAGCGAGGTCAGCACGGTGACACCGAGGAGCTTCGGCCGCGGGACGTTGAATTTGGCGGCCTGGACGCCAGCCTCCTCCACCGCTGCCTTCATCATCTCGCGGCCGCCGCTTGCATGGATCGTGATGAAAGTGGGCGCGAGTTCGACCACCGCGCGGATGCCGCCGGCCACGGTGTTGGGAATATCGTGCAGCTTGAGATCGAGGAAGAAGCCCACCCCGGTGGCGCGGACTGGCGTCGGAAAGGCGTAGCGCACGCCCGGCGCGCCGTGCGCCAGGAAGAATTCCAGCCCGAGCTTGATGCCGCCGACGGCGGGCTTCGGCCCCCCGGCGATGCTCTGGATGAGCCTGGTGGCTTGGGCGAGATCGATCGTGTCGATGCCGCAATAAACTGGGTTTGAACGGGTCCGCATGGCGGGCGCAACCTAATGGCCGCGCCTGTTGGCAGCAATCAGCAATTGGCCAGCAATCAGGAAGTGCGCACCCGCCGCACCGCATCCTGCCAGCCGGCATAGCGGCGGTCGCGCGAAGCGGCGCCCTCGGCTGGCTTAAAAGCCCGGTCGAGCACCCAGGTCGCGGACAGCGCCTCGAGCGACGGCCAAAGCCCGGCATGCAGCCCGGCCAGGAAGGCCGCACCCAAGGCGGTGGTTTCCGTCACCCGGGGGCGTTCGACGGGCGTCGCGACGGTATCGGCTAGCCGCTGCATCAGCAGGTCGTTGCCGACCATGCCGCCATCGACCCTGAGATCGTCGATCTGGGCGCCGTCGCCGCGCATCGCATCGAGGAGATCGCGCGTCTGGTAGCAGACCGAATCGAGCGTGGCGGCGGCGATCTCGGCGGGACCGGAATCGCGCGTCAGGCCGAGGATGGCGCCCCGGGCGTCAGGGTCCCAGTGCGGCGCCCCGAGACCGACGAACGCCGGCACGAGATAAACGCCGTGGCTGTCGCGCGCCTGCGCAGCCAGGGCCTCGACATCGCTCGACTTCTCGATCAGCTGTAGGCCGTCACGCAGCCACTGCACCGCAGCGCCCGCGACGAAGATACTGCCCTCGAGAGCATAGGTCCGCCGCCCGTCGAGCTGATAGGCGATGGTGGTGAGCAGGCGGTACCGCGAATGGACGGCAATGCTGCCGGTATTGAGCAGCGCGAAGCAGCCGGTCCCGTAGGTCGCCTTGATCATGCCGGGTTTTATGCAAGCCTGGCCCACCGTCGCCGCCTGCTGGTCGCCGGCCATGCCCAGCACCGGAACCGGCGCACCGAGGAAGTCCGCCGTCGTGACACCGAGTTCGCCGGAGCAGTCGACGACCTGCGGCAGCAGCGATGCCGGGACGCCCAACAGCTTCATCAGCTCGGGATCCCAGGCGCCCTTTCGGATGTCGAGCAGCAGGGTGCGACTGGCATTGGTGGCGTCGCTCGCATGCACCTTGCCGCCGGTCAGTCGCCACAGCAGGAAGCATTCGATGGTGCCGGCGGCGAGCACCCCCTTGTCGGCCGCGGCACGGGCGCCGGCGACATGCTTCAGGATCCACTCGATCTTGGTGCCCGAGAAATAAGGATCGAGCAGCAGACCGGTCTTGTCCGTGACCGCCTTCTCGTGTCCCGCCTTCTTCAGCTCGGCGCAGCGCTCGGCGGTGCGACGGTCCTGCCAGACGATCGCATTGTGGATCGGCTTGCCGGTGGCACGATCCCACACCACGGTGGTTTCGCGCTGGTTGGTGATGCCGATACCGGCGAGATCGGCAGGCTTCAGCTTCGCCTTGGCAAGCGCGCCACGGCAGACCTCTACTGTCGCCGACCAGATTTCCTCCGGGTCATGCTCGACCCAGCCGGGTTGGGGAAAGATCTGCGGCAGTTCCTTCTGCGCCGTGGCCACCGGCCGTCCCGTGGCGTCGAAGACGATGGCGCGGGTGCTGGTGGTGCCCTGGTCGATGGCGAGAACGTGCTTGCCGGCCATCGTGTGCGAGAGGGTTCAGTGGGCTCGGTCGATGGCGAAGTCGACCGCCTCGAGCAAGGCGGCTTTGAGCGGCGTGTCGGGAAACAGCCCGAGCGCGTCGCGCGCCATGGCGCCGTAGTGGCGGGCGCGTTCCAGCGTGTCGGCCACCGAATGGTGGCGCTCCATCAGCGCCTGGGCGTGTTCGAGGTCGCCGTCGCGCTGGTCGAGCTTCTCGATGGTCCGCTTCCAGAATTCACGATCGACGGCGCCGCCGCGCAGGAAGGCCAGGATGACCGGCAGCGTGATCTTGCCCTCGCGGAAATCGTCGCCCACGGTCTTGCCCAAGTCGGCTTGCCGACCGACATAGTCCAGCGCATCGTCGACGAGCTGGAAGGCGATGCCGAGGTTCATGCCGAAGCTTTCCAGCGCCACGCGCTCCGCTCCGTTGCGGCCGGCGATCATGGCGCCGACCTCGGCCGCCGCCGCGAACAGCTTGGCGGTCTTGGCCTTGATGACCTCGAGATAGGTCGCTTCCGGCGTGCTGGTGTCGCGCTGGCTGACGAGCTGCAGCACCTCGCCCTCGGCGATCGTCGAGGAGGCGCGCGACAGCACGCCCAGGATGTCGAGCGAGCCGACATCGACCATCAATTCGAAGGCGCGCGTGAAGAGGAAATCGCCCACCAGGACCGAGGCCTTGTCGCCCCACACCGAATTGGCCGAGGGCTTGCCCCGCCGCAGCGCGCTCACATCGACGACGTCGTCATGCAACAGCGTCGCCGAATGAATGAACTCGACACAGGTTGCCAGCTTGATGTGGCGATCGTCGTCGCTTGCGTAGCCACAAAGCCGGGCGGACGCGACCGTCAGCAGCGGACGCATCCTCTTGCCACCCGCCCCCACCAGATGATTGGCGAGCTCGGGGATCAGCGCCACAGGCGAGCGCATCCGCGCCAGGATTTCGCGGTCGATGCGCACCATGTCGTCGGCGCACAACGACAGCAGCGGCTCGAGGCTGGGAGCCTTGCGCTTTCCTTCGAGGGAGACGACCGTTGCCATGATGGGGAGAATAGTCGCCCGATGGAGCTTGATGTTGCGACACGATGTCGTGAGATGATCCCTAGCATGGATATGGTTCCGACCGAAAATGGCCTGCTGGGCGGCCGCATCCGGTTGTTGCAGCCTGCACGAGGTTATCGTGTCGCCGTGGACGCGGTGCTGCTGGCCGCTGCCGTGGACGCGACGTCGGGCCAGCACGTCCTCGACCTTGGCGCTGGCGTCGGCGCGGTCGGCCTCTGTCTTGCCGCGCGCGTGCCGGGCTGCACGGTCCTGGGCATCGAGCTGCAGCCCGCGCTGGCGGCCCTCGCCACCCGCAACGCTGCCCTCAATGGCGCCGGGGACCGTCTGCGAACGATCGTCCATGACCTCGCCGGGCCGTTGCCGCCCGATCTTGCCGCCTTCGACCACGTCGTCACCAACCCGCCCTATCTGGCGGCCGCGGTTGCCGATCCACCCCCCGATCGAAGCAAGGCCCTGGCCACGATCGAGTCCAGCGCCGACCTCGGCCGCTGGCTTTCCGTGGCGACAGGCGCGCTGAAGCCGGCCGGCACACTGACGCTCATTCATCGCAGCGACCGCTTGGAGGAGATCGCGGGCCACCTGGTGCGTCTCGGCTGGGGCGATGTGACGGTGAAGCGCCTGCCACCCGCCGCACGCGTGCTCGTCCGCGCGCGCTTCGGCGCAGCGACGCGCCGCGAGTCGCCGCCATTGCGCCTGCACCGCCCGGAAGGCGGGTACACCGACGAGGCGGAGGCCATTCTGCGTCACGCCCAGCCGCTTGCCTTCTGAGCCGACCGCCGCGACAGTGCCGGCCATGTTGGGATGGATCAAAAATCGCCTGAGCCGCAGCCCCGTCGTGCCGGTCGTCCGGCTGTCCGGCGTCATCGCTTCCGGAGGCGGTCCGCTGTCGGGCCGCAGCCTGTCCGTTGATTCGGTGGCGCCGCTGCTCAAGCGCGCTTTCGACATGCGCGGCGCCAAGGCGGTCGCCCTGGCAATCAATTCGCCCGGCGGTTCGCCGGTCCAATCGGCGCTGATCGCCCAGCGCATCCGCCTGCACGCCCAGGAAAAGAGCCTCCCCGTCATCGCCTTCGTCGAGGACGTCGCGGCCTCGGGCGGCTACTGGCTCGCCTGCGCCGCCGACGAGATCATCGTCGATCCCAGTTCGATCGTGGGCTCAATCGGTGTGATCAGCGCAAGCTTCGGCTTCCAGGAGCTGATCGCGCGTTATGGTGTCGAGCGCCGCGTCCACACCTCGGGCGAGCGCAAGGCGATGCTCGACCCGTTTCGCCCCGAGAATCCCGACGACGTCGAGCGCCTGAAGCGCCTGCAGGCCGAGATCCACGATGGCTTCAAGGACTGGGTCCGCCAGCGCCGCGGCCGGCTCCTGAAGGCCGACGAGGCGACGCTCTTCAATGGCGAATTCTGGACCGGCAAGCGCGGTCTAGAACTCGGGCTGGCCGACGGGCTGGGCGAACTGCGCACCACCCTGCAGGCACGCTACGGCGCCAAGGTGCGCCTGCCCGTGATCGGGCCACGGCGTGGCCTGCTGAGCCGGTTTGGCTTTTCCAGTCAGCTGGGCGATATCGGCCCGGCCACTCTTGCCGCCGTCGAGGAGCGTCTGCATTGGCAGCGCTTCGGACTTTAGGAGCCTTGCGATGAACTTGCGTACCCCCGTTCAATCCGACGACCTCGCTGCCGTGCGAAGCTGGTTCGACACGCTGTCAACGCACTGCCGTGCCGTCGACTACGAGGGCGCGCGGCCGATCTTTGCCGACGACATGATCGCCTTCGGGACCTTCACCGACTTCATGCACGGCCGCGAACTCGCGGAGCAGAAGCAGTGGCGCAACGTCTGGGGCACGATCCGCAACTTCCGCTATGAGCTCGACAAGATCGAGGCGATCGTGTCGGCCGACCGGCTGACCGCGGTCGGCATGGGCGTGTGGCAGTCGGACGGCTTCAATCCCAACGGCGACAAGTTCGACCGTCCGGGCCGCACGACGGTCGTGCTCGGCCGCAAGAAGGTGGGCGACCCGTTTGTGGCCACCCACACCCACATGTCGCTGTTCCGCGGCACGCCGGACCAGAGCTACGGCAAGTTCGCCAAAAGCGCGGCGGTCTAGACCGCGCTGGTGAGCTTGAGGCCGATGATGCCGGCCACGATAAGCCCGATCGAGGCCAGCCGCGGGAGGTCGGTCGCTTCGCCGAACAGGAAGATGCCCAGGATGGCCGTGCCGACGGCGCCGATGCCGGTCCAGACCGCGTAGCCGGTGCCGACCGGCAGGGTCTTCAGCGCAATTCCCAGCAGGACAATGCTCACGATCATCGCCCCGCCCGTCAGGATCGATGGCGTAAGACGCGTGAAGCCGTCGGTATATTTGAGTCCTATCGCCCAACCGATCTCGCAGAGACCGGCGATCAGGAGAATGAGCCATGCCATGGAACGCACCCTTCGCAAGAAGCCGGGCCGTCCCGACACTTGCCCGTTGAAAGCGGGGTCGTCCCCACCAGGCGCAATGTCAGATAGGCACAGCGCGAGAGGTGTGCAAGACGTTACGTCGCCATAACTCTCAGGCCGGATCGACGGCGCCTTTGCGCTCGACGATCAGGCGATACTGATCGGGCTGGCGATGGACGGCGAAGTTGAACGTCGTCGTCTTGTAGCTCCTGCCGGCGTCGAGATCGCAGCGATGCACGATCAGCTCGTCGCCGTCGCCGGCGGCGCGCGCGACGACCTTGCCCGAAGGCGCCACGATCATGCTGTCGGCGAGCGACGGCACGCCCTCCTCGGCGCCGCCCTTGGCAACGCCCACCACCCAGGTCCCGTTCTGGTAGGCGCCGGCCTGCATGGAGAGCTGGTTGTGGAACCAACTGTGCTCGTCGTGGTCGGGCGACGGCGCGTTGTGCAGCGGCGTGTTGTAGCCCAGCAGCACCATCTCGACGTTCTGCAACCCCATGACGCGATAGGTCTCAGGCCAGCGGCGGTCGTTGCAGATGCACATGCCCATGTTGGCGCCGAACGCCTTGACCACCGGGAAGCCGAGATTGCCGACCTCGAAGTAGCGCTTCTCGAGATGCTGAAACGGACGCTCGGGCTCGTGCTCGACATGGCCCGGCAGATGGATCTTGCGGTACTTGGACACGATGCGGCCGTCGCGCTCGACGATGATCGAGGTGTTGAAGCGGCGCAGCTTGTCACCCCCTGGGCCACCTTCGTTGGCGAGTTCGGCATAGCCGAACGAGAAACCCAGACCGAGCGTCTTGGCTTCATTGAACAGCGGCGCCGTCTCGTTCGACGGCATTTCCGTCTCGAAGAAGGAGTCGATTTCCGCCTGGTCCGGCATCCACCAGCGCGGAAAGAACGTGGTGAGCGTAAGCTCGGGGAATACGATCAGCTCGCAGCCCATGCGCTTGGCCTCACGCAGATGCGCAATCATGCGCTCCACGATATCGCGCCGCGTGTGGCTGCGCTGGATGGGGCCCATCTGGGCGGCCCCGACGGTCAGAAATCGGCTCATTGTCACCTTCCGGTGACTATTATGCACAGACCGCTATTTATAGGGGAAGTGTTCGACGTGCGTCTCCGCCGTGCGACCAAAATACACGACACGACGCCCGAGAAGTGAGACGAGATAGCCTGAACAGCCCGCCGCCATGACCTTCTCGCAGAATGCTCGGTAGCTGTGGGTGCCGACCTGGGATTGCCGGACCGCTGCTTCGACGCGTCCCGCATCGAAGGTGGAAGCGATCATGACGTCGGGATCGTCCGCCTGCACATCGATGCCCATGCCATCCGGCAGATAGTAGGTCTTGGTCGAGCGCCGAAAGTCCGCGTAGTAGCCCTCGACGCCTGCGCCTTCGAGTTTCCCGAGTACTTGCCCGAAATTCAGACTGCCCTCTTCCGAGCCTCGGCTGCACGCCTCGACGATGGCCTTTACGTTCTCATTCACCGTTCACTCCGTGAATTCAATCGACTGGAACAATCTTGAGTTCGTTCTGCTCGACCAGCCGTCCGAGCAGGTGCCTCAACACGCGTCGCTCTTGCACCGTGAGGGGCCGGAAGAATTCCGCGTCGTTGTCGTCGGCCAAGGCCGCAAGTTGCGGGACCAACGCGCGACCGCGCGCGGTCAGCGCCAGAGTCTGGCCGCGGCCATCCTGCGGATCGGCCCGCCGCGTGACCAATTCTCTGTCGATCAGCCGGTCGACGAGCTTGGTGATCGCGCCGCGCGTCATGCCGATATGGTCGGCGAGCAGGCTGGGTGCCACGCCGCGCGTGCCGAACAGACGGCGCATGACCACCCATTCGGCAACCGTCACGCTCTTATCCTGCAGCTTGCGGGCAAAGGCCTGCGAGACGTGATTGGAGACGAATCTCAGCCAATAGCCAAGATGGGCGTCGAGATTGGAAATTCTGTCCGTCATTTGATTGACGCGGAAACTACCTGAATATAGTTTCCACGTCAATCATCTGGGATGAGATCTTTTAGGGTTCCGCCCGCTTCACATCGTTGGTGAACTCCGCCGAGCAGAAGGACCCGCCCTGGAAGAGATCGCCGACCGGATCCGGTCCGATCTTTGCCTGCTCCGCCTCGGCGTGGGCGCGGTGATCTTCGGACTTGTCGGCCGGGCGGTAGCCGAGCTGCTGCGCCCGTGAATTGTCCCACCAGCCCGCAGCATTGTCCGACGCGCCGTAGAAGATCTCGTAGCGGATATCGGGGTGCTCGAGACCGATGCGGAAGAGCTGCACGAGGTCCCGGGGGGAGATCCAGATCGAGAGGCGCCGGACGTCGAGCGGCGTCGGGCCGACATTGCCGATGCGCAGGCAGGTCACGGCCATGCCGTGCTTGTCGGAATAGAGTGAACCCAGCCCCTCGCCAAACACCTTGCTGACACCGTATCGGCTGTCGGGGCGCACCGTGAGATTGGTGCCGATACGCCGCTTGCGCGGATAGAAGCCGATCGCATGGTTGGACGAGGCGAAGATCACCCGCTTCACCCCGGCCTGGCGGGCTGCCTCGAACAGGTTGTAGCAGCCGATGATGTTGGCCTGCAGAATCTGGTCCCATGTGCCTTCGACCGAATGGCCGCCGAGATGAATGACGCTGTGGGCGCCGTGCACGGCGGCCGCCACTTCCTCGGGCTTGGTCAAATCGGCAGCGACGAAAGTCTCGCCAGGCTGCAGGTCCCTGGGCTTCACCCGATCGCTCAGCACCAGGCCGGGATAGAGCTTGGCCAGCAGCGGCCGCGTCATAGTGCCGATGCCGCCGGACGCGCCGGTGAACACGATCTTGCGGTTCTTGTCCTCGCCGTCAGTCATCAACGCTTCTCCTTGCCAGGCTTCTGTAGCGTTCGAGCGAACGCGTCAGGTGTTCATGCATCGCCCGGCGCGCCTCGGCCGGATCCTCGGCGGAGATACCGGCGACGATGCGACCGTGTTCGTGCTGGATGCGTTCGAGATAGGTGCGCCGTTCGGCCGGCGTGTCCACCGAAAGCCGCACGCTTTGGCGCGGGATGACGTGGTTGCCGAGAAAGGCAAGAAAACGCGGGAACTGACGATTGCCCGTTGCCTCGGCGATGGCGCAATGGAAGGCAAAGTCTTCCGCGACCGCACCGTCACCGCCACGCAGCGCTCGATCGATGCCACGCAGCGCCGTCCGAATGGCGGCGATCTGCTTGCGGGTCGCCCGCTCGGCGGCCAGCGCGGCGGCCTCGACCTCGACCGCCAGGCGCAGCTCCATCACGTCGAGAATTTCACCGAGAGCAGCCGCGCGCGGGGCGGCGATGCGGAACGGACTGGCCGCGGGGTCGGCGACATAGGCCCCCGAACCTCGGCGCGTCACGATTAGACCGTCGGCGCGCAACGCCGCCACCGCCTCGCGCACGACGGTGCGGCTCACGCGCATGCTGGCCGTCAAATCCTGCTCCGTCGGCAGGCGCGCGCCGGGGCCGAGGCGACCGCCCCGGATGTCGGCACCCAGGCGCGTCACCACACGTTCGACGAGATTATTGGTCCGCGGCTTGCCGGTCATGAAACTCGATGGTAGCGTCGAAGAAGTTGTCAGACAACTTTATTAGGTCCCGAAGCGGATCAGGACAACGTACCGGGAAGGAAGATCGATGCGTACTCCAAAAATTCTCGTCGCGCTCGCCGTCGCGCTCGCGTCCGGCACGGCCGGGGCCAAGGAGTTCCGCTCCTCCGACGTCCATCCCCTCGACTATCCGACCGTGCAGGCTGTGGCCTACATGGGCAAGCTGATCAGCGAGCGCACCGGCGGCAAGAACAGCATCAAGGTGTTCGGCCAGAGCACGCTGGGCTCGGAAAAGGACACGATCGAGCAGACCAAGATCGGCGCGCTCGACATGGTCCGGGTCAACGTGGCGCCGCTCAACAACATCGTGCCGGCCACCATCGTCCCTTCGCTGCCGTTCCTCTTCAAGTCGACGGAACACATGCGCCGCGTGCTCGACGGGCCGATCGGCGACGAGATCCTGGCCGCCATGGAGGCCCAGGGCTTCATCGGCCTCTGCTTCTACGATTCGGGCTCACGATCCTTCTATTCCGGCAAGAAGGCGATCAGGAACGTGGCCGACACCAAGGGCATGAAGATCCGCGTGCAGCAGTCCGACATGTGGGTGGCAATGATGCAAGCGATCGGTGCCAACGCGACGCCGTTGCCCTATGCCGAGGTCTATACCGCGCTCAAGACCGGTGTGGTCGACGCGGCCGAGAATAACTGGCCGTCCTACGAATCCTCGCGCCATTACGAGGCCGCAAAGATTTATAGCCTTACCGAGCATTCGATGGCGCCCGAGGTCCTCGTCTTCTCCAAGAAGATCTGGGACGGGCTCTCGAAGGAGGACCAGGCGATCATTCGCAGCGCCGCCAAGGAATCGGTGCCCTACATGCGCAAGCTGTGGGACGAGCGCGAGGCCTCGGCGCGCAAGACGGTGGAAGCCGCGGGCTCGCAGGTCATCTCCGACGTCGACAAGAAGTCGTTCTCCGACGCCATGGCGCCGGTCTACGCCAAGTTCGCGGCCGACCCGAAGCTGCAGGATCTCGTGAAGCGTATCCAGGCCACCCCATAAGGACCGACGACCGGTCATGTTCAATGCGTTCACGGCGTTCAACGCGACGGTGTCGCGTTGGTGCATGTATGCCGCGGTGACGGGACTGATGGGCATCGTCACCGTGGTCGCCCTGCAAGTGTTCGGCCGCTACGTGCTGAACGACACGCCGATCTGGGCCGAAAGCACGGCGCTGGTGCTGATCCTATACGTCACCATGCTGGGTGCCGCGGTGGGCGTGCGCGACGCCGGCCACATCGGACTCGAATCGCTGCTGATCCTGGCGCCCGAGGCACTGCGCCTGAAGCTCGAGATCGTGATCCATTTCCTGGTCGGCACATTCGGCCTGATCATGGCGTGGAACGGCGGAGTGCTGGCCGAGTCGGTGATGTCCTACAAGATCCCGACTCTGGGTCTGTCCGAGGGTTTCAACCACATCCCCTTGGTGATCGCGGGGATACTGATCGCCCTCTTCTCCCTTGAACACATCGTGGCGCTGCTGCGCGGCGAGGAAGTAGTGCCGTCATGGCATTGAACACATGGCACTGACAATCCTGTGCGTGGTCTTCGCACTCTGCCTCGCGCTGGGCGTACCCGTCGCCTTCTCGATCGGCCTCTCCGCCGTCGCCACCATCCTCTACGAGGGCCTGCCGCTCGCGGTCGTGTTCCAGCGCATGACCTCGGGCATGAACATCTTCTCGTTCCTGGCCATCCCATTCTTCATCTTCTCGGGCGAGCTGATGCTCTATGGCGGTGTCGCCGAACGCATCGTGGCCTTCGCCAAGAGCCTGGTCGGCCATGTCCGCGGCGGCCTCGGCATGGCCAATGTCGTGGCCTGCACCTTGTTCGGCGGTGTCTCGGGCTCGCCGGTAGCCGACGTCTCGGCGATGGGCGCCGTCATGATCCCGATGATGAAGAAGGAGGGCTATCACGCCGACTACGCCGTCAACGTGACGACCCATGCCTCCCTGGTGGGCGCGCTGATGCCGACCAGCCACAACATGATCATCTATGCGCTAGCGGCCGGCGGCAAAGTCTCGATCGCAGCGCTCATCCTGGCCGGCATGGTGCCGGCAGCGCTCCTGATGATCTGCATGCTGGTCGCGGCCTATCTGGTGGCGATCCGGCGCGGCTATCCGGCCGGCACTTTTCCGGGCTGGAACGCGGTGCTGTGGTCGATGGTGGCGGCGATCCCGGGCCTGCTGATCATCGCCATCATCCTGGTCGGCATCCTGAGCGGCGTGTTCACGGCCACCGAGTCGGCCGCGGTCGCGGTGATCTATGCGCTGGCGCTCACCATCTTCGTCTACCGCAGCCTGTCGTGGGAGAATTTCCTGAAAGCTGCCGCCAAGGCGGTGAAAACCACCGGCGTCGTGCTGCTGCTGATCGGCGTGTCCAATACCTTCGGCTACCTGATCACGCTCTACGAAGTGGCTGACCTCACCGGCAAGTCTCTGGCGGCCCTCTCGACCGATCCGTGGGTGATCTTTTTCCTGGTGAACCTGATCCTGTTCATCCTCGGCACCTTCCTCGACATGGCTGCCACCATCCTGATCTGCACGCCGATCTTCCTGCCGATCTGCATGCATTACGGCATGGGCCCGGTGCAGTTCGGCATGCTGATGCTGATCAACTGCGCACTGGGGCTGAACACGCCGCCGGTCGGCACGACGCAGTTCGTCGGCTGCGCCATCGGCGGCATCTCGGTGGGACAGGTGATGCGGACCATCCTGCCCTTCTACGGCGCCCTGATCGCCGCCCTCTTCCTGGTGACTTACGTGCCGGTCTTTTCGCTGGGCCTGCCGCGCCTATTCCTCGGCAAGTTCTAGCATCAGGTTCGCCAGCACCTGGGCGCCGGCCGCAAGGTCGGCCGGCTCGGTGTGTTCCTTCACATTATGGCTGAGGCCCTCGACCGACGGCACGAAGATCATCGCCGTCGGGCAGAGCCGTTGCATCATCTGGGCATCGTGGCCCGCGCCCGAGGGCATGCGGCGTGTGCTGAGGGACAATGCCTTGGCGTGATGTTCGACCCGGTCGACGAGACCTCCGTCGAAGATTACCGGCTCGAAGCGCGCCAGCACATTGGCCTCGACCTCGACCCGCTCGGCCTTCATCACTTCAGCGATATACGCAGCGACGCGGGCCTCGGCTTCCTTGAGCTTCGCCTCATCGGTATTGCGCAGGTCGACCGTGAACACTGCGCGGTTGGGCACCACGTTGATCAGGTTGGGCCGCAGCGCCAGCGCACCCACAGTCGCCACCTGGTTGCCGCCCATCTCCCAGGCGAGTTTGCGCGCGAAGAGGTTGACCGAGGCCGCGAGGTAGCCCGCGTCACGGCGCAGCCGCATCGGTGTCGTGCCGGCATGGTTGGAAACACCCGTCACCGTGTATTCGATCCAAGAGATGCCCTGGACGCTCTCGACGACGCCGATCTGCACTTTCTCTTCGTCAAGGATCGGGCCCTGCTCGATGTGCAGCTCGACGAAGGCATGCGGCTTCAGCACACCGGGCGTCACCGGTCCGAGATAGCCGATGCGGCGCAGCTCGTCGCCAACCGAGGCGCCCTCCTTGTCGACGGCGGCATAGGCCTCGTTGAGACCGATGCCGCCGGCATAAACCAGACTGCCCATCATGTCGGGCTGGAAGCGCGCGCCTTCCTCGTTGGTGAAGAAAGCGACGGCGATCGGCCGGCGCGTCGTGATCTTCGCTTCATTGAGAGCGCGGACGACTTCGAGGCCGGCCAGGACGCCATAGTTGCCGTCGTAGCGCCCGCCAGTGCGCACGGTATCGATGTGGCTGCCGGTCATCACGGGGGCCAGGTCCTCGCGGCCGGCGCGCAGCCCGATCACATTGCCGATGGCGTCGATCCGCACGTCCAGGCCCAGCGCCTTCATCCAGCCCACGACCAGGTCGCGGCCGACTTTGTCCTCGTCGGTGAGCGCCAGGCGCGCGCAGCCACCACCTTCGATGGCGCCGATGGCAGCCAGTTCGTCCAGGGCGCCGAGCAAGCGCCGGTCATCCAAAAGCAGCATGAATTCTCCAGTGGAACCAAGACCTTAGACGGTCACGGGAAATCGGGCAAAATATCACGCCGCCTTGATCCAGATTGCCTTGCAAGCGCCTCACGCTGGGGTCACTTAATTGGCTCTGATGCCGCGTTTCCTTGCCCTTCTGCTGGCGTTGCTCGTCGCGGGCCCCGCTTTCGCACAGTCATCCGCACAATCCGTCGTGCAGACCGACAATGTGCGCGCCGAGCTGTTGTCCGATATCGCGGCGGCCAAGCCCGGCGAGCCGTTCTGGGTCGGCCTGCGCCAGACCATGCGGCCGAAGTGGCACACCTACTGGAAGAACCCGGGCGAGTCAGGGCTGCCAACCGAGATTGCCTGGGCCTTGCCGGAGGGCGTCACGGCCGGCCCCATCGTCTGGCCGGTGCCGCACGTCTTCGATATCGGCGGCGTCATCAACTACGGTTTCAAGGACGACATTCTTCTGCTGGTCAGGATCACGCCGCCCGCCAACCTTGCCGGCGATACGCTGAAGCTCACGGCCGACGCCAACTGGCTGGTCTGCGAGGATGTCTGCATCCCCGAGGAGGCCAAGCTCGAGCTCGTCCTGCCGCTCGCCGCCGCCGCGACACCGAGCGATCCCAAGACGCGCGCGCTGTTCGAGGCGGCACGCCGCAACGTGCCGATGGAGAGCCCGTGGCCGGCGCGCTACGGCGTTTCCCAATCCGGCGATCCGACCCTGATCGTCGAGGCCAAAGGGCTGAAGCCCGACACGATCGGCAATGCCTATTTTTTCCCCGCCGAGTGGGGCCACGTTGCCGCGATGGCCAAGCAGACGGCCAGCATCACGGCCGAGGGCATCCGCATCCCGCTCCGCAAGGGCGACGCCAAGACCCCGATGCCGGCGGCACTCGCGGGTACGCTGGTGCTCACCGAGAAGACGGCCGACGGCACCGTGAAGCAGGCCTTCGACGTTGCGGCCAAGCTCGATCCCACTTTTGTGCTGCAGGCGATGACGCTCGCGGCGGTCGGCAGTGAGCAACTCACGCTCGTGCAGGCACTGCTGTTCGCGCTGCTGGGCGGGCTGATCCTGAACCTGATGCCCTGCGTGTTTCCGGTGCTGGCCATGAAAGCCGCGGCGTTCGCGCGGCTGGCCGGCCATGAACGCCGCGAGATGCGGCGCGACGGGCTCGCCTATACCGCGGGCGTGCTGGTCTCGTTCGGCGCGATGGCCGCGGTCGTCGTGGCGATCCGCGCCAGTGTCGGCGACGTGACCTGGGGTTTCCAGTTCCAGTCGCCGGTCTTCTCGCTGCTGATCGCCTATCTGTTCTTCGTCGTCGGCTTGAACCTCTCCGGCGTCTTCGAATTCGGCAATCGGCTGGCGGGCGTCGGCCAGGGACTCGCGGCACGGGGTGGCACGACCGGGTCGTTCTTCACCGGCGTGCTGGCCGTCATCGTGGCCACGCCCTGCACCGCGCCGTTCATGGCGGCGGCCCTCGGTTTTGCCCTCAGCCAGCCCGCGCCTGCGACCGTGGCCGTGCTGCTGGCGATGGGCCTTGGCCTCGCACTCCCCTATCTGGCGCTTTCCATGACACCGGCGCTGCAGCGGCTGATGCCGCGGCCCGGCCCGTGGATGGACCGGCTGCGCCAGTTCCTCGCCTTCCCGATGTATGCCTCCGCCGTCTGGATGATCTGGGTGCTGACCCAGCAGACCGGCTCGGACGGCGTGCTCTATGCGCTGGGGGGCATGATCCTGATCGCCTTCGCCATCTGGCTGCTGCGGATCGGATCAGGCTCGTCACCCGCCATATGGCTGCGCCGCGGCGTTGCAGCGGCGGCCGTCCTGCTGGCCTTTGCCGCGGCGCTGAAAATCGACGACAGCCCGGCCACCGCTGCCTCGGCATCGGGTACACCCGTCTCGGGTGTCAATTTCGATGGATGGGAGCGTTTCTCCCGCGCGCGGATGACCGAGGCGCACGCCGCCGGCAAACCGGTGTTCGTCGATTTCACCGCCGCCTGGTGCATTACTTGCTTGGTGAACGAGCGGGTCGCTCTCGAGACTGCGGCCACGAAGAAGGCATTTGAACAGGCCGGCGTCGTAAAACTGAAGGGCGACTGGACTAACCGAGATGCCGAGATCACGGCGGTCCTGAAGGAACTCGGCCGGGCCGGCGTGCCGCTCTATCTCTTCTGGGCGCCTGAGGCCAATCAGCCTAAAATACTGCCCCAGGTTCTCACCGAAGCCACGATTCTCTCGGAGTTGTCTTCCATTCAGCCAGCCAAGCGCTAGGAGGCGAACATGTCGAAGTTCAGCGTTCCCCGTCGTTCCCTGATGTTGGGCGGTGCCGCCCTCGCCTTGGCCCCCGCCGCCGCTTTCGCCACCAGCAGCCCCGACGTCGGCAAGCCGGCACCGCTGTTCACTGCCGTCGACAGCAACGGCAAGAGCTGGTCGCTGGCCGACCTCAAGGGCAAGGTCGTGGTGATCGAGACGACGAATCACGACTGCCCCTACGTGCGCAAGCACTACAACGCCACCAACATGCAGGACCAGCAGCGCGAGGCCGCGGCCAAGGGCGTGGTCTGGCTGACCACGGCGTCGAATGCCGCGGGCGAGCAAGGCGCCGTGACGCCGGCGCAGGCCAACGAGCTCACCAAGAACCGTGATGCCGCGCCCGCCGCCGTGCTGATCGACCCGCAGAGCAAGATCGCGCGCGCCTATGGCGCCACGGTGACGCCGCACATGTACATCATCGATGCCAAGGGCACGCTGGTCTACAAGGGCGGCATCGACTCGATCCCATCGTCGAATGTCGCCGACATTCCCAAGGCCAAGCAGTACGTCCGCGTGGCACTCGACGAAGTGCTGGCCGGCAAGCAGGTCGCCGAAGCTTCTACGCAGGCCTACGGCTGCACGATGAAGTATCCGCGCACCTCGACCTGAGGGCGAAGCCATGCCGCACGACGGCTGGCATCCGCACGACCATCAGCAGGACGACGACCACCACCACCATCACGGCCCGCCCACCCGGCGGGCCGTTCTTGCTGCGGCGACCCTGTTGCCATTCGGGGCCGCCAGCGCCCAGACCGTCGATGCCGCACAGCGTATCGCCGACGCCGCCAACCGCTTCCTGGCTCTTCTCGACGATGCCCAGCGCAAGCGGGTGCTGCTGGCGGTCGAGGCCGACAACCGCGTCGACTGGCACTACATCCCGCGCAGCCGCGCCGGTCTCACGCTGGGCGAGATGCAGCCGGCGCAGGCCACCGCCGCCCGCGCCCTCTTCGCATCGGTCCTGAACGACGAGGGTCTGAAACTGCTCGACGGTGTGCGCCTGCTCGAAGGCGTGTTGCGCGAGCAACAGGGCAGCTTCCGCGATCCCGGCCGCTACTACGTCACGGTGTTCGGCACGCCCGGCCGCTTCCCCTGGGGCTGGCGCTTGGAAGGCCATCACCTGTCGCTGAACGTCACCCTGCCCGCGGCCGGCCATGTGGCGGTGACGCCGTTCTTCGCCGGCGCCCACCCGGCCACCGTGCGCGACGGTCCCAACCGCGGCTTCAGGTTGCTCGGCGCGTCGGAGGATCTGGCGCGCCAGATCATGGCCGGCCTCAGCGACGCCCAGCGGCAGAGCGCCATCATCTCGGACCGCTCGTTCGGCGAGATCGTGGCGAGCCCGCAGCGCGAGCGTGACCTCGGCCAGCCGCGTGGCCTCGACCTCGGCGTCATGAACAGCGCGTCGAGGGCGCTCGTAGAGGCGCTGATGGACCGCTTCCTAGGCACGCTGGCGCCCGACCTCGTGGCGGCCCAGAAACGCCGCGTCATGGAACAGGGTATGGCGGCCTTCCGCTTCGCCTGGGCGGGCTCGCTGACGCCCGGCGAGGCGCATTATTTCCGCGTCCATGGACCGGCGACCGTGATCGAGTACGACAACACCCAGAACGGCGCCAACCACGTTCATTCGGTGTGGCGCGACCTCACGGCCGACTTCGGCAACGACGCGCTGGCCGACCACTACCGCCGCCAGCCGCACCGCTGATCTCCGGCACACGATCTGTGCCGCAACACGGCGCCAGCTGTGCCGGAGCGTGTGCCGCGGGCCCGGAACTCGCCGGTCGTTTCAAGGGCTTGGCTGAATCCCGCGGCACAGCGCCGAGGCGATTCGGGCACAGCCCCGAATCGCGGCGCTGTGCCCCTCGCCCCCCCGGTCCTCGCCCCCGGTCCTCGCGCTGGCGTCAGCCGCCGCTCACCGCTTGCCGACGCGAGCGAAAGAACGAAGCTCCTCGTTCTGGCGCAATTCCATCGGACTCATTTGACGCGGCGCCGTCTGACGCGTCAGCGTCACGACGATGCTGTTCGGCGTGTAGGTCGCCTCGGCCTTGTACCAGCGCGACGTCGTCTTGACCGAGGCAAACTTGCCCGTGATGCCCGCCGTCGCGGTCGCTGCCACAACCGTCATTCGGGCTGGACCCGACTGGTCCATGTCCTGGACGTCGACAAGCAATTGCGTGCTGCCGCCCAGCGCCTTGATCGCGCCGAGCACCCTGAATTGGGTCGTCATGCTAGGCGTAACGGTCGTGTACACGGTGCCCTCCTTTTCGGCGGTCAACGATCCATCGACGGTCAGCGTGCCCAGGCTCGGAATCAACTCCCGCCCGCCGGCGCCGAATGCGCCACCGGAAACCGTAACGGTACCCTTGATCGTTCCACCGCCGCTGACCCCATAGCCCAATCCGGCTCCCGACCCGATCGTGACGTTGCCGGTCAGATAGGAAGAGACGATAGCGAAACCAGCCTTGCAGCAGACGATGAGCCCTTCGCCGGTCAGCATCGTGTCGCCACCAGGCTCCATCAACAGGACGAATCTGCCATCCATCTGCCTGATGGCCGCCAATGTCGTCGGGCGCAGGATCTCGATGATGTCGGACGGCGGAAAGACGTCATTCCGGGGCATCGTCGCCGTACCTGTCGGCACGCCGACAGGCGACCAGTTCGCGGAGGTATTGAAGTCCGTACTCGGCGGATTGTCGACCAGCGTGCCATCGCGCAGCGCGACGGAGCCCGGCGAAGCACACCCCGCGGCGAGGAAGGCGGCGGCAAGCCACGACACGAAACGCGGCGCGGTCGAATTGAACTTCATCATCTTCTCCTCGTTGAATTAGCCTACATTCGACAGTAGCATCGTTTGTATATATTTCTAGTCAGGGTTACCGTTCCATTCATGCCCGGTTGCTATCGACCCACCGCGCGGCCGGCAGCGGCGGTCGAAGAGGCCGGTGGTCGCGCGGTACCGTCCGGTGGCATCGTCCAATGGACCGGGACGAAGGATCGGGCTTGGTGGGGTTTCTCCCGCTCTTGCGTCGATCCGGAGCGGAGCGGCCCTCCCGGGACGGCCATCAGGGGAAGCATCAGCCAGGTTCTTGATCTGACAGGGCTCGCGCGTCGCTGCCCCGGTAGCAGTTGAAGCCTTGCGGCCCCTTGCGTCACCCGCGTGGAGGCGGGCTGCCACCGGACGCGAAAAAGGCCGCTCCGGACAAGTGAACCGGGCGGCCCACGCATTACACACGTCGTGGCAACATATCAGAAATATAGCCTAAAGCCTGCTGAACCTGCAAATCTGACTTTGCAAATCTGCCTTGCGCTTTCCATCGGGCTGCTGGCAGTGCTTGCACTCAGACTTGATCCAGATCAAACCAGGCCAAGAAGCATAGCGCAGAAGCTCGGATAAGGAGTATCCTCAGCGTGTCGCCATGGAGCGGGGCCCGCGATGATCGAACAGCTCACAAAAAATGAGCGTCAGCTTGCCATCGTCATCCTGCTCGCCATCACGATCTGGGGCATGGCCTTCGCCGGCGCCGGCCAGGGAGATCCGCTGGGCGCGCACGGCTTCCTGATCATGGCGGCCGGCATCGCCGGAATCTTCTGGGTGATCTCGGGCTACTTCTCGCCCGAACCGCCGGCCGACCGCTCCGACAGCTATTACGACGATCCGAGCCGCGCCGGCATCCTGTTCGCCATGGCCTGGGCCGTCGCCGGCATGTTCGTGGGCGTCTGGATCGCGTTGTTGCTGGCCTATCCGGACTTCACCTTCGACGCGGCCTGGGCAAGCTTCGGCCGGCTGCGCCCCGTGCACACCAGCGGCGTCATCTTCGGCTTCGGCGGCAACGCGCTGATCGCGACCTCCTTCTACGTGATGCAGCGCACGTCGCGCGCGCGGCTGCCCGATCAGCTCAGCCCCATGTTCGTGCTGTACGGCTACAACCTGTTCTGCGTGCTGGCCGCCACCGGCTACCTGATGGGCGTTACCCAGTCGAAGGAATACGCCGAACCCGAATGGTACGCCGACCTGTGGCTCACCATCGTCTGGGTGACCTACCTGATCGTCTACCTGCGCACCCTGGCGCGCCGCAAGGAACCGCACATCTACGTGGCGAACTGGTATTACCTCGCCTTCGTCGTCGTGGTCGCCATGCTCCACATCATCAACAACCTGGCAGTGCCGGTGAGCTTCGGCAGCGCCAAGAGCTACTCGCTCTTCTCGGGTGTCCAGGATGCGATGACGCAATGGTGGTACGGCCACAACGCCGTCGCCTTCTTCCTGACCGCGGGCTTCCTCGGCATGATGTACTACTACCTGCCCAAGCGCGCCGGCCGGCCGCTCTACTCCTACCGGCTGTCGATCATCAGCTTCTGGGGCATCACCTTCCTTTACATGTGGGCGGGCTCGCACCACCTGCACTACACGGCCCTGCCGCAATGGGTGCAGACGCTCGGCATGACCTTCTCGGTGATGCTGATCGTTCCGTCCTGGGCTGCCGCTGCCAATGCGCTGCTGACCCTGAACGGCGCCTGGCACAAGGTGCGCGACGATGCGGTGCTGCGCTTCATGATGATGGCTGCCGTCTTCTACGGCCTCACCACCTTCGAGGGGTCCTTCCTCGCCATCCGTTCCGTCAACGCGCTGTCGCACTACACCGACTGGACGGTCGGTCACGTCCACGCCGGCGCGCTGGGATGGGTGGCGCTGATCACCTTCGGCTCGATCTATGCCTCGGTGCCGTGGCTGTGGAAGCGGCCCGCCATGTACTCGGCGCGGCTGGTCGAGGTCCATTTCTGGCTCGCGATCTCGGGCACCGTCGTCTACGTGCTGGCGATGTGGAACTCCGGCATCATCCAGGGGCTGATGTGGCGCACCTACAACGCCAACGGGACTCTGGCCTATTCGTTCATCGATTCCCTGGTCGAGATGCATCCCTACTACGTCGCGCGCGCGATCGGCGGCCTCCTGTTCCTGATCGGTGCGCTGGTGGGTTGCTACAATATCTGGATGACCATTCGCACCGCGCCGCTGGCTGCCGAGCCGACGCCCGGAGCGGTGCTCGAGCCGGTGGGTGACTTCCCCGAACCGGCGGCCGCGCGCCAGGCGGCGGAGTGAATCATGTTCGGTTTCCATTACAAGCTCGAGCGCAAGGCGATCGGTTTCACGCTCGCCATCATCGGCGTCGCCAGCATCGGCGGCCTGGTCGAGATCGCGCCGCTCTTCACCATCCACCAGACCGTCGAGGAAGCGCCAGACATGCGGGTCTACACTCCGCTCGAACTGGCCGGCCGCAACATCTACGTCCGCGAAGGCTGCTACGCCTGCCACTCGCAGATGATCCGCACCCTGCGCGACGAGGTCGAGCGCTACGGGCCCTACTCGCTGGCTGTCGAATCGAAGTACGACCATCCGATGCTCTGGGGCTCCAAGCGCACCGGCCCCGACCTCGCGCGGGTCGGCGGCAAGTATTCCGACGAATGGCAGGTCGCCCATCTCGTGAGCCCGCGCAGCGTCGTGCCGCCATCGGTCATGCCGAATTACGCCTGGCTGCTGCGCAACGACCTCAGGACCAACGATCTTGCCGGCAATCTCAAGGCGATGCGCGCCGTCGGCGTGCCCTACACCGACGAGATGATCGCCAACGCGGCCAATGATGCGCTAGGCCAGGCGAACCCCGACGACCCGCTCGCCGCGGGCGTGACCAAGCGTTACGGCGAGGCGACCAACGTGCGGGCCTTCGACGGCGTGCCGACGCGGCTCACGGAGATGGATGCGCTCGTGGCCTATCTCCAGATCCTCGGTCGCCTCACCGACGCGCCCTACAAGATCGTGGCGTCGGAAGCGGCGCCGGCGGTGAAGGCCCAGTCGGAGGCCAAATCGCCATGACCGTCACCTACGAAGAACTTGTCTGGTTCGCCAAGACGTTCGGCCTGTTCTACTTCATCGCGATGTCGACGATCGTGTTGCTCTACGTCTACTGGCCGCCCAATCGCCGCGAGTTCGATCGCGCCGCCGCGTCGATCCTGGAAGGGGATGACAGGCCATGTCCGTAGAGGAGCGCGATCCGAAGACCGGCTACCTGATGACCGGCCATGAATGGAACGGCATCAAGGAGCTGAACACGCCGGTGCCGCGGCTGGTCTACTACGTCCTGATCGTCACCTTCATCTTCGCCGTCGTCTACTGGCTGCTGATGCCGGCCTTCCCGACCGGGTCGAGCTTCACGAAGGGCCTGTTGGGGGCCGACGACCGAGCCGCGGTCACCGCCTCGGTAAAACAGGCAGCCGTCGCGAGATCGGCCTGGACCGACCAGATCGCCGGCCGCAGCTTCGCCCAGATCGAGGCAGATCCTGCCCTGATGAAGGCCGTGCGCGAAACCGGGCGCACGCTGTTCGGCGACAATTGCTCGGTCTGCCACGGCGGCGGCGCCAAGGGAGGCAAGGGTTTCCCCAACCTCACCACCTCGTCGTGGCTGTTCGGCGGTTCGCCCGAGGCGATCGAGCAGACCATTCGCGTCGGGATCAATTCGACGCATCCCGACAGCAGGATTTCCCAGATGCCTGCCTTCGGGCGCGACGGCATCCTGAAGCGCGACGAGATCGAGAACGTCGTGGCCTACGTGCGGAGCCTCATGGACAGTAAGGCGGCCACGGCGATTCCGGCTGCGACCATCGAAAAGGGCAAGGCCGTCTTCGCCGCGAACTGCGCCGCCTGCCATGGGCCCGAAGCGAAGGGCAATCCCGAGGTCGGCGCGCCCAATCTCATCAACCACTATTACATGCATGGCCGCGACGAGTGGGCGCTCTACACCGATGTATGGGGCGGCCTGAAAGGACAAATGCCGGGCTGGGAAGGCAGGCTCTCGCCGGTCGATCGCAAGATCCTGGCGCTCTATCTCGTCGACCTCGGGAAGAAGCGGCCATGATCGCCGCCCCTTCCTGCAGCAGACAGCCCAGCGGCAAGTGGACCGTTGTTACGGTCGTCGCGGCCTGCCTTGTGCTGCTGGCCGGCGCCAACGCCCATCTCCTCTATGTCGCGATCACCTCGCAGCCCGATTGCGTCGATCACGTGAAGCCGGGAGAATCATCGCGCGGCGGCACCTTCAGCGCGGCGAAGTCGTCCTGCTCGGGAGCCAGACGATGAGACATACGATCCCCGCGGTCATGCCGCCCATCCGGCCCGACAGAGTCCTCGACCGTCATTACGCGCCCTCGGTCGCCGGCCAGTGGCTGGCGGCGGGCTGGCGCGATCTCGTGGCACAGCCGGCACCCAGCCTTCTCTACGGTCTCGGTGTCTTCATCGTTTCCGCCGCGATCGTTTTCGGCCTCGTGGCCTTCGGCTGGGACTACATCCTCTTCCCGGCCTTTGCGGGCTTCATGGTCGTCGGGCCGCTGCTGGCGATCGGTCTTTACGAGAAGAGCCGCGCGCTCACCGCCGGCACGCCGGTCAATTTCGCCTCGATGGTGTTCGTGCGGCCAGCGGCGGGCGGCCAGCTCCTGTTCACCGGAGCCCTTCTTTGCGGGCTGATGCTGCTGTGGATGCGCGCCGCCGTCATCATCTACGCGCTATTCTTCGGCCTGCTGCCGTTTCCGGGCCTGTCCCATATCACGCCGATGCTGTTCACCACGCCGACCGGCTGGGCGCTGCTGGTGGTCGGCACCCTGGTCGGCGCGCTGTTCGCCGCCTTCTCCTTCGCCATCAGCGCCTTCTCGGTGCCGATGATGCTGGAGGAACGGGTCGACGCGCTGACCGCCATGGGCACCAGCATGCGGCTGGTCTGGAACAACCTGCCGGTCATGCTGGCCTGGGGTGCGATCGTGCTCGCGCTGTTCGTGCTCAGCCTCGCGACCGGTCTTCTGGGCCTCATCGTCGTGTTTCCCCTGCTGGGACATGGAACCTGGCATGCCTGGCGCGCCATCCGGCCCTAGGGCCAACCTCGGAGAGGAGTTGCTGCTGGCAAGCCGTCTCGTCGACGGCGGCCTGCGGCAGAACGAGCTCAGCGTCCCCTCGATCCACTGCGGCGCCTGCGTTGCGCGCATCGAGCGCGTCCTCGGCATCCTCCCCGGCGTCGAACGGGCGCGCGTCAATCTTTCGACCCGGCGGGTCTCCGTCGCGTGGCGCGGCGAGGCGCCGCCGCTCGTCGAAACATTGAACGAGGCCGGTTTCGAGGCTCACCTGCACGCCACTGGCGCGGAGGAGAAAGACCCCGCGATGGGCGAGCTGGTGCGCGCCCTTGCCGTTGCGGGTTTCGCGGCGGGCAACATCATGATGCTGTCGGTCGGCGTCTGGTCGGGCGCCGACGCCGAGACGCGCGATATCTTCCACTGGCTGTCGGCGGCGATCGCGCTGCCGAGCCTCGCCTACTGCGGCCGCGTCTTCTTTCGCTCAGCCTGGCAGGCGGTCCGCCGCGGCAGGACCAACATGGACGTGCCGATCTCGATCGGCGTGCTTCTGGCCTTCGGCATGAGCCTCTACGAGACCGTCCATCACGGACCGCATGCTTATTTCGACGCCGCGATCTCGCTGCTGTTCTTCCTGCTGATCGGCCGCACGCTCGATCATGTCATGCGCGAGCGGGCGCGCACGGCGGTCAAGGGATTGGCCTCGCTGGCGGCGCGCGGCGCCTGGGTGGTCGAACCCGATGGCGCACGGCACTATCTGGCCGTCGACGCAATCCGGCCGGGCATGACCCTCCTGCTGGCGGCGGGCGACCGTGTCCCGGTCGATGCCCGGATCGTCGAGGGGCGGTCGGACCTCGACGTCTCGCTGATATCGGGCGAAAGCCTGCCACGGCCGGTGGCACCCGGCACGCTGCTCCAGGCCGGCACGCTCAACGTGACGGGCCCGCTCACGATCGAGGCGACGGCGGTGGCCCGCGACTCTTTCCTGGCCGAGATGACGCGTATGATGGAAGCGGCCGAAACAGGCCGCGCGGGTTACCGGCGCCTGGCCGATCGGGCCGCGCGCCTCTATGCGCCCGTGATCCACGTCACCGCACTCGCGACCTTCATCGGCTGGATGGTGGCGACCGACGACTTGCATCGCGCGGTGACCATTGCCATTGCCGTCCTGATCATCACCTGCCCCTGCGCGCTCGGCCTCGCCGTGCCCATGGTCCAGGTCATGGCGGCACGGCGGCTGTTCGAGCGCGGCATCATGATCAAGGGCAGCGGCGCGCTGGAGCGCCTCGCCGAGGCGGACCATGTCGTGTTCGACAAGACCGGCACACTCACCAAGGGCGTGCCCGACCTCGCGGATCGCGGTGTGATCGATCCGGATCTACTGGGCATTGCCGCGGCCATGGCGGCACACTCAAACCACCCCTATGCGCAGGCCATTGCCGCCGAAGGAAGGGCCCGCGAGGCGCGTACCGTCGTACTGACCGACTTGGTTGAGCAGGCCGGTGCGGGCCTCGAAGGCCGGATGGGCGACGTGGTCTACCGCCTCGGCCGACCGGATTGGACCCGCACCGGCGATACAGGCCCCGGCGTGGCGCTCTCCGCCAACGGACGGCTTCTCTGCAGCTTCCGCCTCCGCGACGAACTCAGGCCCGGTGCGCGCGAAGCGGTTGCCGCACTGGTGGCGAAAGGCCTGTCCGTCGAGATCCTGTCAGGCGATCACCAGGAAGCCGTCCAGCGCGTGGCCGCGTCACTGAACCTGCCGTGGCGCGCGGCGGTGTCGCCGGCAGAGAAGGTCGCGCATATCGCAGCACTCACCGCCGGCGGCGCCAAAGTTCTGATGGTAGGCGACGGCCTCAACGACGCGCCCGCGCTGGCCGCGGCGCATGTCTCCATGGCGACGGCCTCGGCTGCCGACGTCGGGCGTAACGCCGCCGATATCGTCTTCCTGCACGATGATCTCACGGCGATCCCCGAAGCGATCTGGACCGCCGGCGGAGCGGGCACACTGATCCGGCAGAACTTCGCTCTCGCCGTCGCCTACAATGCCCTCGCCGTTCCGGTTGCCGTCCTCGGCTATGTGACGCCGCTCATTGCCGCCATCGCCATGTCGGCATCGTCGATCCTGGTGATCGCCAACGCCCTGCGCCTGGGCAAACGCCCGAACCGCGGCAACATCGGCACGCTGCCCGAAGCGCCGCAGACGCCGGCTTTGGAGGCCGGGCGATGACGGATTTCTACTACCTGATCCCGGTGGCGCTGGCGCTCGGCGTCGCAGGCCTTGCCGCCTTCATGTGGTCGCTGCGCAGTGGCCAGTACGAGGATCTCGACGGTGCGGCCGAACGCATCCTGTTCGACGAGGATGCCCCGCTGAAGGGCACGACGGAGGAAAGCCGCGCCGCCGGGCAAACGGGGCAGCCGACATCGCCCCCTCCTTCGGCGCCGCCGGCGCGTTGATCGTGCTGCCGAGCGTTCCCATGTCGAAGCATCAAGGTCGATAAGGGCCCGGCCCGATTCACCTTCATGGCGGCCCTCCGCTGACCTCGGTCATCGGCAACGCGAATTCAGCGGCCTCGTTGCGAATCCACGGCATCCTCCGCGCATGATCTGCGTTATCGGCTTTGTATCCGCGGAGCAGAGCCATGGCCAAATATTCGGAGAGCGCCAGCAAGGACGTGGCGAGAGCGTTGCACAAACGCAAGCAGGCCATTGCGATCGGCCTTTCGGAGGCGCGGGCGAAGGGCAAGCAAGTGCTGAACCCAAAAAAAGCCAGCAGGAGGTCGATATGAGCCGCAGACAGCCGATTCCCACCAGCGAGGTTCCGGTCAGCCGTCTTCCTTCGAGAAGCGCGTTGCTTGCGCCCTACCGGAGTCGCGCGCCACGGACGCAGGAAGTTTTCGAAGATGAGCCCCAGGTCATTTCCGACGATCAGCCGACTGTCGGTAATCCGCCCGCCCTGGGCCAAGGTAGGGACCGATCGGCCCTGCCTTTGTCGCCGGGGATCGCCAAAGGACACTTATATGCCGACGACAATGAGGCCAGACACTTCTCAGTCTCCGACCTTCATTGTCACCCCAAGCGTAGCGAGGGATGACACGTATGCCGCGCTCGGGAGGACAACGCTCGCTCGCAAGCGCTTAGAGCTACTCCACCACCCTCAACGGCGGCACCTGCCATGTGCCGTCGAGCGCATCTGCCCTCGGCTCGTACAGCCTGAGGATGAGATAGAACGGACCGGCCGGCGCCGGCAGCCAGTTGGCTTCCTTGTCCTTGCCGGGCGAGTCCTTCTGGACGTAGAGCGTGAGGCCGCCGTCGGGCCCGGTCTTGAGCTGCGGCAGCAGCGGTGAATTGACCAGGTAGCGGTTCAAGGGATTGTCGACCAGCAGCTGAGTCTTGCCGTCGTACATCGTGACCGACCAGAAGGCGTTGGCCGGCGGCAACGCGCCCTTGGCGAAAGTGACCGCGTAGCGCTTTGTCGCGGCATCGAGCGGCGCGCCGGAGCCATCGAGGAAATAGCCGTGATAGATCGCCTCCTCGGCCGAGTTGCCGAAGATGCCGAGCCTGGCCGCGGCATAGCGATAGAGATAGTTGTTCTTGAGGTGCTCGCGCGTGCCGAACAGCGCCGGCGTCCCCACCTTGCGGGTGTCGAGTTCAGTGCGCTTGAAGAATTCGAATTCCTTCACCCCGTCGTCGATGCCGTCCTGCAGCACCTTCAGCATGTCGGGCGCCAGCGTCTTCACGTTGAACAGCTTGCCGGGACCGATGCCGATCTTGGCGAAGTCGCGCATCAGGTCCTTCTCGCTGGGCTCGGTCGGGCAATAGGTCAGCAGGAAATTGAGGTAGCTGAAGAGCTCCGGGGTCGTCGTCATCGCCATCGTCATGTTGCGCGGCTCGGGCTTCGGCCAATCGATCGCAGGCGCCGCCGGAGGCGGCACCTGGCGAAGGAAGGCACTGAGCGGCTGCACCTTGTACTGCGCCTGGATCTTGCGGACGTTGTCGATGTCGGCCGGACCGAAGAGCTGGGTACGGTAGAGCGCATAGGCGATCTCGGTCTCACTCCGCGCCACCTTCTCGATTCCGGGAGGTGTGTCGCCCTTCCAGTTGGGCCCGGCGACCAGGAAGTTGCCGCCCTTGCTGCCGGTCGCGCGCTTGCCGAAGTAGGCGAAATTCTGGGTGTAGAGATCGATCAGCTGGACGTGGAAGAAGCGCTTGGGATCGACGTCGGGAAGCGTCAGCACCAGTGGCTCGCCGCGCAGGTCCATCCACATCATCGAATAGGGCGTGTCGGAATTCGGCGTGACGATCACCGAGTCCTTGGGCGTGAAGACCTGGGCGCTGCTGCCGATGGTGTTGAACGGCGCCTTGTAGTTTGGCCCGCCCTGCTCGACGGCCTGGGCGTAGAGCGTCTTGTAGGCCTCGACCATCGGGAAGCCGTAGAGGTAGGCTCGCTTGGCGATCGCGCGCGCCTCTTCCATGGGAACACCCACGATCTGCGCCTCCGCCGGCAGGCGCATGCCGGCCGACAGGATCGTTGCCAGTACGGCCAGCATCACCGCTCGCAACATGGTGTCCTCACTTTTATCAGTCGACCTTCTGGACGGTCGGCGACATCCAATTGCCGTCCACCCACAAGTGCCGTCCGGCAGCTCGCGCCTCGGCAGATCGTAACGCATGGCCAGCCTGAAAGGTTTCTTGGCAACCGGCAGCCAGCTTACTTATTGTCCCTAGCGGGCGATTCGCTCTGGATATGTGGCGCGAGCCCACCATCGGGGTCGCGCTTGAGGTCGGGCAGCATCGGCGCGTCGATCACGTAGCGTTCGCGCGCCAGCCAATTATAGGCGAGCTCCACTCACTGGAAGGGCGGCGCATACTGCATGCCGCCGTCGGTCCACAGAGCATTCAGGCCGCGCGACACTTTTAAGTCCGATGCGGCGCCCAGGTTGCGATCGAAGACCTCGCCATAGTTACCGACCTGCTTCACGATGTTGTAGACCCACTTGTCGTCGACGCCGAGCGCCTTGCCAAGGCCCGGTGTCACGCCGAGCAGGCGCTTGATGTTCTCGTCCTCACTCTTCAGCATGGCGTCGACGTTCTTCGAGCTGACGCGCTTCTCCTCCGCCTCGACCATGGCCAAGAAGGACCAGCGGACGATGCGGGCAAAGGCGGCATCGCCCTCGCGCACGATCTGCACCAGCGGTTCCTTCGAGATCAGTTTCGGCTGGACCATGTAGTCCACCGGGTTCGGTGCGTAGGCCGTCCGCGCGGCATAGAGCAGGGCAGCGTCAGCCGTGTAGGCATCGCATTTGCCGGCAAAGAAGGTGGCGCGGACATCCTCGACCTTCTGCAACACGACCGGCTTGTAGGTGAGCTTGTTCACCCGAAAGTAATTGGCGAGATTTCGTTCGCTTGTGGTGCCGCCGGCAACACAGACCGATGCGCCATTCAGGTCCTCAGCGGTGCGCTTGTTGGACTTGCGCGGCACCAACATGCCCTGGCCGTCATAGAAATAGACGGCGAGGAACTCGAAGCCCGCTTCAGCGGCGCGCGTGAGGGTAAGGGTCGAGTTCGAGACCAGCAGATCGACCTCGCCGGCCTTGAGTGCGGGAAAACGCTTGTCGGCCGGGAGCGGCACGAACTTGACCTTGGCGGCGTCGCCCAGGAGCGCGACCGCGGCGGCCCGGCAGACATCGACATCCAGGCCGGCATACTTGCCGTTGACCTCGCTGGCGAAGCCGACCGTCGGGCCGGGCACGCCGCAGATCAACTGGCCGCGCGCCTTCACGGCATCCAGGATCGTCCCGGCCGCTGCCGGAAAGCCCACGACCGCAGTGAGAAGCACGATGACACCCGCACAAATTGTACTGCGCATGCTCACTCTCCCCGTGCCACGTCGTTTGGATGCGTGGATGGTCGATCATCCGCGCCGCCGGAACCGATGGCAAGGGACACCCGCGGAACTCACGGCAGGACGGGAGAGGACTGCAAAAAGACGGCCCGCGCCATGATCTGCTTTCCGGCGGGGATCATCGCCAAAGCGGTCGCCCTGATTCCGATCGCCGCGTTCTAGAGATCGAACTCGACGAACACCGGCCAGTGATCGGACGCATCGATGCCGTGGCCGATTCGCGCCGCCTTCACCCGGGGCGCGAGATCGTGCGTCACGAAGACATGATCGATGCGGCCCTCGCGCGGAAAGCTGTCGACCCCCTCCTCGCTGTTGCCGGCGGCGGTCCAGGCATCCGACAGGTGTTCCGCCGTCGCCAGCCGGCCACGGGGACCGGGCATGCCGCAGACCAGCGGATATTCCAGATGCGCCGGCGTGAAATTGAAGTCGCCGGCCACGATCGCCGACGCCGGCACCGCGGGCGCCGGCTCCTGGAACATGAAGGTCTCTCCCCCGGCCGCGTCCCATGTGCCGCCGGTCACGGGCGCGCGTTTGACCGCGTCCATCAGCGCCGCCACCTGCGGCAGGCGCTGCTGCGCACCGACGTGGCTGAGATGGGTGCAATAGACGCGCAGCGGCCCCGAGGGTGCCGCCACCACCGCCTCGATGTAGCCGCGCTGCAGGTCGAAGGTGTTCGCCAGCCGTACCTTGGGCAGCATCACGCCGCGCGACCACAGGATGGGCCAGCGCGAGACGATGGCGTTGCCGAAGCTGCGGCGGCGATTGGTGATCAGGCCGTCGGCATCGACCGTGCTGGCATCGGCCTCCATCGGGCCGTGGAAACGGAAATAGCGGTTCAGCCGCGCAGCAATCTCGGCCGTCTGGTCGGCATAGAAGTTCTGCGGCCAACCGCGGACGACCTCCTGCAGGCAGACGATGTCGGCCTCGGCCACCGCGTCGGCGATGCGCGCCACGTCGTATTTGCCGTCGGCGCCGACGCCGTAGTGGATGTTGTAGGTACTGAACAGCATGAACGGTCCTTAATGACTGCTTTCATTGCATATTCCACAAGGAATGGCCGCCGCGCATCCGTATTAGAGCGTGATGATACGAGAGCGACTTGGCGGGGAGCGTCGATCGGGGGAGCGCGCCACTGGAGTGGCACGCCCCCATGAATGAATGAACTTCCTGCGCTCACTCCGCGCGAGTCGGAACGACGACCAGATCTCAAGTCATCCCGCTTTAGTCCCGGCAAATCGGTGACTCCGAAGGAGCAGCAGAAGCACGGTGATCCCGTTGCGCGGCGCCTTGCTGTCAAAGAACCAACCGGAGAGACGGACGCCATCCGAGGTCGGAAACGCGACCTCCATCGCATCGGCCGGCATTTGCCAGCGGTCCGCGGAAGCAGACAGCTCCGGAAAGAAGGCCCACCGACGCTCCAGATAGGGAATGCCGATCCAAACGACTGTCGCGCCGACCATCGCGGTCAGCAGCAGGACAACTGCGAGGACGCGAGCGAGACGGACCATGATGGCCAGTCAACCTTGAAGAGGTGAAGGACGATTTACGCCAAACGCGCACCAAGACAATCGCCCGTCCAACCGACAAAACCGATGGAAGCCCGGCCACTCCCGAGGAGCAGCCGGGCCCACGCTAGACTCGCCATCGACCATCGTCGCCGCGCGAGCCTCCCCAATTGCCTCTGCGGGCAATTGCCCGGAAGATGCCGGGCAAACGTGGGCGAGTCGAGCGCCACAAACGAAGGGCGACCGATCGACAGGGAGCTGAAGGCGAAGGGAGAATGCCCGGCGGAGGCGGCTATCCGATCAGGCGCCAGACGCGCACCGCTATGGCAACTGAGCGTCCGACCAGCGCACCCGCACATCCCAGGCCAACCAGGGTCGTATAGAAGCGCCACATCCTCGCCTCCGGCCCGATCACCGCGCCGGCGATTTCGACGGCGACGGCCACCAGCAGCAGCCCTGCAAGCCAGGCCGCGTAGCGACCGCCGGGAGGCCGCGGAATCGACCAGGATCGATCGACCCTCAGCTTCAGGCTGGAGCCGTAGGCTCCGCCGATGACCAGGCCAACCGCCAGAGCGCTCCCGACCGGCCAGACGGGTTGTTTCATCCCGATGCGAAAAAAAACCAGCAGGAGCACGGCCACAATTGCGAACCAGGAGGACCGGAAGTGCTTCCTGAAGGCGATCGTCCGCTGCCGATTTTCCCACAGGACAAAGTAAAAACAGGCTGCGGCGCTCAAGAAGAGCAGAATATGCAGGAGGTTGAGCTTTTGGGCGGCCATCTGCCGTCAGTCTGACGCAGGCATCGCCGCAAAGGCAAGGCCGGCACGTCGTTTGTGGCGCTCGCCCCTTGCAGGCCGGCTGCTAACAGGTGGGGCCGGGCCCGACCTGCTGCGCCAGAAGGGACCGTATGGCCGCCATCATATCGGCCACCTCGACCCTGAGATCGTTGGTCCCGGGCACGACCGACCGGCATTTGAGGCGGCGATAGCGGAGGCCGCGATGGTTGGCGAGTATTTCGTAGGAGGGGCTGAAGTCCTCCTTGACCTCGAACTCGAGGACGCCGCTTCCGGTGGGGCTGAACACCAGATTGCTGAACCCTGCGCCGTGCGATCCAACAACCAACTCGGCCGATGCGAAGAGCAGCGCCTGTTCCACCACGGCCATGCCCTCGAGTTCCACCGTCTCGAACCCGAGCGGGGACAATGCAGCGACGACGTCGTCTTCATTCACAACGCGACGCGTGAGGGCGTCCCGCCGCGTCACATAGAGCCGGCGCCGCGGCAGCACGGGCAGCGGCGACGGCAGGAAACTCTTTCGCAGGAAATCGTAGGTGCGCAAGGTCGGGTAGCCGCTGGCGCCCGGGAAGGTCGGCACGATCAGTTCATCGGCCTCGATGTGGGTCAGCATCGACGGCGAAATGACCGGCGTCATCGACAGGTGCTCGACGGATTGGCGCTGATAACCGATCTCCGTGTTGATCAGATAGGCGTCGACGCCGAGGCCGGTCTCCCGCAGCAGGCCGAGGCGCGGCAGGATGTCGAACATCCAGTGGTAATAACGCTGGTGCGCCGTTGTCGTCAGGACGGCCAGGCGGCCCTGGAAGCGGGTCATCGGCGGCAGCCGCCACGCCGCAAGTGCATCATGGGCGTGGGGCGGCATGCCGAGCTGGGGCGAGACGTCCGCAAGAAGGGTGTGTTGGGGCGTCACGACGACGCCGTAGTCGAACAGGACCCGCGCCCGCGGCAGGACCGCGACGCCGAGGCCGGCAGAAGAGCTTTGGATATAGGCCGCGCCCGTCCGCCTGGTGTAGGCGGCGATATCGACCTCATAGCCGACGAGCGGCGCTCTCTCACCGAGGAACGGCCGCAGGATCACGCTCGCCAGGCGCAGCCCGCAATATCGGCCATACGCTTTCAGGGCACGCGCGCCTTGCCTGAGCCAAGGGGGCGTCCTCCGCAGGAGCCGAGAGACCATCGAATTGACCAAACCGTCCCTCGCTGGGTATGGCCCCCACCTCGACCGCGCGCTCACCTCACAACGACGCTGAGCCTCACGCGTCGGCGATGCGCTTGCCGGTCTGGGAATCGAACAGATGGAGGTTGCCGGGATCGGCGGCGAAGCGCCGCTTGTCGCCGGGCTTGGCCAGCACATGGCCGCCCTGGCGCACCGTCACCAGCTCGCGCGCGTCGCCGAAATGACCGTGCAGCAGCGTGTCGGCGCCCAGCGGCTCGGCCAGCTCGATGGTGAATTCCAGCGGGCCGTCGGGTGTTGGAAGCAGGTGCTCGGGCCGGATGCCGAGCGCCACCGCCGCCCCGCCCGGCGCCGAGGTCGGACGCGCCAGCGGCAGCGCCACGCCGGAGATGCCGAGGCCCGCGATTTCGACTGCCTTGCCGCCGGCCGACACCTTGGCGGCGAGGAAATTCATCGACGGCGAGCCGATGAAGCCCGCGACGAACACCGAGGCCGGCCGGTCGTAGACATCCATCGGCGTGCCGATCTGGTCGGCGACGCCGGCGTTCATGACGATCAGCCGGTCGGCCAGCGTCATCGCCTCGACCTGGTCGTGGGTGACGTAGATCGAGGTGACGGCGAGTTCGCGCTGCAGGCGCTTGATCTCGAGCCGCATCTGCACACGCAGCTTGGCATCGAGGTTGGAAAGCGGCTCGTCGAACAGGAACACCGCGGGCTCGCGCACGATGGCGCGGCCCATGGCAACGCGCTGGCGCTGGCCGCCCGAGAGCTGGCGCGGCCGGCGCTGCAGGAAACTGCCGAGCTCGAGGATCTTGGCCGCCTTCTGCACGCGCCGGTCGATATCGGCCTTCGACATGCCGCGGATCTTCAGGCCATAGGCCATGTTCTCGTAGACGCTGAAATGCGGATAGAGCGCATAGTTCTGGAACACCATGGCGATGTCGCGGTCCTTGGGCTCGAGCTCGTTGACCACGCGATCGCCGATCGCCACCTCACCGCCGGTGATCCGCTCCAGCCCCGCCACCATGCGCAGCAGGGTGGACTTGCCGCAGCCCGAGGGCCCGACGATGACGATGAACTCGCCATCGGCGATGTCGATGTCGACGCCGTGGATGACCTCGAGCTTGTCATAGCTCTTCTTGACGCCGCGCAGGTGGACTTGCGCCATGGCCTACTTCCCCAATCCTACTACTTTTCAGTCTCAACGAGGCCGCGCACGAACTGGCGCTGCATGAAGACCACGACCAGCACCGGCGGCAGCATGGCAAGCATCGCCATTGCCATCAGCAGATTCCAGGCCGGCACCGAATCGACCACGTTGGCCTGGCGCGAGACGGTCATGACCACGGTGTAATAGCTTTCCTTGGTGGTGATGAGCAGCGGCCACAGATACTGGTTCCAGCCGTAGATGAACTGGATCACGAACATCGCCGCGATCGAGGTCCGGCTCATCGGTAGCAGGATGTCCCAGAAGAAGCGCATCGGCGAGGCACCGTCGACGCGGGCGGCCTCGGTGAGCTCGTCGGGGACACTGAGGAAAAACTGTCGGAACAGGAAGGTCGCCGTCGCCGAGGCGATCAGCGGGATGATCAGGCCACCGTAGCTGTCGAGCATGCCGAGATTGGCGACCACGCCGTAGGTCGGCACGATGCGGACCTCGACCGGCAGCATCAGGGTGACGAAGATCGCCCAGAAGATGTACATGCGGCCCGGGAAGCGGAAGTAGACGATGGCGAAGGCCGAGATGATCGAGATGGCGATTTTTCCCAGCGCCACGCCCAGCGCCATGATCAGGCTGTTGGTGAGCGTCATCGTGACCGCCGTGCTGCCGACACGGCCATAACCCTCGGTCAGCACCTGCTTGTAATTCTCGAACAGGTAGGGGCCGGGCAGCAGCGGGATCGGCGACTGCAGCATGGTCTGCTGGCTGTGCGTGGAGGCGACGAACGTCATCCACACCGGGAAGGCGATGATGGCCACGCCGAGCAGGACGACGAGGTGGCTCAGCACCGTAAGGAAGGGCCGGTTCTCGACCATCAGTAGTGCACCCGGCGTTCGATGAAGCGGAACTGCACGAAGGTGAGCGCGATGACCACGATCATCAGGATCACCGACTGGGCCGAGGAACCGCCGAGGTCCTGGCCGCGGAAGCCGTCGTTGTAGACCTTGTACACCAGGATGTTGGTGGCCTGGCCTGGCCCGCCCTTGGTCAGAGCATCGACCACGCCGAAGGTGCCGAAGAAGGAGTAGATGATGTTGATCACCAGCAGGAAGAAGCCGGTGGGCGAAAGCAGCGGGAAGATGATGTCCCAGAAGCGGCGGCCCGGGCCCGCGCCGTCGATCGCCGCCGCCTCGATCAGCGATTTCGGGATCGATTGCAGGCCGGCCAGGAAGAACAGGAAGTTGTAGCTGATCTGGTTCCACACCGCGGCAATGATCACCAAAGTCAGCGCCTGGTTGCCGTTGGTCACGTAGTTGAATTCGATGCCGATGCCCTGGAGCATCCAGGCGACGATGCCGACCGACGGATTGAACAGGAAGCCCCACAGAACGCCGGCGACGGCCGGCGCCACGGCATAGGGCCACACGAGGAATGCCTTGTAGGCGGTGGCCCCGCGGATGACGCGGTCGGCCATCACCGCCAGCAGCAGCGAGACGGCGAGCCCGATGGTGGCGACGAGGAAGCTGAACACCACGGTCAGCCGCACCGAGGCGAAGTAGCTGTCGTCGTTGAACAGGTGGATGAAATTGTCGAGGAAGACGAACTTGGAATTGCCGCCGAAGGCATCCTCGATCAGCACCGACTGGTAGATCGCCTGGCCGGATGGCCAGAAGAAAAAGACCAGCGTGATGATCATCTGCGGCGCTACCAGAAGGTAGGGCAGCCAACGTTCGTGGAAGGTGACGCGCTTTTCCATGTTGCTTGGAAGAAGGCCCCCGCCCTCGCGGGCAGGGGCTCCTTCGTCAGCCTACTTGTTGGCGGCTTCGAAGCGCTTGAGCTGCTCGTTGCCCGCCTTCACGGCATCGTCGAGCGCCGTCTTGGCGTCCTTCTTGCCCGACCAAACGTTCTCGAGTTCGCTATCGACGATGTCGCGGATCTGCACGAAGTTGCCGATGCGCAAGCCCTTGGAGTTGTCGGTCGGCGGGTTGAGCGTGAGCTCCTCGACGGCGATCTCGCGGCCGGGGAATTTCTTGTAGAAGCCGTCCTTGGCGGTGACTTCGGCCGCGGCCAGGGTGACCGGCACGTAGCCCGTCTCCTGGTGCCACTTGGCCTGCACCGGCGTGCTGGCGAGGTAGTTCAGGAACTTGGCAACGCCCTTGTATTCGGCGGCTGGCCGGCCCTGCAGTACCCACAGCGTGGCACCGCCGATGATCGAGTTCTGCGGCTTGGGCGCCACGTCGGGCGAATAAGGCATCATGGCCATGCCGAACTTGTCTGAACCCAGCGCCTTGTCGATCGCCGAGGCGGTGGCCGACGAGGCGATGTGGAAGGCGCACTCGCCGGCGGTGAACAGCGCCGTCGATTTGCCCTCGCGGCCGCCATAGACGAACGTCTTGTCCTTGCTCCAGTCAGCCAGCATCTGGATGAACTTGACGCGGGGCGCGTCATTGAACTTGAGCTCGATGTCGGTGCCGCCGAAGCCGTTCTGCTTGGTGGCGTAGGGCAGATTATGCCAGGCGCCGTAGTTCTCGATCATCGTCCAGGTCTGCCATTGCGGCGTGAACCCGCACTTGGCACCGGCGGCGACGGCCTTCTTGGCCATCTCGCCCAATTCCGGCCAGGTCTTGGGCGGCTTGTTGGGATCGAGGCCAGCCTTGGAGAGAAGCTCCTTGTTCCAGTAGAGCACCGGCGTCGAGGAGTTGAACGGCATCGAGAGCAGCTTGCCGTCGGTCGTCGAATAGTAGCCGTAGACCGGGCCGATATAGGACTTGGGATCGAACGGCTCCTTGGCGTCGGCCATGAGCTGATAGACCGGATAGACCGCGCCCTTGGCCGCCATCATGTTGGCGGTGCCGACCTCGAAGACCTGCACGATGTGCGGCGCTTGCTTGGCGCGGAAGGCGGCGATCGCGGCCGTCAGGGTCTCGGTGTACGAGCCCTTGTAGACCGGATTGACTTTGTATTCGCTTTGCGACTTGTTGAAGCCGGCGGCGAGATCGTTGACGACCTCGCCGAGGTTGCCGCCCATGGCGTGCCACCACTGAATCTCGGTCTGGGCGACAGCGCCTTGCGCGCTCACCAGAACGGCGGCCGCGGCAACGGACGACAGCAGAATACGTGTCATGGTCCAAATTCCTCCCTGTAAATGTCCCGTCGTTGTATCGACGGGTCCAAAGACTGCAATGCGTCTGTTTTGTTTCGATCTGATGACAGTCGACCAAGACTGTGCACCAAAGGCAACCCCTTAATATTGCCAGGACGAACCCGCCCTCCTGCTTCCCGGCACCTCCTGCGGTGGCCCAAGTGCGAAAAACCGGATAAAATCGCCCTTCATGCGTTCAGCGCGAGCCATCGTCTGCATCCTGGCGCTCCTGCCGACGGCGGCGCTGGCCGACGCCCGCGACGATCTCGCCGGGGCCGCGCGCGCCTTCGATGAGGCGGCGCTGCGCTTGAGCGACGACAATGCCAAGCCGACGTCGGTGCACAAATGGATGGCGCCGATCAGGCTGAGTTTCGACAATCCCGGCGCCGCCCCCAATCTGGTCGAACTGACGCGCCGTTCCGTCAAGGCAATCGCGGCCGAGGCCGGCGTGGTCGTCGTCGATCTGGAGACACGGGACACGACGGCCAACTTCATCGTCTATTTCGACGAGAATGGCACCAACGGCAAGAGCGGTTACTGCTTCGCACAAAGCTGGTGGAAAAGCTGGGCCCTGAGCCATGGCGAACTCAGGGTGAATCCGACCCGGATCCGGGACATCGACCGTTGCGCGACACACGAGTCCCTGCATGCGTTCGGCTTCAACTCTCATCCGCACGCGGCCGACAGCGTCCTCAGCTATACCTATCACGGGCGGCGCACGCTGAGCCCGCTCGATGTAAACCTGATCCACACGCTCTACGACGCCCGCCTGACGCCGGGCCTCAAGCCCGCGCCGGCGTCGCAACTGGCGTGCCGTATTCTTGGTGAGAGAATGGGCTCTTCGCCGTCCGACATCGATGCCGTGTGCCGCGATCGCAAAGGCCCCCCGAGCTAGCGGGACGAGAGCGCCTGCAAAATGACATCGGGCGCATCGGTGATGACGCAGTCCACGCCCATGCCGACCAACGCCCGCGCGACATCGCCGTCGTTGATGGTGTAGACGCTGAGCGCATAGCCCGCCTTGCGGATCGCGACGGCCTGAACGGCCGTGAGCCGTTTGCCGTTGGTGTTGACGCCCGCGGCGCCAACCGCCTCAGCTCGCTGCCGCCAGTCGTCCTTGATCTCATCGAGCAGGATGGCGCGAACGAATTCGGGCGCAGCCTCACGGGCGGCCGCCAGCGAGGCATCCTTAAAGCTCGACAGCAGCGGCGGCGGCAATTGGCCCGGCCAGGAACGTCGCAGGGTCCCGACGGTCACGCGCGCGGTCTCCTGCTCGCGGCCCTGGCAGGGCTTGATCTCGACATTGCAGCCCAGCCCCAGCTCGGCAAAGCAGACGATCGCCTGCTCGAATGTCGGCACTTCGGCCGGCAGATCGGCGCGCGGCGTCTCGGCCACCAGCCGGTCGACGCCCATGGTCCGTTTGAGCGACTCGTCATGCATGACGATGGGCACGCCATCGGCCGTCAGCTTGACGTCGATCTCGACCCACGTGGCGCCGCGGCGCCAGGCTTCCCGGAAGGACGCCAGCGTATTTTCCGGGGCATAGGCCGCCGCCCCGCGGTGACCGATGACTTTAGGCAGTTGCAGCATTGACCAATACGTCGCTAACTCGGGTGTTGCAGATAGACGAATGTCCCCGCCCATGTCGACCTTTCCCGATCAATTCCGTCTCGATGGCCGCACTGCCCTGGTGACAGGCTCGGCGCGCGGCCTGGGCTGGGAGATGGCCAGGGCCCTGGGCGAGGCCGGGGCGCGGGTGCTGCTGCATGGCCGTACCCGGGACCGGATCGAGCCCCGGCTCGAGGAAATGCGCCGGGCCGGCTTTGCCGCCGATGCGCTGGCCTTCGAGATGGGCGACCGGGCAGCGATGGCGGCGGAGGTCGCCTGCGGCGGGCCGATCGACATCCTGATCCACAATGTCGGCGAACGCGACCGCCGGCCCTTCGCCGAGATCGCGCCGGAGGACTTCGCGCGCCTGATCGACGTCGACCTCAACGCCGCCCACGCCCTGGTCAAGCTGGTGGTGCCGGGGATGATCGAGCGACAGTGGGGCCGCCTGATCCTGGTCACCTCGATCGTGGCCGACCTCGCCGTGCCGGGGGCCGCCTCCTATGTCGCGGCCAAGGGTGGGCTGGCGGCGCTTACGCGTGCACTGGCCGCCGAACTTGGGTCCACGGGCATCACGTCGAATTCGCTGTCGCCCGGCTTCTTTGCCACCGAGACCAACGCCCAACTGCTCGCCTCGCCGGCCGGCGAACGCCAGCGCGAGCGTTGCCCGGCCAAGCGCTGGGCCGATCCGTCGGAGATCGCGGGCGCCGCCCTGTTCCTGGCCTCCCCCGCGGCCTCCTACGTCAACGGCCATGCGCTGGTCGTCGATGGCGGCGTGTCGGCCACCTACCTCGCTTGATCGAGGGCTGCGATGCACGGCTTCGACTCGACAACAGACATGGTCTCGCAAGGCATCGTCGCGTTCGTCCTGATCGCGATGTTCGCCTTGCTGGCGCTCGATCGCGTGCACCGCGTGCTGATCCCGATCGGTGCGGTCGCGGTGGTCTGGCTGATCTCCTACCTCTCCCCTTTCAAACTGATCTCGTTCGAGACGGCCAAGAACGCCGTCGACCTCAACGTCATCCTGCTGCTCTTCGCCATGATGGCGTTGGTGGGCGTGCTGAAGACCACCAACGTCTTCCCCTGGGCCGTCGATCGCCTGCTCGAGCGCTCGCGCGGCAACCCCAGTCGGGCGGCACGGCTGATCCTGTGGTTCACCGGCGTGCTTTCGGCCATCCTCGACAACGTCACCACCGTCATCTTCGCCTATCCGATGGCCTCGGAGATGGCGCGGCGGCTGAAAATCAACGGCTCCGCCTTCTTCCTGCCGATGGTGATGGCGGCCAACATCGGCGGCACGGCGACGCTGATCGGCGATCCGCCCAACGTGCTGATCGGCGCCGATCCGCAGACCGGCCTCAGCTTCATGGACTTCATCTACAATCTGACGGTGCCCTGCACCTTCATGATGATCGTGCTGGTCTGGTACAGCCGGCACTACTATCCAAAGGATATCGGCGCGGCGGCCGACGCCGACCATGAAGGTGCCGCCACGCCGAGCGGCGCCAGGCTCGAGAACGTCCCGCTGCTGCGGGCTACCTGCTGGATCACGGTGCTGATCTTCGTCGGCTTCATGACGCACACCTTCACTCACATGCCGGTGGCTGTGCCGGCGGTGATCGGGGTCGCCGCGATCCTGTTCGCCCAGGATTACTATTACCTCAAAACGCACAAGCCGACGCACGAGGAGCGCCAGCACGGCGTCCTCACCATCCTCGAAAAGGACATCGAGTGGCCGACGCTCGCGTTCTTCCTGTTCCTGTTCATCCTGGTCGGCGCGGCGGTCGCCACCGGCCTGATCGCGAGCCTCGCCGACGGACTCGCCTGGGTCATCCAGCAGATTTCCGGCGGCTTCGGCCTGTCGCCCACCGCGACGCTGCTGGTGGCGGCGCTGATCATCCTCTGGGTCTCGGGCTTTCTCTCGGCGATCATCGACAACATTCCCTACACCGCCGTCACCATCCCGCTGGTGGCGAGCCTGATCGGTCAGCTCAACGCCGGGCCCGACGGACAGGTATTGTGGTGGGCGCTATCGCTCGGCGCCTGCCTCGGCGGCAACGGCACGCTGATCGGCGCCTCGGCCAACGTCACGGTGACGGGACTGGCCGAAAAGGACGGCAAGCGCATCTCGTTCAACGAATTCACCGCTTTCGGTTCGCGGGTCGCGGGCATCACGCTGGTGATGTCGTCGGTCTATCTCGCCCTCTGGCTCTATGTCGGCTCGACTCTCGTCAATATCGCGGGAGCGTTCGTGCTGCTGTTGCTGTTCACCGCCCCGCGCTTCCTGAAGAGCAGCGCGTCGAGGGAGTAAGACCCGGGGCCACGCGTCAGGATGAAGACCAGGATCGCCAGCCACAGCAGGTGCGAGGGATAGTCGTTCCAGTAGACCAGGAACTGGATGGTGAGGGTGAGCACGATCAGCAACACGGCAGCCAGCCGCGTGAACAGACCGAGCAGGATCAGGCAGGGAGCGGCGAGCTCCACGGCGGTCCCGAGATAGGCTGCGATCTCCGGCGGCAGGATCGGCAGCTTGTATTCCTCGCGGAACAGCCCGATCGCCTGTTCGATATTGTCGGCCTTGAGCGTGCCTGAGCGCCAGAACACCCAGAAGATGCTGAAGCGCATCAGGAGCTGCAGCACCGATTGCGGGAAGGCGTCGAGCCTGGCGCGCCACGTGTCGAGCAATGCCGTCATTCGCTTCTCTCCCGCATTCCTGCAGGTATAGGCAGATATGCGGGCCAGGTTCGGTCAAACCCCGTCACGCACGCGTGAGAGAACGATCACAATACGCGGAAGTTCTTGAACTGCCAGGGATCGGCCTTGTCGAGCTCCTCGGGGAACAGCAAGCCGCGGCCCTTGAGCGGCGTCCAGTCGCTGTACTTGCCGACGACGGGGCCGAGGTAGGGCATGCAGATCTCGAGATTGCGGGCGAAGTCCATCTCGTCGGCCTCGACGACGCCACGATCCGGATTCTCGAGCGCCCAGACGATGCCCGACAGGACAGGCGCGCAGACCTGGATGGAGGTCGCGTTGTTGTAGGGCGTGAGCTTGCGGGCCTCGTGGATGTCGAGCTGCGAGCCATACCAGTAGGCACCCTTCTTGTGGCCCATCAGCAGCACGCCGAGCTCGTCGCGGCCCGAGGTGATCTCGTCCACGATCAGCCGCTGGCGCTTCTGCTGCTCGAGATTCTTTCCAGAGATCTCGTGCATCGACATGATCGCGGCATCGCACGGGTGATAGGCGTAGTGCACCGTCGGCCGGTACACGACCTTCTTGCCGTCGCGCAGCGTGAAGTAGTCGGCCATCGAGATCGACTCGTTGTGCGTGATGATGAAGCCGTGGAACGGCCCCTCGAGCGGCGTCCAGGTGCGCACGCGCGTGAGCAGGCCGGGGCGATTGAGGTAGATCGCGGCGTCGCAGCCGAAGGCATGGCGCCGGCCGTCGGCCGGCAGCGCCTTTTCGTGCGTGCCCCAGCCCATCTCGGCCGGCTGGCCGCCTTCCGAGACGAAGCCGTCGATCGACCAGGTGTTGACGAACTCGCCCACTTCCTTCGGCTTGGGCGAGACCTGGGTGTCGCGCTCGGCGATGTGGATGACCTTGACGCCGAGCCGCCGCGCGAGCTTGCCCCAGCCTTCGCGGGTCGAGGGCACTGCCGCCTTGAGGCCGGCATCGCGTGCCAGGTTCACCAGCGCCTGCTTGGCAAGGTGCGAGACCAGGCCAGGGTTGGCGCCGTGAGCGATCACCGCCGTCGGGCCACCGCGATATTTCGGTTTTAGCTTCAGCATGGTGTCGCGCAGCGCGTAGTTCGAGCGCCGCGACACCGAGAGCGAGGGATCGGAATAGCCGCCCGGCCACGGCTCGATGCAGGTGTCGATGTAGAGCGCGCCCAGTTCCTGGCAGAGCTCGACCAGCGCCGTCGAGGCGACCTCGACCGAGAGGTTGACCAGGAAGTCGCCCTTGGCCAACCGACCCGCCAGCATCTGGCGGTAGTTGGATTTGGTCAGCCGCTTCTCGACGAAGGTGACGCCATAGCCCTTGGCCTCGGCCTCGCCGCCGCGCATCTCGTCGGCGATGATGGTGATCTGGGAAGGCTTGATGCCGATGTGGCGCAGGATTAGCGGAAGCACGCCCTGCCCGATCGACCCGAAGCCGATCATGACCATGCGACCCTTGAACGAAACGTATTTCTTGCTGGGGCGCGCCTTGCGCGCGGTCTTCTTCGCCATGATTGCGACTCCGATCGACAGGATTCCGGTCGTTAAACGGCGACGGGGCCTTTCTCAAGGCCCCGTCGGTGATGCTTTTGAGAAACTTTGGATCTAGATGCAGATCGCCTTCAAGGGCGCGAAGCCGTTGAAAGCCACCGACGAGTAGGTCGTCGTATAGGCACCGGTTGAGAGAATCTCGACCTTGTCGCCGGGCTTGAGCGAGACCGGCAGCTTGTACTCCGTCTTCTCATAGAGAATGTCGGCGCTGTCGCAGGTCGGGCCGGCCAGCACCACCGGACCGACGCGCGTGCCGTCGCGGCTGGTGCGCAGCCGGTACTTGATGCTCTCGTCCATGGTCTCGGCGAGACCGCTGAACTTGCCGATGTCGAGGTAGACCCAGCGCTTGCGGTCGTTGGCCGCCTTACGCGAGACCAGCACGACCTCGCTCTGGATGACGCCGGCGTCGCCCACCATGGAACGGCCGGGCTCGATGATGACCTCCGGCATGCGGTTGCCGAAATGACGCACCAGCGCGCGGCCGACCGCCTCGCAGTAGGCTTCGATGCTGCTGACCTCGGCACGGTACCGGGCCGGGAAGCCGCCGCCCAGGTTGACCATGCGCAGGTCCACACCCTCTTCGGCCAGCGCGAAGAACATCTGCGAGACCTGGGCCAGCGCCTTGTCCCATTGCTCGAGGTCGGTCTGCTGGCTGCCGACGTGGAACGAGATGCCGTAGGCATCGAGGCCCCAGGTCTTGGCCTTGCGCAGGAGATCCTTGGCCATCTCCGGCGCGCAGCCGAACTTCTTGCTGAGCGGCCATTCGGCGCCGTCGCAATCGACCAGCACGCGGCAGAACACGCGCGCGCCCGGCGCCACGCGGGCGAGCTTCTGCAGCTCCGCTTCGCTGTCGAAGGCGAATAGACGCACGCCCTGCTGGTAGGCCCAGGCGATGTCCTTTTCCTTCTTGATGGTGTTGCCGAAGGAGATGCGGTCCATCGAGATGCCGGTGGCCTGCACCAGCTCGATCTCGCCACGGCTCGCCGTATCGAACTTGGACCCCGCCGTGGCTAGACGAGCCAACACCTGTGCAGCTGGGTTCGCCTTCACGGCGTAGAAGATGTGGGCCGTCGGCAGCAGTTCGCGCATGCGCCGGAAGTTGTTTTCGACCACGTCGAGGTCGACAACCAGGCAAGGCGTCTCGGGCTGCTGCTCACGGAGATAACGAAAAATACGCTCGGTCATCGCTGGGGGGTTCCCCGTCAAAAAATAGTCAGGCAGGTTCGGCAAGAGAGGTCGAACGCGACGTACGGCGCCCAAAAGGGCGGCGTGCGTCAGCCCATACTCGACGGAGACAGGTTCCGTAGAAGCGGAAGGTCGAGGGGGGTGGCCCGGAGTGTTACCGGGCAAATGACATAATAGCGAGGAACGCGCCCCGCGCGGTAAGCAACCATTTCAGAAGCTCCTTCCCGGACCCGGCTCTAAAACCGGCACTGCCAAAAAGAACACTTTCCGTCGTTGCGTAACCACTAAGGGCCAGCGGCACGTGCGTGGGCGTCTTGGATATTTCGTATCTACAACTAATTGACGCCGTTACAAGAGGATTCTTCCTTCTCAGCAAAATAATTGGGGGTCTTGTGTTCGAAAGAGCACACAAGCGTGTCAGGGCCGCGGCAGAGACGAGCCCGGCAACCGGATCGAGGCCGCCAGCATCGTGAACGGCACCAAGGCGATCGCCGAAGCAATGAGCGACGCCTGGGTACCGAACAGGGTGGCGATCTTGCCCCACAGGAGGGAGCCCACGACCATGGCGCCGAAAAACACCATCTGGTGTACCGCCATGCCGCGCGCCCGCATGAAATTGGGGAGGATCGCCTGAACGGAGGTGCCGTTGTTGGCAATCACCGTGATCCAGCAGGCGCCGGAGAGGGCAATGCAGCCGCCGACCACGAGAGGCGTCATGACCAGGGCGATCACCAGCGTGGCCGCCGTATGGATGCCCATCGCCCAGATGTTGGCGCGGTCGGGCCCGAGCAGGCGGTTGAAGGTCGGCATGACGACAGCGCCCGCCACCGCGCCGGCGCCGAACACGGCGTAGAGGATGCCAAAGGCGAACTCGTCGAGACCGAGTTCGAAACGGCCGATCACCGGCAGAAGAGTGCCGACGGCGATGCCGGGCACGAAGAAGCAGAGGCCACGGGCGAAGATCGCCTTGAGTTCGCCAGAGCCGCGCACGAAGGCAATGCCGGTCCGTGCCGCCTCGACCAGGCCCTCGCGGCGTTGGGCGGCTTTCGCCTCAGCCGGTCTGCGCCAGCGCAGCATGGCGAAGATGACGCCGATGTAGGTGCAGGCATTGATGGCGAAGAGCATGAAGACGCCGACCAGGCTGAGAAGGATCTGGCCGACCACCGGACCCACCGTGCGGGCGAGGTTGAAGCCCGCGCTGTTGAGCGCGATGGCAGGGCGGAGGTGCGGCCCGGAGACGATCTCGGGCACGACGGCGTGCCAGGCCGGCGCGTTCATGGCGTTGCCCAGACCCATGCAGAAGCTTAGACCGAGCAGGCTCCAGTGATCGAGCTGGCCAAAGAATGCCAGCACCGCCAAGGCGGCTGCCACCCCCATCATCCAGACCTGGCAGACGATGATGTACCGTCGGCGATCGAACCGATCGGCCAGGACACCGGCAAAGAAGCAGAACAAGAACATCGGCAAGGTGCCCGCCGCCGACAGCAGCGCCACGAAGATCGGCTCCTGCGTCAGGCTGGTCATCTCCCACGCCGCCCCCGTGGTTGCCATCCAGCCGCCGGTGTTGGACAGCACGTTGGCGGTCCACAGCAGCCGAAAGGCACGGTTGCCGAAGGGTGCGAAGGCCGACGCCGGGCGGGCGGCGCCGGGCGGCGGTGCGCTCACCCCAGCGCCTTCTCGTAGATCCGGTGGGTCTTGTAATGAACGCCGCCGACCGAGCGGATGATGTTGTTGGTCGCCTTGTTGTCTTCGAGGATCCAGCCGAGTTCGGCCGAGGTCTTGCCCAGCCGCTTGCCGTTGGCACGCAGGTGGTCGATGGCGATCATGGCAAGCCCGGCGCCCATCAGCGGGTGATTGCGGAACTTCTTCTTCACGCCCATCAGCGGCACCCGCGTGCTGTGGACGTCGGTGATCTTGAGCCTGAACAGCAGCTTTGCCAGGTTCCAGGGATTGAGCGCGCCGTTGAAATCGACCGTCGCCTCGCTGAGGTTGGTGAGAGCCAGGATGAAGGCAACCGTCTCGTCGTCGACATCCACGAACACGGCGAGTTCCGGCACGATCACCGGGCGCAACGCCTTGGAGGCATGGTCGATCTCGGCCTGGGTGAAGGGCACGTAGCCCCAGTTGTCGCTCCAGGCGTCGTTGAAGATGCCGACCAGGGTGCGGACCTCGGCGTCGAACGTCTTCATGTTGGCGGTTCGGACCTTGACCCGCCCGGCAAGGCCGGCGCGGTCGAGCAGCTTGCGGCCGATCGTCTCCGGCGCATTCTGGACGTCGTAGTCGTAGGAAAAGAGGTCCTTCGCTTTCACATAGCCGCAGGCCTCGACCCGCGCCCCGGCGTAGGGCGGATCGTAGGGCACCATCAGCACCGGACGGCTGTCGAAGCCGTCGACCAGAAGGCCCACCTCCTCGTTGATCGAAAGGCTGAACGGACCGGTCACGCGCACCATGCCCTTGGCCTTCAGCCAGGCCTCGGCGGCGGCAAACAGCGCGGCGAAAATGGCGGGATCGTCCTCGGCCACCAGGCAACCGAACTGACCAGTGCTGTCGTTGTAATGTTCAAGATGGGCGCGATCGACCTGGGCAGAGATGCGACCGACGACCCGCCCGGCCCGTCGCGCGACAAAGAACTGAACCTCGGCGTGCTCAAACAGCGGATTCTTCTTGGGCGAGAAGGCCTCTTGTCGTTCGACGTTGAGCGGCGCCACCCAGCCCTTGTGGCCAACGTAGAGCCGCTTGGGCAGGCCGATGAATTCCTTGAGGTCGGACTTTCCGCTGACCGGCGTGACCACGATGTCGGACGATGCCATTTCCGCCTCAAGCTGCCTTGGCGACCGTTCCGCCGCTTTGAAACACGATGCGCCCATCGGGCTCGCACCCTTCGCCATCGGCGCTCAGTGCGCGGATATCGACGGCGATGCGCCAGCCGGCGCCCTCGCGCTCGATGCCGATCAGGTGATACCGGGCACGCCCGTACTTGCTACCCGGTGCAGCTGACGCCGACGTGACGCCGATGACGGGGATGTCGCCTTGCGGACCGGCGATGCGCGCCACCTCGCTGCGGTGATTGTGCCCGTGCAGAACGAGCTCGCAGCCGACCCGCCGGATCATCGCCTGGAACGCGGCCGCATCGGTCAGACGCTTGAAACGCGATTCGGTGGTGAGTGGTGGATGATGGATCAGCACGACGCGGCACAGGCCCTCGCGCCCTGTCTCGGCGAGCAGCCGCTCAGCACGGGCAATCTGCGCCTCGCCCAGTGTGCCAGTCGCCAGCAAGGGTGGCTTGGGAACCCCGGTCGACAGGCCGACCAGCGCCACCGGGCCACGCCGACGCACCGTCGGGAAGGCCTCGAAGCCATCGGCGACCGGCGCGCCGTCTCCGGCGAGATAGGCACCCCATAGACCCAGGCTCTCGCGCCAGTCCGTCGGTACATAGACATCGTGATTGCCGGGAATGACGGTGATCAGGTCTGGGCCGCCAAGGGCGGCGAGCCACTCGGCGGCACGGCGGAACTCCGCCGGCAACGAGATATTCACCAGATCCCCGGTGAGCGCGATGTGATCGGGCTTCTGCGCCTTGATGTCGGCCACGATGCCGGCCAGCGCCTCCGGCGCATGCACGTGCACGCGGTGCCGCCACCAGTTGAGATAGCCCGTCATACGCTTGCCGAGGAGATCGAGGGCACGCGCCGTGGGCATCGGCAGATGCGGGTCGGACAGATGCGCCAGCGTGAACATGAAAGGGTGATCCACCGCCCGGCCCCTGGGGTCAAGCGAGATGGCGGTCAAGCGGGACGAGTATCGAACCTAGCGGTTGCCGGCGACGACGCGCAGCTTCGGTGGCCCGGAAATGACCCCGAGCTGTCGGCCGATCCCGGTCATGACCTCGATCATGTGCTGGAGCTGTTCCGGCGTATGGGCGGCGCAAACCGAGCAGCGCAGGAGCGAGACGCCATTCGGCGTGGCCGGCGGCACGGCGACATTCACGTAGATCCCGGCATCGAGCATCGCGCGCCAGAAGCCGATGGCGAGCATGCGGTCGGGCAGATGGACGCCCACCACCGGGCCATGCTCGGGGCCGAGCTTGAAGCCTTGGGCAGCGAGGCCGTCATAGAGGGTGGCGACATTGTCCCACAGCTGCTTGCGCAGCTCGGGCCGGGCCTTCACGACCCGCAGGGCTTGGCGGACCGACGCCACGATCGACGGCGGCAGCGAAGCGGTGAACATGTAGGAGCGCACGGTGACGCGCAGGACGTCGAAATCAGGATCGTTGGAGACGCAGTAGCCGCCGATGGCGCCCAGGGTCTTGGAAAAGGTCCCGACGATGAAATGGCAGTCGTCCAGCACGCCAGTCGATTCGCAGAGGCCGCGGCCGGTCTCGCCGAGCGCGCCCAGCGAATGGGCCTCGTCGACCAGCACATAGGCGCCGTACTTCTTGCAGACGTCGACGAATTCCCGGAGCGGGGCGCTGTCCCCCAGCATCGAATAGATACCTTCCAGGATCACCAGCCGGTTGCCGGGCTTGTCGCCCAGGCGCCGGAGCCGGGACTCCAAGCTCGACGGATCGTTGTGCCTGAAGCGCACGACCTCGGCCTGGGTCATCTTGCAGGCATCGTAGATCGAGGCGTGGCTGTCGGCGTCGATCAGCAAGTGGTCGCCCTGGCCGACCAGGGTGGAAATCACCCCGAGATTGGCCTGGTAGCCGGTCGTGAAGACCATGCAGTGCTTCTTGCCGTAGAATTCAGCGATCTCCTCCTCGAGGAGGATGTGCTCGCTGTAGCTGCCGTTGGCGATGCGCGAGCCGGTCGTGCCGGTACCTTCGGCACGGATCGCCTCAATGGCGGCTTCCATGCAGGAAGGATCGAACGTCAGGCCGAAATAGTTGTTGGTGCCGACCAGCAGCATCTTGCGGCCGTTGATGATCGCCTCGGTCGGCGACAGCACCCGCTCCATGCGGATCTGGAAGGGGTCGGCCCCGGTGGTCCGGACGTCGCGGTACGCCTCGAGCAGGCCCGCGTGACGGTCGAACAAACCCATTTTGATTAGCGCTTGGAGCGCAGGTCCAGGATCGTGTCGGCGAGCTGGTCGACGGTATGGATCTCGGCCACGACGTTCATCGGGATCGACACGTCGAAGCTGTCCTCGAGTTCCATGACCATGTCCATGATCGCCAGCGAATCGATGGTCAGGTCCTTGGCGATGACGGTCGCGCCAACAATCGGCCTTTCGCCAGCCTGGTACGGCGCCAGATGACGGCAAATCTCCCGGATCACGTCGACGCGCGACGCGAGGCGGGGCAATTCGAGGGTGCTGGCGATGTCGTCGTTTTCGACGATCAATTGATGGGCTGTGCGCAAGAGCGGCTCTCCGGTCCCGGGGTCAGGCATGCCACCTTGTGGCAGAAACACCGATTCCTTGTGAAATAACAATTTGTTACGCAGTGTTTCACACGTCCTAGAGCCAGTTCTCACGGCGATACCACAATACAGTGTCGCGAAATCCGGCTCGGAGGCCGTAACGGGCCCGGAAAGCGATCGTTGCCGCCAGGCGGTGGTCATGAACTGTCCAGTCAGGGTGAAACATCTCCTGCACCTTGGAACTCGTCAGGATCTGCGGCGACCCGCCCAGAGTCTGTCGCAAGCCATTGGCCCATCCGACAACCTTCATGATACCGCGCGGAATCGGTAGCGACCGCACAGCCCGTTCCAGCGCAGCGGCAGCCGCCGCCTCCATATCGCCGTAGCCGTACCCGCCTTGCCGGCCATCATCGATCTCGTAGACCGAGTCGGACGGCGGACGCTCGACGGCCGCGGCGAGGGCTTCGGCCAGATCCTCGACGTGGATCAGGGCCAGGCGGGCATTATTCAGCCGAGGCCGAGGCGCCAGGCCCCAAGCCGCGGCGCGGAAATAGGCCAGCGTTTCGCGGTCGCCCGGGCCATAGATCGCGGGCGCCCGAATCGCGAGCCAGGGACCCGTGCGCCCGGCCACCACCCGCTCGGCCTCATGCTTGCTTTCGGCGTAGGCCGAAAGCTGGGGTTCACGCGCCGCGAGCGACGACAGCAGAACGAAGCGTGCCTGGGGCGCGAGTGCCGACAGGCGAGCCGTCCCCACGCCGTTGACCGCCATGAAGTCGGCCGGCGCCCGCGCCTTTATGAGGCCGGCGGCGTGGATCACCGTGTCGGCCCCGTCGACCAGGCGCCGGAGCGCGCCCTCGTCGGCAAGGTCGCCCAGCACGATCTCGGCGTCGACGCCGGGCAGCGAGGGCAGCGGCGACCAGCGCCGGACCAGCAGACGAAGCTTCCAGCCGCGCCGGGCCAGCGCTGAAACGAGATGCGGCCCGACGAACCCCGTGGCGCCGGTGACCGCGACCAGCCTACTCATCGGAATCGCCTCAGGCCGCGACGGGCTTCGGAGGCGAGGCCGGGGCCGCGTAGAGGCCGGCGAGATAGTTGGCCTTCGTCCGCGTCCGGCTGAGCTTGCCTGAAGTCGTCATCGGCAGACCCGACGTCGGCGGCACCAGGGCGACGTCGCAATCGACGGCGATCGCCTCGCGCACCGCGCCTGCGACGTCGCGCGCCAGGGCCAGCCGCTCCTCTTTGCCGGACACGCGTGCCAGCACCGCCACGACCACGCGCTCGCCTGCGCCGGTATCGATGGAGAAGGCCGCGGCGTCGCCGCTTTTCACGACGCCCCGGGCTTCGATCGCCCACTCGATGTCCTGCGGCCAGACATTGCGGCCGTTGATGATGATCAGATCCTTGGCCCGGCCCGTGACAACGATCTCGCCCGCCAGCCAATAGCCAAGATCGCCGGTATCGAGCCAACCGTCGTCCGAAAGCACCTCCCGACTGGCTTCCGGCTCACCGAAATAGCCCGGCATCACGCTCGGGCCCTTGATGAAGATGCGCCCCACTCCGCGGTCGGCCAGCAGCTTGCCGTCGGGGCCGCGCACCTCGAGAAGATGACCGGGCAGCACCCGACCACAGAGCACGAAACTGCGGGCCCGTTGCGCGTCCTGCGGATTGGCCGCCGGGATGGCCGCCTGATCCTTGCCGAGCGCGACGCGGTCGACGACATCGGTGCGAACGCCCACGCCCTTGGGACTGAAGGTGATGGCCAGGCACACCTCGGCCATGCCGTAGCTCGGAATGAAGGCCTTGCGATCGAAGCCCGAAGGCTCGAAGGCGTCGGCGAAGCGATTGAGCACCTCGGGACGAATCATGTCGCCGCCGATGCCGGCGCGCCGCCAGCACGACAGATCGAGGCCGGCCGGCACCTGCGTGACGCCGCGCCGCGTCGACAGGTCGTAGCCGAAGCTCGGGCTGTAGGAGATGGTGCCGCGATTGCGCGAGATGACGTTGAGCCACTGCATCGGCCGGCGCGCGAAGTCGCGCGGTGTCAGGTAGTCGATCGAGAGCTGACAGCTGAGCGGGGCCATCAGGAATCCGATCAGGCCCATGTCGTGATAGAGCGGCAGCCAGCTCACGGCGCGATCGCCTGGGATCACGTCGAGGCCCGCCGGCCCGGTCATGCCGGCGAGATTGGCCATCAGGGCGCGCTGGGTGATCTGCACGCCGTGCGGGTGGCGCGTGCTGCCCGAGGAGAACTGGATGTAGCAGAGGTCGCCGGGGCCGAGCGGCCGGAGGTCGACCGCCTTCTCGGGCAGCGCATCGAGGATGCCCTTGCCGCCGTGCAGGCGAACCGCCGGGTATTCCCCGGCGGCAGCGGCCAGGAATCCCGCAAGATCATCGATGCCGACGGCTGCGACTGCTCCCGAAGCGGCCAGTTGCCGACGAAGCTGGTCGAGGTAGGCGTCCTTGCCGCCGATCCCGACCGGGATCGACACCGGGACGGGGATCAGCCCGGCATACTGGGCACCAAAGAATGAATCGAAGAAGCCAGGCCAAGTGTCGGCCGTGATCAGGAGCCGCTCGCCGACGGCAAATCCCGCCCCGATCAGCTTGCGGGCAGTGACATGGGCCCGTTCCCGGACTTCGCGCCAGGCGAGCGCCGTCAGCAGCTCGCCCTTGGCATTGTAGAAAGAGATGCCGGTCTGGCCCTGGGCCGCATAGTCCAGCATCTCGGACGCCGAGGCGAAACCGGCGCGGCGCTGGGCGAGCCGGGTGTTGCGTGAAGGAAGCGGGTCCATTGGAACGGCGGCTCTCCTAGCAGAGGGGTCGGAGGCCCTCAAGACGCTGACACCGGCGCCCGTGGCCGACGTTGACACACCCCGACCTCGGTAAGATAGTGCCCGACCCCCGCCAAAAGCGGGGGAATTTTACTTCTGAAGGAGGGTTTGGCGATGATTACGGCTGTTATGCCGACGTACGGTCGCAAGGACGTCGTGTTCGAACGCGGAGAGGGTTCCTATCTCTACGCGGCGGACGGCCGACGTTATGTCGACTTTACCTCCGGCATCGCCGTAAACGCGCTGGGCCACTGCCACCCCTACCTGGTCAAGGCCTTGACCGAGCAGGGCGCCAAGCTCTGGCACACATCGAACCTGTTCCGCGTCGGCAACGGCGAGAAGCTGGCCAAGCGGCTGACCGAAGTCTCGTTCGCCGACACCATGTTCTTCTGCAACTCGGGCGCCGAGGCGATCGAGGGCGGCATCAAGCTGATCCGCAAGTATCAGTTCATGAACGGCCAGCCCAAGCGGTACAAGCTGATCTGCTTCCAGGCGGCGTTCCACGGCCGCCTGCTGAACGCACTTTCGGCCACCGGCAACGAGAAGTACCTCGAAGGCTTCGGCCCGCCGGCGCCGGGCTATCTGCACGCACCGCTCAACAACACCAACGTCGTGCGCGACATGGTCGACGACGAGACCGCCGGCATCCTGGTCGAGCCGATCCAGGGCGAGGGCGGCATTCGCGGGACCACGACGCAGTTCCTGAAGGACCTGCGCGCGATCTGCGACGAGTACGGCCTGCTGCTGTTCTACGACGAGATCCACACGGGTTTCGGCCGGACCGGCAAGATGTGGGGCTACGACTGGTCGGGCGTGAAGCCCGACGTGGCGGCGATCGCCAAGGGCATGGGCGGCGGCTTCCCGATCGGCGCCTTCATGGCGACCGAGAAGGCGGCGGTCGGCATGGTCCCGGGCACGCACGGCTCGACCTACGGCGGCAACCCGCTGGCCACGGGCGTGGCCAACGCGGTGCTCGACGTGCTGCTGGCGCCGGGCTTCATCGACGGCGTGCGCGAGCGCGGCGAATATCTCAAGGGCGAGCTCGAGAAGCTGTGCAAGAAGCACCCCAAGGTCTTCGTCGAGCAGCGTGGCATGGGCTTCCTCCAGGGCCTGCAATGCGTCCCGGCGGTGCCGGCCGGCGACATGGTGAACAAGCTGCAGTCGCTCGGCATGCTGGTGCCGCCGGCCGGCGAGAACGTCATTCGAATCTTCCCCGCGCTGGTCGCCGACAAGGCGATCCTCGACGAGGGCGTGGCCATCCTCGAACAGGCTGCGGTCGCGTTCGAAGCCGCGGCCAAGTGACGACTCATGTCGACACCCAAGCACTTTCTCGACCTGGATCAGGTCGACCCTAAGACGCTTCGCCAGATCCTCGATCAGGGCAAGGCGATGAAAAAGTCGCGCTCCAACGGGGGGCACGACAAGCCACTCGCCGGCAAGACGCTGGCGATGATCTTCGAGAAGCCCTCGACCCGGACGCGCGTGTCGTTCGAGGTCGGCATGCGCGAGCTGGGCGGCGATACGATCATGCTCGGCCGCACCGACACCCAGCTCGGCCGCGGCGAGACCATCGCCGACACCGCGCGCGTGCTCAGCCGCTACGTCGACATCATCATGATGCGCACCACCGTCGAGGAGAAACTCCTCGAGATGGCCAAGTACGCGACCGTGCCGGTGATCAACGGCCTCACCGACAAGACCCATCCCTGCCAGCTCATGGCCGACGTGATGACCTACGAGGAGCATCGCGGCTCCATCAAGGGCAAGTCGGTCGCCTGGTCGGGCGACGGCAACAACATGGCGACGTCGTGGATTCATGCCGCCGTGCAGTTCGACTTCGAGCTGCGCATCGCCTGCCCGCCGGAACTGACGCCGCCGGCCGACGTCGTGCAGTGGGCCGAGAAGTCCAAGGGCCGCATCCAGATCGGCCACGACCCCGCGAAGCTGGTGAGCGGCGCCGACTGCGTCGTCACCGACACCTGGGTGTCTATGGGCGACGAGGATCCGCAGAGCCCGAGTGCCACGCGACGTCACAACCTGCTGCGCGGCTACCAGGTCGACAAGCACCTGATGCAGCAGGCCAAGAAGGACGCCATCTTCATGCACTGCCTGCCGGCCCACCGCGGCGAGGAGGTCACGGCAGAAGTGATCGACGGACCGCAGTCGGTGGTGTTCGACGAGGCGGAGAACCGCCTGCACGCCCAGAAGAGCATCCTGGCCTGGTGCCTGTCGTGACCGCCCCGTCGGAAGGATCTCCTTCCGACGACTGGGACCGCGTCCTGCCCTTCCAGCTCGACGCATTGGGTGTCCGCGGCCGTCTCGTGCGGCTGGGGCCCTCGCTCGACGCCATCATCGAACGCCACGGCTATCCACTCGCCGTGGCGCGGCCGCTCGCCGAGGCGATGACGCTGTGCGCAGCGCTGGCGACGTCGCTCAAATACGACGGCATCTTCACCCTGCAGATCAGCGGCGACGGGCCGATCCGCCTGCTCGTCGCCGACCTCACCAGCGAAGGCGCGCTGCGCGGCTATGCCCAGTTCGATTCCTGGAAACTCGCGGTGGCACTCGGCGCCGGTAACCACGACGTGCCCGACGGCTACGTGCCGAAACTGTTCGGCCAGGGCCGCCTCGCCTTCACCGTCGACCAGGGCCAGCACAGCGAGCGCTACCAGGGCGTCGTGCCGCTCGAGGGCGCCACGCTGGCCGACTGCGCCCACATCTACTTTCGCCAGTCCGAGCAGCTGCCGACCGGCATAAAGATCACCGCCTGCCGCGACGAGACCACCGACGGCGGACATTGGCGCGCGTCGGCCCTGATGGTGCAGCAGATGCCCGAGTTCGACGCCGGCCGCCTCGACGCCGATCCCGAGCAGCGCGAGGACGACTGGCGCAAGGCCGTCATCCTGATGGCCTCGGCCACCGAGAAGGAGATGCTGGACCCCGCCCTGCCCGGCCAGACCCTGCTGTTCCGCCTGTTCCATGCCGAGGGCGCGCGCCTGTTCGAGCGCCGGCCCTTCGCGGCGCGCTGCCGCTGCAGCCGCGAGCGCATCGACGGCGTGCTGAAGTCCATCAAGCGCGAGGAACTCACCGACCTGCGCGACAGCCGCGGCCTGGTCGCCGTGAAGTGCGAGTTCTGCTCGACCGAATACGTCTACGACGACGGCGACCTCGACCGCCTCTACGAGACCATCACGGCCGCCCCGCCCGCGCCCTGAGGGGCACCATTTCCCGGCACACCTCGTTGTGCCACGCGCTGTCCCGCTGCCTGTGCCAAAACCCGGCGCCAAGCCCTTGATCCGGCTGCCCGATCGCCCCCTGACGAACTGTGCCACCGGTGCCCGCTGCGCGGCCGGATGGGAATCCCGGAAGTCGTCACGCGGCTGGACGGGCGTGGACCACGCAAAGCGTCTGGAGCGGAAGGTTTTGCCCGACTTCAAAGACGTGGAAAGGCCGGCGCAGTCCAAGCGCCAGCCTATCAAAATTTATAGCATATTCCTGCTGAACCTGCAAGTTTTTATTGCGCCACCACGTATGACTTGGGCGGGTGCTTGCGCATCGCCGCCTCGTTCGGCTCGACGCCCCAGCCCGGGCCCTTGGGCAGGAGGTAGTCGCCGTTCTCGAAGACCGGCGGGTTGTCGACGATGTCGTCGCGCCACGGCACGCCGTCGATGTCGATCTCCATGATGCGGAAGTTGGGCACCGCGGCGCAGAAATGCGCCGAGATGGCGCTGGCGAGGTGGCCGTAGAAATTATGCGGCGCCACGTTCACCTCGTAGACGTCGGCCAGGGACGCGATCTTGAGCGACTCGTTGAAACCGTTCCAGATCACGTCGACGATGGCGGTGTCGAAGGCGTAGTTCTCGAAATAAGGCCGAAAGTCGCGGCGTTCGAGCAGCGTCTCGCCCGAGGCAATCGGGCAAGGTGAGTCCCGGCGGATCAGCGCGATCGACTTCGGGTCATGCACGTCGAGTTCCAGCCAGGTGAGCCCGGCCGGCCCCACAGCCTCGGCGATGCGCTTAAAGCCTTCGGTGCGGAAATGGAAGTTGGTGTCGAGCATGATGCCGACGTCCGGCCCGCAGCCCGCCCTAAAAGCTTCGACGGTCTTGGCCGCACTGCGGGCAATGAAGGCGTCCCAGTTGCGCTCCGGAAAACCCTTGCCGACGACGAAGCCTGGCCGATAGGCGCGCAGCTTACCGTCGACCTCCATGGCGATGTTGGTCTTGCAGGCGCCAAAGCCCTTCTTGCGCACCTCCTCGCCGGTGCGGGCCATGTCGTCGTAGGAACGGACCGCCGGCGTGCCGCAGATGTCGGGATTGCGCATGCGGTAGGAGCCGCAATGGGACCAGTAGACCGGGATGCGGTCGCGCAGCTTGCCGCCGAACAGCTGATAGACCGGCACGCCCAGCGCCTTGCCCTTGATGTCGAGGAGCGCGTTCTCGATGGCGGCGATCGCCTGGCGCACGACGCCGCCGCGCGACTGGGTCGACTTGGTGGCGAGGACCGCATTCACCAGCTCGATGTCCATGGGACTCATGCCGACGACGCTCGGCATCAGGTTCTCGATCACGCCCGACAGGCCGGGGCTGCCGAAGCTCTCGTTGTATTCCGACCAGCCGATGGGGCCACTGTCGGTCACGAGCTTGAGGAACGAGAAGGTGCGCCAGCCGGCGTCACAGCGGAAAATCTCATAGCTCTTGACCTTCATGTTGCCCCCTTTGGTCCTTCATTCTCGTGTCTCAAGGATGATGCAGAAGAGGCGGGTCGTCGAGGCGAACGCTATCCTGCACCACCGGAACCGCCGACAGGAGAAACACCATGGTCGCGCCACGCCCCTCCAAGACCCATATCGGCAATCATCAGCTCAAACCCGAGACGCTGATGCTGAGCTACGGCTACGATCCGAAGCTGTCGGAGGGCGCGGTGAAGCCGCCTGTCTTCCTCACCTCCACCTTCGTCTTCGCCACGGCCGAGGAAGGGCGCGACTTCTTCGACTACGCCTCGGGGCGCCGGAAGCCGCCCGCCGGCACCGGAGCCGGCCTCGTCTATTCGCGCTTCAACCACCCCAACAGCGAGATCGTCGAGGATCGCCTCGCGGTCTACGAGGGCGCTGAATCGTGCGTGCTGTTCTCGTCCGGCATGTCGGCGATCGCCACCACGATTCTCGCTTTTGCCCGGCCAGGCGACGTCATCCTGCATTCCCAGCCGCTCTACGGCGGCACGGAGACGCTGCTGTCACGCACGATGGCGGGCTTCGGCATCGGCTCGGTCGGCTTCGTCGACGGCGTCGACGAAGCCGCCGTTCGTGCGGCCGCGACCGAGGCACGCAGCAAAGGACGCCTCTCTGTCATCATGATCGAAACGCCGGCCAACCCGACCAACACGCTGGTCGATATCAGACTGTTGCGGCAGATCGCCGACGAGATCGGCGCCGCCCAAGGCTTCCGGCCCGTCCTGGTCTGCGACAACACCCTGCTGGGCCCGGTGTTCCAGCGTCCGCTCGACCACGGCGCCGATGTCTCGGTCTACTCGCTCACCAAGTATGTCGGCGGCCATTCCGATCTCATCGCCGGCGCCACGCTCGGCGCCCAGGCGACCATCGGGCCGATCAAGGCGCTCCGCGGCAGCCTCGGCACACAGCTCGATCCGCATTCCTGCTGGATGCTGGGGCGCTCGCTTGAGACGCTCGGGCTCCGCATGGAGCGGGCCGAGGCCAACGCGAGACTCGTCGCCGAGTATCTGCGCGACCATCCCCGGGTCGGCAAGGTCCACTACCTCAAGTTCCTGGAGGACGGTTCTCAGGCGCAGAAGGTCTTTGCCCGGCAATGCACGGGCGCGGGTTCGACTTTCTCGTTCGACATCAAGGGCGGCGAGAAGGAGGCGTTCGCCTTCCTGAACGCGCTACAGATCTTCAAGCTGGCGGTCAGCCTCGGCGGCACCGAGTCGCTGGCGAGCCATCCCGCCGCCATGACGCACTCCGGTGTGCCGGTCGAGGTCCGCGACCGTATCGGCGTGCTCGATACGACGATCCGCCTCTCGGTCGGCATCGAACATCCCGACGACCTGATCGCCGATCTCACCCAGGCGCTGGCGGCGGCGGGGTGAGTGAGCCCCGTCGTCCCGACTCGCGCGGAGTAGTCTCCGCGCTGAAGCGAAGCGGAGCGGAGGGACCTTCTCTCCGCGACATGCCGCTTATCGTTGAAAGAAAGAAGGTCCCTCCACTACGCCTCGCTTCGCTCGGCTCCGGTCGGGACGACGGATTGATGCTCACGCCGATCGTCGGAACGCTGACACGATGACCGCCGCCTTGGCGCGTACTGTCGACGCATCGTCGCCCGGCTTGTAGAGCGAGGAGCCGAGGCCAAAGCCCGCGGCGCCGGCGATGCGCCAGGCGGCAAGATTGTCCGCGCCGATGCCACCGACCGGGATCAGCGGTGTGCCCTTCGGCAGCACGGCCAGCAGCGCCTTGACGACGGCGGGCGAGGCAAGCTCGGCCGGAAACAGTTTTAGCCCATGCGCGCCCGCGCCCAAGGCGGCGAACGCCTCGGTGGAAGTCATGATGCCGGGCAGGCTCGTCATGCCGAGCCGCAGCGTCTCGGCCACGACGTCGCGATCGAAGTTCGGCGCCACAACGAGTTCGCCGCCGGCCGACGCCACGTCGCGCGCCTCGGCCGCCGTCAGGACCGTGCCGGCGCCGATCATCGCTTGCGGAAAGCGCTGGCGCAGAGCCGCGATGCTGTCGAGCGGCTGCGGCGAGTTCAGCGGCACCTCGATCAGGCTAAAGCCCGCCTCCACCAGCACCTCACCGATCGCCGGCGCTTCGGCGGGTTTCAGCCCGCGCAGGATGGCGATGAGCGGCAGCTCGCGCATCGCGGCCCGGAACTTGTCGACGGTCGTCATGCCTGCAAAGCTCTCAACCCAGCCCATGTCGCCTCGGCACCGAAGGTGCGCACACGAGCGCCCCTCCGTTCGAGGGCGAGAGCATAGCGCGCCGTCAGCGCCGCCGCCCCGATCGCGATGACCTCGCGACCCGACGTCAGCTCTTGTAGGTGCAGCTCCTCGCCAATCAGCAGGCCGGAGAGATAGCTTGCCGATTCAGCCGGCGACAATCGGCCAAACAGGCCGAGCGCGCGCACGCCGAAGGCGTTGTGCAGCAGGCCCTGGCCGTTGCCGGCACGCGTCACGCCGCGCAGGAAGACCGCCTCGTCGAGGGCCGCGTCGGCTTCGAGCGTGCGCGCCAGGATGGAATGCTGGCTGAGCAATCCATAGAACTCGCCGGTCATGAAGGTGCGAAAGCCGGTGATCCGGCCGCCCTGCACCGTGGCCCATTTGCTGTGCGTGCCGGGCAGAACGAATAGCCCGTCGCCGAGCCCCGCGAGCCGCATCGCGCCGAAGATCTGCACCTCCTCGCCGCGCATCACGTCGGGCACGTCTCCCTGCTCGTCGCTGAGGCCCGGCACGAGGGCGATTCGCCCCGGCTCGATCCATTGCAGGTGTCGGCTGAGCTCGTCGGGCCCGGCGGGACAGGCGACATAAGGCGCCTCGACCCAGCCCTGCCGGCTGCCGGCCATGCCGGAAATCAGGCAGACACTGCCGGCCGGCTTCATCCAGTCCGAGAACTGCGCGGCAAAGACACCCGCGAAGTCGCCGTTCGCCACGTTGAGGATACCGAGCGGCGCGCTCTTCTCCTCCAGCACGCGACCTGTCTCGTCGAGGCGGGCGCCGCGCAGGGAACTCGTTCCCCAGTCGACGGCGATCAGGTGCGGCACGTTCTGTTCATCTCCGTCGTCCTGCGCCTAGAGAAGGACGAAAATCAGTCCCGGCAGCACCACTCCACCATGCGCTTCATGAAGCCCTCGCAGGCTTCGATCTGCGACGCGAGCAGGAATTCGTTGGGCTGGTGGGCCTGGGCGATGTCGCCGGGGCCGCACAACACCGTCGGCACGCCCATCGTCTTGCGGAAGATGCCAGCTTCCGTCGCATAGACCACGCTGCCGACCGTGTTAGAGCCCGACCAGCTTCCGGCCAGGGTCTTGGCCTCATCATTGCCCTCGGGTGAGAAGGCGGGCGTCGAGGCGCGGAGCTCGGTGGCGATGGCGGCGGCTGGATGCTTGGCCTTCATCTTGGGCAGCAGCTCTTCGGCGAGCCACTTCTTGGCGCGCTCGCCCAGTTCCTCGATCGGCCGCGTCGGCAGCTCGCGATAGCCCCACAGCACCTCGCACTCGCGCGCCAGGATGTTGCCCGCCGTGCCGCCGATGATGGTGCCGACATTGAAGGTCGCCGCCGCCGGCATGAACTCGCTGTTCTTCGGCGCTGCCGCCTCGAGTTCCTCCTGGACCTGGTTGAGGTAGTGGACGAACTCGCCGGCGAAATGGATAGCGCTGACGCCGAGATGGGTCATCGAGGAATGGGCCTCGAAGCCGGTGAATTTGGTGACGTAGGACTGGCTGCCCTTGTGGGCATGGACCACCGTCATCATCGTCGGTTCGCCGATGATGATGGCGCGCGGGCGCGGCACTTCGGTGGCCATCGCGGCGGCCAGCGAATGGGCGCCGAAACAGCCGATCTCCTCGTCGTAGGAGAGCGCAAAGTGGATCGGGCGCTTCAGCTTGGCCTTCTTGAATTCGGGCAGCATGGCGAGTGCGATGGCGTAGAACGCCTTCATGTCGCAGGTGCCGCGGCCGTAGTACTTGCCGTCCTTGAGCGTCAGCGTCCACGGGTCGGTGACCCACGGCTGGCCGTCGACCGGCACCACATCGGTGTGGCCCGAGAGCACGACGCCGTCCTTCACGTTGGGACCGACGGTCGCGAACATGTTGGCCTTGGTGCCGTCCTCATTGGGCACCAGCGTCGAGGCGATGCCGTGTCCCTTGAGGTATCCCTGGACGTAGTCGATCAGCGCCAGGTTGGAATTACGCGAGGTGGTGTCGAACGCCACGAGCTTGCGCAGCATTTCGACTGAATCAACGATCTCTCCGGCCATGATGCCCTTTTCAAACTCAGACTGACGTACGACCGATCATGGTCAGGAATTCGCGGCGTGTCTCGCCGTTGTCGCGGAAGGCGCCCAGCATGCGGCTGGTCACCATGGTGACGTCGGACTTGTGCACGCCGCGGGTGGTCATGCACTGGTGCGCCGCCTCGACGACGACGGCCACGCCGCGCGGTTGCAGGACCTCCTGCAGCGTGTTGGCGATCTGCGCCGTCAGCTTCTCCTGGATCTGCAGGCGATGAGCGAAGGCATCGACCACGCGGGCGAGCTTGCTGATGCCCACGACGCGCTTGTCGGGCAGGTAGCCGACGTGGACCTTGCCGATGATCGGCACCATGTGATGTTCGCAGTGCGACTCGAGCCGGATGTCGCGCAGCACCACGACCTCGTCGTAGCCCTCGACCTCCTCGAAGGTCCGCTGCAGCATGTCGCGCGGATCCTGGTCGTAGCCGGCGAAGAATTCCTCGTAGGAGCGCACGACGCGGTCGGGCGTGCCGGCCAGCCCCTCGCGGTCGGGGTCGTCGCCGGACCAGCGGATCAGCGTGCGGACGGCGGCCTCTGCCTCTTCGCGCGACGGCCGGGCGAGCCCGGTGGCGAGCGAGACCATGTCGCTCTTCTTCAGAATCCTGTTCATCGTCGCTCCTCCTGGTCCCCGGCTCGGCTCGTTTGGCACCACTTCAATTGAGGTGACGCTTCTCGGTCGGCATATCGAGCGAGAAGGTCGGAATCTCGATGTCGAACTTTTCTCCCTGCTCGCTCACCATCTGATACGTGCCGGCCATGATGCCGGATGGCGTGGAAAGCGGCGTGCCGGAATTGTACTCGAACACATCGCCCGGACGCAGCATCGGCGTCTTGCCGACCACGCCGGGGCCCTTCACTTCCTGGAATCTGCCAAGTCCGTCGGTGATCTTCCAGTGGCGGCTGCGCAGCTGCACCGTGTCGGTGCCCTTGTTCTCAATCCGGACCTGGTAGGCCCAGACATACTGCGACTTGGCCGGATCGGACTGGTCAGGCAGATATTGCGGCGTGACGGTCACGCGGATGGCACGGGTTGTGGCTGTGTACATCGGTCGGCGGAACCCCTTCGATTTCTGACATGGGACGTTCCGGGGGAAAGGTCAAATACCCCTACAGCCAGCGCGGATCGGCGGTGAAGTCGATGGTGAGCCATCTGTGCGGGCCTTCGCCGCCGATCGCCGTCGCGATCTCGCGCCGGATGGCGTCGGCCATGGCAATGCTGCTGAGCGGCGAGTACGGGGGGACCACGATGTGGATCTCGATGAACTGCGCCCGCCCCACCTTGGCGACGTAGCTGGTGTAGTGCTTGAAGCCGCGGCGGGCGACGATCTCGTCCATCACGCGGCGTACATGCTGGTCCAGCTCCGGCGGCGTGATCAGCAGGATTTCGGTCAAGGCCTTGCGCACGGTGCGGATCGGCACGAACACCAGGACCAGCGTCAGAACTGCCAGCACGACGGGATCGGCATAGGGCGTGAGGTGCTGATAAGGCGTGCCCTGGAGCAGCCAGGCGACCGTGAAGGCCACCAGCAGCGCCGAGGTGATGGCGGCCGACATCAGCCAGCTCTGGGTGTCGAGCCGCACGAAGTCGGAGTCGATGTGCCGGTTGAGGTGGCGCTCGTAGAAGTACATGCCGAAGCAGACGATGCAGACAACGATCGCGTAGGCGATGGCCCAATCGAAGTCGAGCTGGCGGCCGCCGCCCAGGAAACTGTCGACCGCGTTCAGGAAGGCATAGAAGCAGAGCAGCATCAGCGTGCCGCCGTTGAAGGCCAGCACCATGGGCTCGATATGCCAGTAGCCGAACTGGAACCGACGGTCGTCGGCGACGCGGCTGACCAGCCGCGACACGAACAGCGCCAGTCCCGACATCGCCGCATCGATGGCGGCGAACACGCCGTCGAACACGATCGACATCGACCCCGACAGCAGGCCGAACACGACGCCGAACGACGCCACTCCGATCGTCACGGCGATGGAGAGTTTCAGCAGTCTCTGTTCGGCGGCCGCCTGGGGCATGGCCCAGTTTAGGCTATATCGGAAAGATCAGGCAGGTGGTGGTGCCGTGCGCCAGCAGCCTGCCCGAGGCGTCGACCAGCCGGCCCTCTGAAGTGCCGATGCGCGAGCCGACATTGATCACCTTGCCCTCGGCGCGGACCGGGCCGGTCTTGTCGGTCATGGCGCGCACGTAGTTCACCTTGATCTCGACCGTCGTGTAGCCGATGCCGGCCTTGAGCGTGGTGTGGATGCAGCAGCCCATCACCGAATCGAGCAGGGTGGCGGCGATGCCACCATGCACGCTGCCCAGCGGATTGTAGTGATCGAACACCGGCGTGTAGGCGAACACGACGCGGCCGAATTCAATCTCGGCCAGCGTCATGCCGAGCATCCGCGAGATCGGCGGCGCCGGGAAACGCCCCTCCAGCAGACCCTTGAACAAGGTCAACCCATCCATGGTGCGGGCCTGTTCCAGGGGCACCACGCCAAATCCGGCATCTGCAGCCATCGTCATCTCCTCGAAGAATTTATGTGCATATACACATTGGCGCTTTGCCCGGGCAAGCGATGAAGCTAGTGTTACGGCCATGTCCGCCCCCGCCCCGATCCGCCTGTCGCCCGCCGAGTGCACGTGCTTTCGCGTGCGTGGCGCGGCCCGGCGCGTGACCCAGATTTATAGCCGGCACATGGCGCCGACCGGCCTCAAGATCTCGCAATTCTCCCTGCTGGGGTTTGTCGCAGCGCGCGGGCCGATCACCATCGGTCGGCTCTCCGAACTGCTGGCAACCGACCGCACCACGCTGACGCGCAACCTGCGCCCCCTGCTCGCCAACGGCGTGATCGAGCGCGCCGAAGCGGGCGACAAGCGCCGGCACGAGCTGGTCGCCACACTGGCCGGCCGGGCGCTGTTCAAGCGTGCCCTGCCGCTGTGGGCCGCCGCCGAACAGGAAGTGCGCGCGGCGATGGGCGCCAAGCTCACCGCCGACCTGCACGGCGCCCTCGACCGCTCGATGGAAAAGCTCACCGCGCTTTAGAGATTGGCGTCGAAGAAACCGTATTCGAGGTCCATGGCGCGGGTGTAGTTGGCGCGCACCGCGGCAGTATCCGTCGCATGCTTGTCCAGCAGCGCTTCGAGCCGCACCGCCAGCGCCTCGAAGCCGGGATCGGCGTAGGTCGTGACCCAATCGGCATAGCTCGGCGCCACTTGGCCCGCCGACAGCGAGCGGCCGAGGAAAGCGTAGAGCCGCATGCACGGCGTCATGGCGGCGATCGTCTCGCCGAGATCGCCACGGCGCGCGGTATCGAGAAGGAAATCGACATAGGCCTGGGTCGCCGCCATCGGCGTCACCGCCGCCAGAGGGACCTGCCAGCGTTCGGCATAGCCCTTATGCAGCTTGAGTTCTTCGAGCACGCCCGCGATCAATTCGGCGAAGTCCCGCAGGTCCTCGCGCGACGTGGTGTGAGCAAGGCAGAAGGCATAGGCGCGCGCAAAGGCATCGAGGAAGTAGGCGTCCTGCCCCACGTATGACTTGAAGGACTCGACGGGCAGCGACCCGTCGCCCAGCCCGCGCACGAAACCGTTCGCCAGGATGCGCTCGGCTCCTTCTCGATTGGCGGCCCAGAGTGCGGCGGCCAGGGACACGACCAGCTTCAGCCGCCGAGCGCCTGCACCAGATCGGCGATGATGTCCTCGGCATCTTCGAGGCCGACCGAGATGCGGACGGTGCCGTCATTGATGCCGAGCCTGGCGCGCTCCTCGGCGCCGATGCGCATGTGCGTCGTGGTCGCCGGATGGGTGACCAGGCTCTTGGCATCGCCCAGGTTGTTCGAGATATCGACCAGCTGCAGGCGGTTCAGCGTCTCGAACGCCGCCCACTTGCCGGCCTTGAGATCGAAGGTGACGACGCCGCCCGCCCCCGACATCTGCTTCATGGCGAGCTTGTGCTGCGGATGATCGCTGCGTCCTGGATAGAGCACCCGCGAGATGGCGGGATGGCCCGACAGCGCATCGGCCACGCGGGCTGCGTTGGCGCAATGGCGATCGACCCGGAGGCCCAGTGTCTCCAGGCCCTTCACCAGCACCCAGGCGTTGAACGGGCTGAGCGACGGGCCGGTGTTGCGGATGATCGGCTGCAGCTTTTCCAGGATGAACTCCTTGGAGCCCAGCACCGCGCCGCCCAAGGTGCGGCCCTGGCCGTCGATGTACTTGGTGGCGGAGTGGACCACGATGTCGGCGCCCCACTCGAGCGGCCGCTGCAGCATCGGCGTGGCAAAGGCGTTATCGAGCACAACCTTGGCGCCGGCCTTGTGGGCCATGTCGCACACTGCGCGGATATCGACGATATCGAGCATCGGGTTGGACGGCGATTCGAACAGCACGGCCTGGGTCGGCTTCGACAGCGCCTTCTCCCAGGCCAAAAGATCGCCGCCGTCGACCAGCTCGCTCTGGATGCCGTACTTCGGCAGGAGGTCGGCCACGATATAATGACAGGAGCCGAAGAGCTGGCGGGCCGCGACGATGCGGTCGCCCGACTTGAGCAGGGCCAGCAGGGAGAAGAACACTGCCGACATGCCGGTCGAGGTCGCACGACAGGCCTCGGCGCCTTCGAGCGCCGCCAGCCGGTTCTCGAACATGGTGACGGTGGGATTGCCGAAGCGCGAATACTGATAGTGGTTGCTCTCGCCCTTGAAGGTGGCCTCGGCCTCCTCGGCGCTCGCATAGGCATATCCCGATGTCAGGAACAGCGCTTCAGAGGTTTCGTCGAAGTTGCTGCGCAACTGGCCGGCGCGCACGGCCCGCGTCTGCGGCCGCCAGTTCGCGGTGTCGGCCTGCGTCTTCTTCTTCGGGATCGATCCGTCCATCTCACTCTCCTCGCGCCCGCGCCTTCCCCTCGAGGATAAGCGCGCAACGAAAAAGCCCCCGACCTGGAAGGACGGGGGCTTTTGCGAGCACCTCCGACCTTTTAGCGATGTTTAACGTGGTCGCAAGCCGGTCGGCTCAAATCTCCACGGACCGCTCTATAGCGGCGGCGGCCCGCCTCTGCAAGTCGATTCAAGTGAGCCCGTTCAATCGGGCTTCACGTCGGCCGCCCGGGCAACCTCGGTCCACTTCTTCAGTTCTGCGACGGTGTGGGCCGCCAGCTCGGCGGGGGTCGAGGGTGCCAGCTCGTATCCGAGCTCCGTGATCTTGCGCGCATTCTCGGGATCTTTGAGCGACTTCAACAGTTCGGCATTGAGACGATTGACGGTGGCGGCCGATGTACCGGCCGGCGCGTAGAGCCCGGCCCAGGTATAGGCCTCGACGCCGGCGACACCTTGCTCGCCGATGGTCGGCAGTTCGGGAAGGACCGGCGAGCGCTTGGCCATCGCCAGACCGAGCGCCCGCAACTTGCCCGCCTTGATCTGCCCGATGGCCGGCGGCAGCGCATCGAACACGACGTCGACTTCGCCGGCCAGCAGCGCCTGCAACGCCGGCGCCGATCCGCGATAGGGGATGTGCTGCATCTTCACGCCGGTCCTGAGCTTGAAGAGCTCGGCCGTGAGATGAAGGATCGAGCCGTTGCCCGAGGATCCGTAGTCGAACTTCGGGCTGCTCTTGATCAGGGCGATCAGCCCCTGGATATCCTTCGCCGGCGATTCGGCGCGGACCAGCGCCACCATCGGCACGATGGCGGCGAGGCCGATGGCGGCGAAGCTGGTCGGGTCGTACTTCAGCGACGGATTGACCGCGGGCACGATCGACATGGTCGACACCGTGCCCATCAGCAGCGTGTAGCCATCGGGTGCCGCCTGGGCGAGGAGCTGTCCCGCCAGCCCGCCGCCAGCACCGGGCTTGTTGTCGACGACGAAGGCCTGGCCGAGCGCCTCCGACATCCTGGGCGTGACAATGCGGGAAATGATATCCGGCACGCCGCCGGGCGCGAACGGGATGAGGACCTTGATCGGCTGCGCCTTCGGCCACTCGGCTTGCGCACGTGCGCCGGTGGCAAGTGCGATCAATGGCGCCGCGAAGGCGGCGCGCCTTGTGATGTTCATTCTGTCCTCAGTGCTTCTGCTTGGCCAACGACTGCTCGCGCAGCTTGGTGAGGGTAATGCGCGAGGTGATCGCCTCGGCGTCGGTCTTGATATGGATGATCGACGGCTTGCCGATGGCGACGCAGCGTTCGAACGCCGCGGCGAAGTCTGCGGTCTTCTCGACCGTCTCGCCGTGGCCGCCGAAGGCGCGGGCATAGGCGGCGAAGTCGGGATTCTTGAGCTCCGTGCCGTGAACGCGGGTCGGATAGTCGCGCTCCTGGTGCATGCGGATGGTGCCGTACATGCCGTTGTCGACGACGATGAACACGATGTTGGCGCCGTGCTGCACGGCCGTCGAGAACTCCTGGCCGTTCATCAGGAAGCAGCCATCACCCGAGAATGACACGACCATGCGGCCGGGCATCGCGATCTTGGCCGCCACCGCCGACGGCACACCGTAGCCCATCGAACCGTTGGTCGGCGCGAGCTGGGTGCGGAAGCCGCGGTACTGGAAGAAGCGATGGACGAAGCCGGCATAGTTGCCGGCACCGTTGGTGACGATCACGTCGTCGGGCAGGCGCGTGTTCAGCCAGCCGACGATGGCGGAGAGATCCGCCGAGCCCGGCTGCGGTACAGGTTCGATGTTCTTCAGATAGTCAGCGCGCGCCACCGCGACCTTGTCCTTCCACGCCGAGGCATCGACGGGCTTCATCGCCTTGGCCGACGTCGCGAACTGGGCCATGCCGCTGTTGATCGGCAGCGTCGCCTGGTAGACGCGGCCGAGTTCCTCGGCGCTGGCGTGGACATGCACCATCTTCTGTGCCGGCACCGGCAGATCGAACATCGTGTAGCCGCCGGTCGTCGCCTCGCCGAGCCGCGGGCCGACAGCGATGATGAGGTCGCTTTCCTTGATGCGCTTGCCGAGCGGCGGATTCACGCCGAGGCCGAGGTCGCCCACGAAGTTGGCGTGTCGGTTGTCGATCAGGTCCTGGTTGCGGAAGGCCGTGGTGACCGGCAGATGGTTGGCCTCGGCGAACGCCTTCATGTCGGCGCAAGCCTCTGCGCTCCAGCCGCCGCCGCCCAGGATGAGAAGCGGCTGCTTCGATGCCGCGAGAAGCTCCCGCAGCGTCGCCATGTCGGCCGCCGAGGGCGCACCGCGCGCGATCCGGTAGGGACCGGCGTCCGCCACCTCGACTTCGTCGGTCAGCATATCCTCCGGCAGGACCACCACGACCGGACCGGGCCGGCCGTTGAGCGCGGTGTGAAAAGCCTGGCTCATGAGTTCGGGGATGCGGCGGGCGTCCTCGATCTGGGTCACCCACTTGGCCATCTGGCCGTACATGCGGCGGTAGTCGATCTCCTGGAAGGCCTCTCGGTCGGTGGTCTCGCGCGCCACTTGGCCAACCAGCAGGATCATGGGCGTCGAATCCTGGAAGCCTGTATGCATTCCGACCGCAGCATTTGTGGCGCCGGGGCCGCGGGTCACGAAACAGATGCCCGGCTTGCCGGTCAGCTTGCCGTAGGCCTCGGCCATGTAGGATGCGCCGCCTTCCTGGCGGCAGATCACGTAGCGGATCGAGTTGCGCTGGGCGTAGAGCGCATCGAGTGCGGCCAGATAGCTCTCGCCGGGGACGCCGAAGATCGTTTCGGTTCCGTGAATACGCAGTTGGTCGATCAGAACCTGCGCGCCGCTGCGGCGCGGATGGGCGGTCGCCATGATTTTTCCCTTACTTCGTGGGTGAGAAGCTGGTTGGCACCAATATCTTGTTATTCATGTGCTTCATGAATTCTCGGCTCTTCTGCAAATAGGCTTGCCATGCAGGGTCCGCTGCCATGGCGGCGCGGCGCTTGGTGCGATCGGCCAGATCTTCGTAACCCCAGATGTGCACGATCTCGTTCACATTGCCGACCTCGGTGGTGAAATATCCGACAAGATTGCCGAGATGCTTCATCTGCGCCGGCAGACCTTCCTTTTCGTAGAGCGCAAGGAATTCGCGCAGTCTGCCCGGCTGCAATTCGTAGGTACGATGGTCGACAATCATGACGTTCCTCCAATTTCCGCGGCGATTGTGTGGCCTGCTCGATGCGATCTCAACCCTCACCGCCGTCACCTCGGCCGCAAGCGGTGGACTCAGACGGTGAATCAGCGCATAAGTGCGGCATTGCGACACTGGCCGGCGAGCATCATCACGAGTCTCGGCAAAGTCGCGGAGCGCGATACCGGCAACGTCTTCCCGTGAGATTCTTGGTCACCCGTCAACGATCAACGAAACGCTTGGACACAATGGTCCAGCAAGCGGGCGCCGGACTCCGCTCGATCCTTCCTCCAGCACAGAGCTTTGAATGAGTCGCAAATTATTTGTGGGCAATCTGCCCTACTCGGTCACGTCCGAGCGTCTGGGCGAAGCGTTCTCCCAATTCGGGACCGTCAGCTCATCGAAAGTGATCGCGGATCGCGAGACCGGCCGTAGCCGTGGCTTCGCGTTCCTCGAAATGGAAACCGACGATCAGGGTTCCGCGGCCATGCAGGCCATGAACGGCGCACTGCTCGATGGCCGCTCGATCGCGGTCCGTGAAGCCGTCGAGCGCCAGCCCGGTGGTGGCGGCGGCGGCGGTGGATTTGGTGGCGGCGGTGGTCGCGATGGCGGCGGTGGCCGCGATGGCGCTGGCTTCCGTCCGCGCGGTCCGCGTCCGCCCTACGG
>CANJHI010000003.1 GCA_947474005.1 Alphaproteobacteria bacterium | reverse complement strand
TCAACTACCCCCACGATATGCCGCCTTCTTGATCTACACCGTCACCAACTTTCGACCATAGCTCCCGGGCGATGCCTTGATCCCCTGCCAGAATTGCGACGCCGGAAGGATGAGCCGCGACACTTGCACGTCGTTCACGGCGATCCTGATTCGCGCAGGATCGACGTCGAGGGCCGAGAAGATGATGCGGGCGAAAGACGTCAGGTTTACCTGCTCGCTATGCCCGTGAAACAGAAGCAAGCTCGTGGGGTCGGCCTGCATCAGGTACCAGGCACGCTGTAGGGACTCCAAGAGGAAGTGCCCGAAGTGCCGGGAAAGCGGTCCCATGTAGATGCATGTCCTGTCGATCCGGGCGGCTTGCTTGACTCGCAGCATCTCGACCTCCTGAGGATTGTCGCGTCTTGGTACGCGATGCCCGGTCAGGGAATCGTACTCTAGGAATTCGGAGACGATCTTGCGGTCGTCGCGATAGACGGCGCCGGAATAGTGGGTCTTGGGCGGCAGTGTCGGGTGGCGTTGCCCCGACACGAAGGCCGACGAGATGGGCTCGGCGGTCAAGGGAATGGATTCGACGACCGGCAGGTGGGCGGCCTTGGGCAATCTATGGAAATAAGTGAGTTCACCAACTGTCCACTTCCGAGGAATCGATTGGTCCTTTATCGGCGGTTCCGGTTTTGGGGACCTGAAACCATGGGACAACTCCTCCCATTCAAGGGGATTCAGCGAACGGCCTGCGGCGAGCGCTTGGTGCCGGAGGAGACGCTGCTTTCTGCGTTGGGCCTGGCGTGGGTTCTTGGGCGTCGTGTCACGATCTGTCATCTGTGCTTTCTTTGTGCTCACTGACATCGTCGATCACATCTCGCGCAGTAGCAGGCTCCTACGGCAGGACGATAGCATCTCCTGAAAGGCAGACGATATGCCGGCACTGACCCCGTTGACTCCTGACCTTGGCGGAACTAGAACAAAACACGAACATTTAACCCACAGCCCATCCACCAGACCGACGAGGGGGCGATGCCGGTCATTTCCCCGAGTGCCTTTGCTTCCTCCGACCGAAGGGCTGCCAACGATCCGGCGGCTTCGGTCCCCACTGCCCTTCGGGAAAAAGTAAGGCGTCTGGAGAGGGCAAACAGTGTCCGGAGAAGCGGCAAAGCGGCCGCGGTTCCCCTTGGGCTTCCGGCCATCGATGCGCTGCTGCCCGAGGGCGGGTTGCTGACGGGCGCCCTGCACGAGATCGAGGCCGGGCCCTGCCCCTCCGGCCGCGTGGCACCCCATGACGGTGCCGCACTCGGCTTCGCCGCCCATCTGCTCGGTCGCTTCGGGCCGGGCACGATCCTCTGGTGCCGCCGCACGATCGGCCGCTTCGACGCGCCGCCCTATGCACCCACGCTCTCCCCTTGGTTCGATCCGGCGCGCCTGCTGATGGTCACGGCCCATCGCGACGAGGATCTCTTCTGGGCGATGGAGGAAGGGCTGCGCTGCCCCGGCATCGCCGCCGTGCTGGGCGAGACGCGGGCCGCCGATCCCACGGCCGGTCGCCGCCTGTCGCTCGCCGCCGAGAAGAACGGCGTGCCCGCCCTGCTGCTGCGCGCCCAGCCCGCGCCGCCGCAAAGCGTATGCGCGACACGGTGGCGGATCGCCTCCGCGCCCTCCTGCTCGACACCGGGTCTCAAGGATGTCGGCGCCGCGCGCTGGCGCCTCGAGCTGCGGCGCAACCGCTTCGGTGCGCCGTCGATTGCCGAAATCCCGTCCTGGCTCGTGGAGTGGAACGATGAAACGCATTGTCTCGCTGTGGTTCCCGAAACTCTCCACGGATCGTCTGGCCAGTTCTTCGAAGAGCGACTCTTCGAAGAGCGACTGGTCAGCTAGAGCTGCCGCCACCGTCCTCTGGCGCGAGGGCTGTCCGCGGCTCGCCGCACTCAATGCCCACGCCCGCACTGCGGGGCTGCGTCCCCACATGCGGCTGGCCGATGCCCGCGCGTTGGTGCCCGACCTCGTCACCACGCCGGGCGACCCGCAGGCCGACCAGCGCCTGATCGAGACGATCGCCGGCTGGTGCGACCGCTACACGCCCTGGGTGGCGATCGATCCGCTGGGCGGCGCGCTGGCCGAAGAAGGATCCGAGGCCTGTAGCGCCGGCGGCTTCGGCGGCGATGCAGGCCTGCTGCTCGACGTCACCGGCTGCGCTCATCTCTTTGGCCACGACGAGGCGGGCGAGCGCGCGCTGCTGGCCGACCTGGTCGCGCGTCTGACGCGCCACGATTTCACCTGCCGTGCCGCGATGGCCGACACCGCGGGCGCCGCCTGGGCACTGGCGCGCTACGCCGAGCGCCAGGCCGATCTCTTCTGCCCGCGCCATGGCCAGCGCGACGCCCTTGCATCGCTGCCGGTCGAAGGCCTGCGCCTCGAGGCGCCGATCCTGGAAACCTTCGTGAAGCTGGGCCTGCGTCGCATCGGCGATCTTTATCCCATGCCGCGCGCGCCGCTCGCGCGCCGCTTCGGCGACCTGCCGCTCACCCGCCTCGACCAGGCGCTGGGCGCGCGCGACGAGGTGCTGGAACCGCGCCGGGCCGTCCCCGCCTTCCGTACGCGGCTGAGTTTCGTCGAGCCGATCGGTCGGCCCGAGGATATCGCCGCCGCCACCAGCCGCCTGCTGGCCGCTCTCTGCCGCCAGTTCGAGCAGGCGGGCGTGGGTGCCCGTAAGCTCGAGATCGCGCTCTATCGCGTCGACGGCTCGGTCGACCGCACCGCGATCGGCACCAGCCGGCCCAACCGCGACAATCCGAAGCTGATGAAGCTGTTCGAGGAAAAGCTGGGCGAACTCGATCCCGGCTTCGGCGTCGAGCTGATGATCCTGGCCGCGCCTGAGGTCGAGGCCTGGAGCGGCACGCAGGATGTGCTGCCCGAAGCGGGGGCGCTGGCCCTGTCGCTGGGCGCGGACGGCACGATCGACCTCGCCGATCGGCTGGCGCTGCGGCTGGGGGCAGAGAATGTGGTGCGGCTGCTGCCGCGCGACAGCCATCTGCCCGAGCGCGTGCAGGTCTCGGTAGCTGTCTCGTCCCAGCCCGCCGCCGACGGCGCCTGGCGACGTCTGGCCGGCCTGAAAGGCGCGCGGCCGACGCGGCTGCTGCAGCGGCCCGAGCCGGTCGAGGTGACCGCCTTCGTGCCCGACGATCCGCCCTCGGTCTTCCACTGGCGTCGCCATGCCCATCGCATCGTGCGCGCCGACGGGCCGGAGCGGATCGCCGATGAATGGTGGCGGCCCCGGCCGGATGGCAGCCGGCCACCGGCGAACACCGTGCCGCCGGTGCGCGACTATTACCGGGTGGAGGACGATGACGGTGGCCGCTTCTGGCTGTTCCGCGACGGACCTTACAAGCTTGCGGCCAATGGCCAGCCGACGGCGCGATGGTTCCTCCACGGCTTCTGCGCCTAGGGAAAAACAGGGGAACGAAAGATGAAGAAACCCAGGAACATCCTGACCATTCGCGGACTCGACGATGCGATCATCGCGCGCCTGAAGGCACGTGCGCGCACCAAGGGCCGCTCGTTGGAAGCCGATCTGCGCGACCTGCTGACCCACACCTCGCGCCAGCCGCTGGTCCTCGATGCCCTGTCCGAGGCCGACCGCATCGCCACCATGACTCCCGGTGCCCAATGATCGTGGTCGTCGATCCCGGTGTGGCCATCAAGTGGTTCGTCGAGGAGCCGCTGCGCCCGCAGGCGCGCTCGCTGCTGGTCAATCGCCACGAACTGATCGCCCCCGACATCCTGATCGCGGGCGTGGCCGACCTCGCCTGGAAGAAGGCGGCGAGCGGCGAGATCGCGGCCGAGCAGGCAGCCCCCATCGTGCGCAACATCGCCCTGCCGTCCTTCATCTCGGCCTTCGTCGAATCGCCCCGGCTGCGCAACCGCGCCTTCGCGCTCGCGATGCAATGCGGCTGGCCGGTGCACGACTGCTTCTACGCCGCCTGTGCCGAGGCGACCTCGGCGCCGCTGGTCAGCGCCGACGAGGCTTTCCTGCAGGCGTTGCACGCCGAGGGCATCGCGCTGCGCGGGATCCCGCTCGCGCGCGTGCACGAGCTCGCCGCGTGACGCCATGGACTATGCCGAACTCCAGGTCACGACCAACTACAGCTTCCTGAGGAGCGGCTCACATCCCAAGGAGCTGGTCGAACGGGCAATAGAACTCGGCCACACCGCCATCGGAATCACGGATCGCAATACCTTGGCGGGCGTCGTGCGGGCCTTTGCGGCGATCAAGGAACACTACGAAGAGCATCCGGCTCCAGAAGGCGAACAGATCAAGCTGCTGGTCGGCAGCCGCATTGAAACGCGGGACGGCTACTCGTTCCTCGCCTATCCGACCGATCTCGAGGCGTACAAGCGGTTGTCGCGCCTGCTGACAGTGGGTAATCGCCGTACCGCGAAGGGCGAATGCGACCTCACCTTCGGCGATCTCGCCACTCATGCTGAAGGCATTCTTGTCATCGTCCTGCCGCCGCGTCGACCCGACGATCCCGCCTTCCGCGAGCGTCTACGTGCACTCGCCCGCCTGTTCAGCGACCGCTGCTACCTCGCCGGCACCATGCTGTTCCGCGGCGACGATGCCCGCCGCCTCGCCCAGCTCGATAATCTCGCCGCGGAAATGAAGGTCGGGTTCGTTGCCACCAACGACGTGCACTATCACGTGCCGGAACGTCGGGCGCTGCAGGACGTGGTCACGGCCATCCGGTTCGTTTGCACCGTCGATGCGTTGGGCTTCCGCCGCTTCGCCAGCGCGGAGCGGCATCTCAAGGAAGGCAAGGAAATGGCACGGCTGTTCCGTCGCCATCCGCGCGCCACTGCAGCCACACAAGAGATCGTCAGGCGTTGCAATTTCTCGCTCAAGCAACTCACCTACCAGTATCCAGTCGAATACGAAGGTGGCGAGACCCCGCAGGACAAGCTCATCCGACTCACCTGGGATGGTGCGGCACGGCGCTATCCCAAGGGTATCCCGCCCGACGTCGCCCAGACGATCCATCATGAGTTCGCGCTGATCGGAAAGAAGAAGATCGCGCCCTACTTTTTGACCGTGCACGAGATCGTCGCCAAGTCGCGTGAGCTCGGCATCCTCTGTCAGGGCCGAGGCTCAGCCGCCAATTCTGCCGTCTGCTACTGCCTCGGCATCACCGAGGTGAACCCCGACGAAGTCAAACTCCTGTTTGAACGCTTCCTCTCCAACGCCCGCGACGAGCCCCCCGACATCGACGTCGATTTCGAGCACGAGCGGCGCGAGGAAGTGATCCAGTGGATCTACAGAAAATGGAGTCGTCACCGCGCGGCACTCGCCGCCACGGTGATCGCCTACAGAAGCCGCAGCGCCATCCGTGATGTCGGCAAGGCGCTCGGCCTCTCTCCCGATACGGTGGGGGTAATGGCCGATACGGTGTGGGGCATGGGATCGGGCGGCATCAACCTCAAACATGTGGTCGAAGCCGGACTTGACCCGAAAGATCCACGCCTGGCGCTGGCACTCGAACTGTCGGCCACTCTCTGTGGTTTTCCGCGTCATCTCTCACAACATGTCGGCGGCTTCGTCCTGACCGCCGATCGCCTCGACGAACTGGTGCCGATCCAGAACGCAGCGATGGATGAACGCACCGTCGTCGAATGGGACAAGGACGACCTCGATGTGCTCGGCATCTACAAGGTTGATGTGCTGGCGCTCGGTATGCTGACGGCCTTGCGCAAGAGCTTCGATCTAATTGGCAAGCATTATGACGAGCATCCTAAGCTCGACATGAGACCTGACGAGGAAGCCGTCTACCACATGCTATGCAAGGCCGATTCGATCGGCGTATTCCAGGTCGAGAGCCGAGCACAGATGTCGATGCTGCCGCGCCTTAGGCCTGAAAAATATTATGATCTCGTCGTTGAGGTGGCGATTGTACGCCCTGGCCCCATTCAGGGAGGCATGGTCCATCCCTACTTGAAGAATCGAGCCAAGGCCAAAAAAGGCGAAGACATCGAATATCCCGGGAAACTCAAGAATATCCTGGAAAGAACGCACGGCGTGCCCTTATTTCAGGAGCAGGCGATGCAAATTGCCATCGTTGGCGCCGGCTTTAGCCCTGCCAAGGCCGACAAGCTACGCCGCGCCATGGCGACGTTCCGCCGAGCAGGCACGATCCACAAGCTCAAGGACGATTTCATCGAAGGCATGGTGAGCAATGGCTACGAGCGCGACTTCGCCGATCGCTGCTTCAAACAGATCGAGGGTTTCGGCGAATACGGCTTCCCCGAGAGCCACGCCGCGAGCTTCGCGATCCTTGTCTATGTCTCATCGTGGGTGAAGCACTTCTACCCCGAGGTTTTCGCTGCCGCCCTGCTCAACTCCCAGCCTATGGGTTTTTATGCGCCGGCGCAGCTGGTGCGAGATGCGCGCGAACACAAGGTTGTCGTCCGGCCGCCCGACGTGAATGCCAGCGATTGGGATTGCACGCTGGAGCCAAGCCAAAGCAACCGTTGCGCCCTTCGTCTCGGCTTGCGTCAGGTCGCCGGTCTCTCTGAAAAAGATGCGAGACGCATGATCGAGCGCCGCACCGAGCTCTACCGCGACCCGGCCGATCTGTGGCGGCGGAGCGGTCTCAACAAACGCCAGATCATCGCCCTGGCCCGCGCCGACGCCTTCGCCTCACTCGGCCTCTCGCGTCGCGATGTACTGTGGGCAGTGCGCGGCTTCTCCGACGCGCAACTGCCGCTGCTCGATGCTCAGCCGCAGCTGCGCGACCTCGAGCCCGCTGTTACTCTACCCGCACTCACGCTCGGCGAGCAGGTTGTGGACGACTACGGCAGCTTTTCCATGTCGCTGCGATCCCATCCGCTGACGCTGCTGCGGCCGGCGCTCACGCAGAAGGGTGTGTCTGGCACTGATGTGCTGAAGAGCTCAAAGAACGAGGATGTTCTCACCCTCGCTGGCCTGGTGCTGGTGCGACAGCGGCCGGGAACCGCTTCGGGTGTGGTATTCGTTACCATCGAGGACGAACACGGCATCGCCAATCTCGTGGTCTGGCCTAAGGTCTTCGAAGCGCACCGCCGCATCGTCATGGGATCTCGGCTGCTTGGTGTCCGCGGTCGCGTCCAGCGCGTGGGCGAAGAAGATCATGTCGTGATCCATCTCGTCGCTGAACAGCTCTGGGACTGGTCGGCCGATCTCGACCGCATCGCCGATATCGACGAGACCTTCCATCTCGTCGCCGGCCGCGGCGACGAAGCCCGCACCGACCCAGGCGACCGCCGCGTGGCAGTCCCCGAAGCCAACGCCACGCGCCACCGGTCGAGCAAGGGGCCGCCGACCAAGCCTGCCTACGACCCCGGTCGCATCGTCCTCGACCGACCCAAGATTCGCATCCATAGTCGCGACTTCCACTGAGGCCATCGCGGACTCTTGCGCAAGCTCCCGATTTTTCTCGCCGTCCTGCTGCTCACCGCCACGCCGGCCAGCGCACAGGCTCTAGAAGATTGCCCGCACTACGTGCCGAGCACGCTCGAAGCCTGGATCGCCTCGTCCGACCTGCGGGTCGCCGCCTACAGCTATACCTGCCGCATGATCAACATCGATGTGGTGCTGAGCCAGGCGCGGCGCGAGGGCGTCCAGTCCGACGACGCCGCGACCTGGACCGATACCTACCGCCGCACGCTCGAGCGCATCCGCGAGGCGAGCGCCCTCAATCGCCGCTGGGCCGGCCCTGAAGCCACCCGCAACCTGGCCGTCCTCACCCGCCTGGAAGTGAAGTACCGCAGGCTGGCCGAACCCTGATCAAACGGCGGCATAGACGCTGCGCTCGAAATCCTCGAACGCCGCCACCGCGCGCGCGTCGTAGAATGGCAGGAGCTGCGTCGCCCACACGCCCGTCACCTTCTTCACCGGATCGATCCAGTAATAGCTGTTGGCGAGCCCGCCCCAGGACAGGCTGCCAGCCGAACGCCCACCGGGAAACTCTTGTGGGTTGATCATGAAGGTGAGACCCCACTTCATGCCATCGACGAAGTTCATGTCGGTGCTGCGGCCGGGGATCTGGCTCTTGAGCGGCCGGCAGGAGACGTCGCCCATCGCATTCCGCGACATCAGCGCCACGGTCTCCTGTTTCAGCACCCGCACGCCATCGAGGGTGCCGCCGCCCAAGATCATGCGGGTGAAGCGGAGGTAGTCGCCGATCGTCGAATAGAGCGCGCCGCCGCCCATGAACACTTCCGGTGCCTGGTTGAGCTCGTGGTCGGTGGCCGTGAAGCCACCCGCCTCGTTCCTGACATGCACAGCCGCCTTGCGTGGCCGCATCGCCGGCCCGATCTTGAAGCCTGAATCGGGCATCCGCAGCGGATCGAACAGATTATCCCTCATGTAGCGATCGAGCTTCACACCGCTCGCCGCCTCGACCATCAGGCCGGCCCAGTCGATCGAGATCGAATACTCCCAGCGCTCGCCCGGCTCGGCCAGGAGCGGCGTGCTCAACATCTCCATCGAATTAGGCTTGAGCGGACCCTTGGCCTGGGCGTACCGAAAAATGTCGGCGTTCCAGGTGTCGTAACCCATGCCCGACGTATGGGTCAGCAGATGGCGCAGCGTGATCGGCTTCGTGGCCGGCCGCGTCTTTACCGTGCCGTCGGCGCCGACGCTCACCAGCACTTCCTTCCGTGCGATCTCGGGCACGATGTCGGCGGCCGGCGTATCCAGACCGAACTTGCCCTGCTCGACCATCTGCATGGCGGCGGCGCCGGTGATCGCCTTGGTCATCGAGGCGATCCAGATCACGCTGTCGAGCTTCAGTGCCCCCACCGCGCCCTCGAAGATCGTCCCATCCGCCGTCGCGGCCATCGCGGCCACACCCGGCACGTCGCCGGCCTCGACCGCCCGCGTCAAACTATCGGCAATGCCCATGTGTTTCCTCATTGATTGCCGGCGAGACTACGACAGGCGCGTCGCCTCTTCGATCAGATCCTGCGCCGCCATGTCGAGGAGTTCGTCCTCCGCCGTGCCGCCTAAAACGCTCTCGCGACCGATTTCGAGCAGCACCGGCACGGCCAGCGGCGAGATGCGGTCGAGCCGCCGATAGTCGATGCGGCCCTTGGCGCGCTTCAGGAGATCGCCCAGCCTCTTGAGGTCGGCAAGCTGCCAGGCCGCATCCTGGCGGGTCGCGCGCAGCAGGACGTGGCCGGGCTCGTGCTGGCGCAGCGTGTCGTAGATCAGGTCGGAACTGAAAGTGACCTGCCGGCGCGACTTCTCCTCGCCGGGAAAGCGCCGCTCGATCAGGCCCGCGATCACCGCGACATTGCGGAACGAGCGCCGCAGCATGGTCGATTCGTCCATCCAGGCTTCGAGATCGTCGCCCAGCATGTCCTCGTCGAACAACTGGTCGAGTTGCGCCTTGGTGGGTGCCCGGAGCCCCCACAGACCCAGCACATAGTCGGTGGCGACGAAGCCCAGAGGCCGCAAGCCCATGCGCTCCATGCGGCGCGTCAACAGCATGCCCAAGGTCTGGTGCGCGTTCCGGCCTTCGAAGCAGTAGGCCACGATGAATTGCTTGCCACCGCGCGGGAATCCCTCGATCAGCAATCGGTCAGCCTGGGGCAGGGTCGAGCGGATGCGCTGGATACGCAGCCATTCGCGCACCTCGTCCGGCAACTTGGGATGCCTGGAAGGGTCCTGCAAAATGCCGCGCACGCGGTCGGCCAGGAAGGTCGAGAGCGGCAGGCGGCCACCGCCATAGGCCGGCACCTTGGGATCGCCGCCGCCGGTCGCCGGCGAGCACTGCGCCATCAGTTCCTTCACGCCTTCAAAGCGCAGCAGCCGGCCAGCGAAAGTGAAGGTATCGCCCGGCACCAGCCCCTGGATAAAAGCCTCCTCGACCTCGCCCAGGATTGGCCCGCGCCGCAGCTTCACCTTGAGCAGCGGCAGCTCGACAATGGTGCCGACATTCATGCGGAACTGCCGCGCCACCAGCGGCGACGCCAGCATCCAGCGCCCGCCGGGCAGCGCTTTTAGCCGGTGCCATCGGTCGTAGGCCGCCAGTGCGTAACCGCCTGTGGCCACGAAATCGAACGTGTCGTCGTAGTCCTGACGCGGCAGATCGCGATAAGGCTGCGCCCGACGAACTTCGTGAAAGAACGCCTCGCGATCGATCGGCTGGGCGCAGGCGGTGCCCACGATGTGCTGCGCCAGCACGTCGAGACAGGGCGGCCGCGGCGGATCGCCATCGAGCTCGCGCGCTTCGACAGCTTCGAGGGCGGCCAACGACTCCAGCACCTCGAAACGGTTGGCCGGCGCGATCATGGCGCGGCTGGGCTCGTCGAGCCGATGGTTGGCGCGGCCGATCCGCTGCATCAGGCGGCTCACGCCCTTGGGCGCGCCCATCTGGATCACGAGATCGACGTCGCCCCAGTCTATGCCGAGGTCGAGCGACGAGGTCGCCACGACGGCGCGCAACTTGCCCGCCGCCATCGCCGCCTCGACCTTGCGGCGCTGCTCGACCGCCAGCGACCCGTGATGCAGGCCGATCGGCAGATTGTCCTCGTTGATCCGCCACAGGCCGTCGAAGGCGAGTTCGGCCTGGGCGCGGGTGTTGACGAAGATGATCGAAGTCTTGTGCTGGCGGATGATGTTGTAGATCTCGGGCACGGCGTGGCGGCCCATGTGACCGCCCCAGGGAATGCGCTCCTGGGCATCGATGATGGTCACCACCGGCTGCGCGCCCGGTTCGCCCAGCACGATCTCGACCGGCTCGCCGCGCAGGCGGAGGTAGTCGGCCAGTGCCGGCGGGTCGGCCACGGTGGCGGAGAGGCCGACGAAGCGCGCCTGGGGCGCCAGCGCCGCCACCCGCGCGAGACAGAGCGCCAAGTGATGGCCGCGCTTGGTGGTGGCGAAGGCGTGCAGCTCGTCGATGATAACGCACTTCAGGTTGGCGAAGAATTTCGCCGCATCGAGGTAGCTCAGCAGCAGCGCCAACGACTCGGGCGTGGTCATCAGCAGGTCCGGCGGCCGCTCGCGCTGGCGCAGCCTCCGGCTCTGCGGCGTGTCACCGGTCCGGCTCTCGGCCCGCACCGGCAGCTTCATCTCGGCGATCGGCAGTTCGAGGTTGCGCTTGATGTCGGTGGCGAGCGCCTTGAGCGGCGAGATGTAGAGCGTGTGCAGCTCGCCCTTGCCCTTGATGTGGGCCAGGTCCTCGCCCTTGCGGCGGCGCTCCGTAAGCTCGACCAGGGAGGGCAGAAAACCCGCCAGGGTCTTGCCGCCGCCAGTCGGCGCGATCAGAAGGGCGCTCTTGCCCCGTTCGGCAAGATCAACCAGCGCGAGCTGGTGCGGCCGCGGCGTCCAGCCGCGACTTTCAAACCAGCGTGCAAACAGATCGGGAAGAACCATATCTCTTGGGTAAGATGCACCCGTTCCGATGGCAACCGACACCCTAAATCCCCGTAGCTGGCTCTATCCGACGCCGCGCGGCCTCTACTGCGAACCCGGCGACTTTTATGTCGACCCGGCCGTGGCGGTGGCGCGCGCCGTGATCACCCATGGGCACGGCGACCATGCCCGGCCGGGCCATCGCGCAGCTCTGGCCACACCCGAGACTCTCGCCATCATGCGCGCCCGCTTCGAGGACATGCCCAACACCGCGCAGCAGCCGCTGGCCTATGGCGAAACCGTCCGTCTCGGCGAGGTCGACGTCCGCCTGGCGCCGGCCGGCCATATCCTGGGCTCGGCGCAAGCAGTGCTTGCATTCAAGGGCCAGCGCATCGTGGTGTCCGGCGACTTCAAGCGCCGGCCCGATCCCACCTGCCCGCCGTTCGAGCCGGTGCCGTGCGACGTCTTCATCACCGAGGCGACCTTCGCCCTGCCGGTCTTTCATCATCCCTCCGATGCGGGTGAAATCGGCAAGCTGCTGCGCTCCGTCGCCACCTTCCCCGAACGCACGCATCTGGTGGGCGTCTATGCGCTCGGCAAGTGCCAGCGCGTGATCAAGCTTCTGCGGGCGGCGGGCTACGACAAGCGCATCTGGCTGCATGGCGCCCTGGTGCCGCTGTGCAAGCTCTACCAGGATCATGGGATCGATCTCGGCGACATCGCGCCGGTGTCCGATGCCATCCTCGAAACCTTCAAGGGCGCCATCGTGCTCTGCCCGCCCTCGGCTATGGCCGACCGCTGGTCGCGGCGCTTCGCCGACCCGGTGGCGGCGCTCTGCTCGGGCTGGATGGGCGTACGCGCCCGCGCCCGCCAGCGCGGTGCTGAACTGCCGCTGGTGATCTCCGATCATGCCGACTGGCCCGAACTGACGCAGACGCTGAAGGACGTGGGCGCGCCCAGGGTCTGGGTGACGCATGGCCGCGAGGAAGCGCTGGTCCATTATGCACGCTCGATCGGCATCGATGCCGAGGCGCTGCATCTCGCCGGCCGCGAGGAAGAAGGCGCCTGAGCCGTGCAGGCCTTCGCACAGCTTCTCGATTCGCTTTCCTTCGAAGCAGCGCGCAACGCCAAGCTTCGGCTGATCGAGACCTATCTGCGCGCCGCGCCCGACCCGGACCGCGGCTGGGCGCTGGCGGCGCTGACCGGTGGCCTCGACTTTCCCGCCGCCAAGCCGGCGCTGCTGCGCGGCTTCGGCCAGGACAAGATCGGGGCTGAACTGTTTGCACTCTCCTACGACTACGTCGGCGATCTCGCCGAGACCCTGGCGCTGATCTGGGAGACCGATCCTGCGGCAGGGCCGCCGCCCAGCTTGGGGGAGGTGATAGAAACCCTGCAGCGCGCCACCAAGACGCAGACGCCGGCGATCCTGAAGCGCTGGCTGGATGCCCTCGATTCGACCGGCCGCTGGGCGCTGCTGAAACTGCTGACGGGCGCCTTGCGGGTCGGCGTCTCGGCCCGGCTCGCCAAGCAGGCCGCCGCCAACATCGGCAATCAGCCGGTCGATGCCGTGGAAGAGATCTGGCACGGCCTCTCGCCACCTTATCGTCCTCTGTTCGACTGGCTTCTCGCGGATGCGCCTCGGCCACGGACCAATGCCGGTGGCGCCTTCCTACCACCGATGCTGGCCAATCCCATCGACCGCGCCGAGCTCGACACGCTCGATCCGGCGCACTTCCGCGCCGAATGGAAATGGGATGGCATTCGAGTCCAGGTCGCGGCCTCAGGCGACGTGAAGCGCCTCTACAGCCGCGCCGGCGAGGACATCTCCGGCTCCTTCCCGGACATCGTGGAAGCGATCGATTTCGAGGGCGTGTTCGATGGCGAATTGCTGGTCCGCCGCGAGGAGGCTGTGGCGCCGTTCAACGATCTGCAGCAGCGGCTGAACCGAAAGAGCGTAACGGCCAAGATGCTGAAGGAGCATCCGGCCCATGTCCGCCTCTACGACGTACTGCAGCTCGACGGCGAGGACCTGCGTGGCCTGCCCTTCGACCAACGCCGCGCCCGCCTCGAAGCCTGGATGGCGCTCGCGTCGCGGGCCCGCTTCGACCTCTCGCCGCTCGTGACCTTCCAGGACTGGGCCCATCTCGCCGAACTGCGCGAAGCGATGAAGAGCGACGGCATCGAGGGGTTGATGCTGAAGCGGGCCGACAGCCTCTATCTCGCCGGCCGTCCCAAAGGGCCGTGGTTCAAATGGAAGCGCGACCCGATGCTGGCCGACTGCGTGCTGATGTATGCCCAGCGCGGCCACGGCAAGCGCAGCTCGTTCTATTCCGACTTCACCTTCGGCTGCTGGCGCGACGCTAACTCGGAGACTGGCGAGGGCAAGCGCGAGCTGGCGCCGGTGGGCAAGGCCTATTTCGGCTTCACCGACGAGGAGCTGCGCTGGCTCGATAAATGGGTGCGCGACCACACCACGAACCGCTTCGGACCGGTGCGCGAAGTGACGCAAGAGCTGGTGCTGGAAGTGGCTTTCGATGGCATCGCCCGGTCGAGTCGCCACAAATCCGGTGTGGCCTTGCGCTTTCCGCGAATCAGTCGCATCCGGACGGACAAGCCGGCAGCCGAGGCCGACACCGTCGACACCCTCCTGCGGCTCTTGCCGTAACGGGGCTGCAACACCATTATCAGGACGACATGATCGACCCGTTTGGCCGCCATATTTCCTACCTCCGCGTCTCCGTGACGGACCGCTGCGATTTCCGCTGCGTCTATTGCATGGCCGAGGACATGACCTTCCTGCCCAAGGCGGAAGTCCTGTCCCTGGAGGAGCTCGAGCGGCTGTGCGGCGCCTTCGTCCGCCGCGGCGTCAAGAAGCTGCGCCTGACCGGCGGCGAGCCGCTGGTACGCAAGAACGTGATGTCGCTGTTCCGCGGCCTCGGCCGCCATCTCGACAGTGGCGCGCTCGAGGAACTGACGCTCACCACCAACGGCAGCCAGCTCGCCAAGTACGCCAAGGAACTGGCGGCGATCGGCGTGCGCCGCGTGAACGTCTCGATGGACACGCTCGACCCGGCAAAATTCCGCGAACTGACGCGCTGGGGCGATCTCGACCAGGTGATGCGCGGCCTCGATGCCGCCCAGCAGGCCGGATTGCACATCAAGATCAACGCCGTGGCGCTGCGCGGCGTCAACGACATGGAATTCGACGAGCTGATCCGCTTCAGCCACGGCCGCGGCATGGATCTGGTGCTGATCGAGGTCATGCCGATGGGCGAGATCGGCGCCGATGCCCGGCTCGACCAATACCTGCCGCTGTCGCTGGCCCGGAGCGAGATCGCCAAGCACTTCACGCTGAGCGAAACCGACTACCACACCGGCGGACCGGCGCGTTACTTCAAGGTCGAGGAGACCGGCGGGCGGCTGGGCTTCATCACGCCCCTCACCCACAATTTCTGCGAAAGCTGCAACCGCGTCCGTCTCACCTGTACCGGCACGCTCTACATGTGCCTCGGCCAGGAAGATGCCGCCGACCTGCGCGGCCCGCTGCGTGCCTCCGAAAGCGACGACATCCTCGACCAGGCGATCACCGCGGCGATCGCGCGCAAGCCCAAGGGGCACGATTTCATCATCGACCGCCGCCACACCGGCCCCGCCGTCCCCCGCCACATGAGCGTGACGGGCGGCTGATCGAGGGCAGCTAGCCCTTAGGGCGAGGGCTGGGAGGGTGTGCTCTTGACCCTGGCGCGGCGCACCGCCTCGCGATGCGAGATGTAGAGCGCGCTGGAGAAGATCACCGCCGCGCCGACGAAGGTCCAGACGTCGGGCTTCTGGAAGAACAGGAAATAGCCCAGCAGCGCATTGTAGATCAGCGACAGAAAGCCGATCGGCTGTAGCAGCGTGATGTCGGCAAGCTGATAGCCCCGCTGCTGGCAGACGTGGCCGAGCGTGCCGGCGAGGCCTGCCGCGACGAACCACAGCAGATCGACCCAGTTCGGCGTCTGCCAGAACCAGATGGCGACAGGCGCGGCGCAGATCACGATCACGAGGTTCTGCCAGATCACGATGGTGGTGGACGAATCGGTGCGGGCCAGCGCCTTGGAAATGAGGTTCGAGGCTGAGAAGATCGGCGTCGAGACCAGGATGCAGATTACGCCGAGGTGAAACGAGCCGAAGCCCGGCCGAATGATGATCATGGCGCCGGCGAAGCCCACGAAGACCGCGATCCAGCGCCTGAGGCGCACGTCCTCAGCCAGGAACAGCGCGGCACCGATGGTGACGAAGATCGGCCCCGTGAAACCCAGCGCCGTGATTTCGGCCAGCGTGGTGAGCGGCAACGCCACGAACCACAGCATCATGCCGGCGGTATGGATGGCGCCGCGCGAGACGTGCAGGCCGACGCGATTGGTGTGGAAGGACCGGTAGAGCCCGAGACGGAACACCACGGGCAGCAGGATCAGCGCGCCGAAGAAATAGCGCAGGAACGCCATGACGAAGGGATTGAGGTGCTGCGCCGGGATCAGCGTGAAGACGTTCAACAGCGCGAACAGGATGCCCGACAGGGCAACCCAGAGGATGCCGCGCAGATTGGGTGGCAGCGCGAGCCAGCGGGCGACGAAACCGGACACGCCGCGACTATGTCATACGATGTGCAGTGAAGCACTCGCGTGGGAGAGGATGATTTTGGGAGCGCGGCCTAGGCTTCGCCCGCGACCTCGGCGTCGGCCGGTAGCGAGACCACAGGCCCTCCACCCCGCAGGGTCGCGACCCGCTCCATCAGTTCCTCGATGTAGGGATCGTGAATGCCGAGCGAACGCGCATGCTCGGCGGTATTGATGAGATAGTCGCGGCAGGCGCCGCGGCGGCCTTCGGCGAAGGCGATGTGATGGGCGGCGCGCTCCATCGACAGGTCGCCGCAATACTGGCAATGGGCGGGTTCGACAACGAAGGTGACCGCCGTGACCGTGCGGCCATCGCGCAGCCGCGTCGGCACCCACCGCGCCTGGTAGACGCCCGACAGCATTTCGCGATTCCACAGGATCTCCAGCTCGCTGCGGACCTGATCCGGCGCCAGACGATAGGCGATGCCTTCGCAGCTGCCGCCGCCCTCGAGGCCCAGCATCAGGCCGGGCAGCTCGGGCGTGCCGCGGCCGTACGGCGTCCAGAAGCAGAAGGAGCGGCGCCATCCCTCGACCCTGCAGGGCGAGGCCTCGGCGAATTCGAGGGCCGGGTTCCACATCAGCGAGCCGTAGGCGAAGACCCACGCCTCCTCGCCCGGCTTGTACCGCCGCAGCGCCTTTTCGAAGCTGGCCGACCGCTGCTCTCCCGTCAGGAAGAAGGCGTAGCCCGCCTTGCGGGCGTCGGCGGCGAGCTGGTCGATGCGTTCGGAGCTCAGATCCTCGCGTGTCAGCAAGTCCGTCTCTCCCTACGCCCGATGACCCGCAGCACCCACGCTCAGGTGCCGTACACGATCGACATGGTCTCGGCGATGCAGGCCGGACGCTCCTGGCCCTCGATCTCGATCGTGACCTGGTTGGTGAGGCGCACGCCGCCCTTGTCCATCGGATCGGCGGCAATGAGCTTGGCCCGCGCCCGCACGCGCGATCCGGCCGGCACCGGGCTGGTGAAGCGGACCTTGTTGCAGCCGTAGTTGATGCCATTGCGCACATTGTTGATGTGCGAGATCTGATGATTGAGCATCGGAATCAGGGACAGCGTCAGGAAGCCGTGCGCGATGGTCTTGCCGCCCGGCATGTCCTTCTTGGCACGCTCGACGTCGACATGAATCCATTGATGATCGCCGGTCGCCTCGGCGAACTGGTTGATACGGTCCTGCGACACGTCCACCCAGTCGCTGACCCCGATCTCCTGCCCCACGTATTTGTGCATCTCGTTGGGATGGTCGAATTCTCTCTTGGCCATTTCCTACCTCGATGGTGCTTTTTTCTTGCTCGCTGCAGAATACCACGAGATCGCCCGCTATTGGTCAAGGTCGAAGGAAAGGCGCCGTTTGCCGCATATCGTCTCATTTGTATCGTTGCTGAGTTTTGCCCATCATGCGAGCAACAAAAATGCACAGGAGGAGACCCGGCGATGGCCTACGAAACCGTTCTCTATGATGTCGCCGAGCGCATCTGCACCATCACGCTGAACCGCCCGGACCGGCTGAATGCCTGGACCCGGCAGATGCACCTGGACCTGAAGGACGCCATGCTCACCGCCGGCGCCGACCCTGAGGTCCGGGCCATCATCCTGACTGGCGCAGGCCGCGGTTTCTGCGCCGGCGCCGACATGGGCGGCCTGCAGGCGATCGGCGCCGGTGCCGCCACCGACCGGTCGAGCAAGACCCAGGAAGGCCTTCCCGGCGGCAGCACACTGGCTGAATTCAAGATGAACTACTCGTACTTCCCGTCGATCCCGAAGTTCATCATCGCTGCAATCAATGGCCCCTGCGCCGGCCTCGGCCTGGTCATTCCGCTCTATGCCGACCTGCGCTTCGCCTCCGAATCGGCGGTGTTCACGACCGCCTTCGCCCAGCGCGGCCTGATCGCTGAACACGGCGTGAGCTGGCTGCTGCCGCGCCTGATCGGGCTGCCCGCCGCCCTGGACCTGCTGTGCTCGGCCCGCAAGTTCCGCGCCCCGGAAGCTCTGGCGCTCGGCCTGGTGAGCCGGGTCGTCGCCGACGACAAGCTGCTCGCCGAGACTCACGCCTACGCCCGGCTGATGGCCGACACGGTCTCGCCGCGCTCGGTGGCGGTGATGAAGCGCCAGCTCTGGGAGGCCGAATTCCAGACCCTGGCCGAGGCCACGCTGCAGGCCAACCACGAGATGGATCTCTCCTTCCAGACCGCCGACTTCAAGGAAGGCGTCGCCCATTTCCTGGAGAAGCGGGCGGCGAAGTTCACCGGCAAGTAGATCGCCGGCAAGTAGCGGGGCCGCTAGACCTTTTCGGTCTCGCCGGCCTTGGGCTGCCAGGTCATCAGGCGCCGCTCCAGGGCGCCGACCGCCCCGTCGAGAACCAGCGCGAAGGCTGTCAGCACGAGGATGCCGGCGAACACAGTGTTGATGTCGAAGGTGCCTTCGGCCTGAAGGATCAGGTAGCCGACACCCATCGACGAGCCGAGATATTCGCCGACCACGGCGCCCACGAAGGCGAGGCCTACCGCATTGTGCAGGCTCGCGAACACCCAGCTCATGGCGCTCGGCAGGTAGATCGCGCGCAGGAGCTGGCGTCGCGAGGCGCCCAGCATGCGGGCATTGGCGATCAGGTTGGGGCTGACCTCGCGCACACCCTGGTAGACGTTGAAGAACACGACGAAGAACACCAGCGTGACGCCCAGCGCCACCTTCGACCAGATGCCGAGCCCGAACCACACCGCGAAGATCGGCGCCAGCACGACCCTGGGCATCGAATTGAGGCCCTTGATGTAGGGATCCATCACGGCAGATGCGGTCGGCGACAGCGCCAGCCACAGGCCGATGATCAGTCCGGAAGCGGCACCGATCGCAAAGCCCAGTGCCGTTTCGAGGAGAGTGATTCCGAGGTGGGGGAAGATCTCGCCGCTCGCGAACCAGTCCACGATCACCCAGAAGACCTTCTGAGGCTCGCCGAAAAAGAACGCCGCGCGATTGGCCTTGTCGAAATAGAAGGGCGGGATCAGCCCCGGCGCCGTCATCGCGTACCAGAAGACGATCAGAAGGGCGAGGACGAGGATCTGCAGGACGCGCAACCGCATGTCAGGCGACCTTCTGCGCGGCATAGGCCTTCAGCACTTCTTCCTTCATCGCCGCCCAGATCTCGCGATGGAGCGTGGCGAAGGCAGGCGTCATGCGGATCTCGGAGACATCGCGCGGGCGCGGCAGGTCGACCTTGAAATCCCCGATCGGCCGCGTCGCGGGGCCGGCGGAGAGCACGACCACGCGATCTGAGAGCGCGATCGCCTCCTCGAGGTCGTGCGTGATGAAGAGCACTGATTTGCGATCCACGGCCCACAGCGCCAGCAGCTCGTTCTCCATGAGCTGGCGCGTCTGCACGTCGAGCGCCGAAAAAGGTTCGTCCATCAGCAGGATGTCGGGGCTCAGGATCAGCGTCTGCGCCAACGCCAGGCGCTTGCGCATGCCGCCCGACATCTGATGCGGATAGCGATCGCCGAAGCCCGCCAGCCCGACGCGGCGCAGCCACTCCTCGCCCTGTGCAATCGCCTCGGCGCGCGGCACGCCGCGGAATTCGAGGCCGGCGATGACATTGTCGATGCCGTTGCGCCACGGCATCAACGCATCGGCCTGGAACATGTAGCCGGCACGCCTGTTCACGCCATCTGCGGCCAGCAGCCGCTGGCCGAACACATCGATGGTTCCGGACGAAGGCTCGAGGAGACCGGCAGCGACATTCAGCAAAGTCGACTTGCCGCAACCGGTCGGTCCCACCACCGACACGAACTCGCCCTTCGCCACATTCAGCGTGGCATTGGCCACCGCGGTGTAGGGCGCGCTCGCCCCGTCGCGGGCGGCGAAGCGGCAGGTGATGTCAGCCAGCGCCAGCGCCGGCACGTCGTTTCCAGCCACGGCGGATTAGCTGCGCTTGGCGGCGCGTTGGGCGAACTCGTTGTTCCACGTGTCGGCGAGCTTCACCGTCGCCGGCTTGATGGCTGGATCGCTCTCGGCCAGGAACTTCAGGCAGTTCTCCATCGCGCCGGCCGGCATCGTGCCGTCCGGGGAGATGGTTTCCCGCACGCCCGCAAACGACTTCTCGTAGACCGCGCGGTCGCCCAGCAGGTAGCCCTCGGGCACTGAATTGGCGACTTCGGCCGGCGTAGCCGTCTGAAGCCACTGGTCGGCGCGCACGATCGCGGTGGCGAGCGCCTGCGTCACGCCCGGGTTCTTCTTGATGAAATCGGTTTGCGAATAGAGGCTGGCCGCCGGGAAGGCGCCACCGAAGACTTCCTGGTTGCCCTTGGTCGTGCGCGTGTCGACAACGACCTTCACGAGATCCTTGTCGGTCAGGATGGTGAGCGCGGGATCGGTCTGGGAAACGCCGTCGACCTCGCCCTTCTCGATGGCGGCCACGACCGAGGCGCCCGCGCCGACGCCGATCGCCACCACGTCGCTGGCCTTCAGCCCACCCTTGGCAGCCCAGAAATTCAGCAGCATGTGGGTCGATGAGCCCGGCGCGGTGACACCGAACTTCATGCCCTTGATGTCGGCCGGCCCCTTGACCTTGGCGGCGACGTCGTTGCGCAGCGCGATGCAGATCTGCATGCCGCGACCGATCAGAGCGAAACCCGTGACGTCCTGGCCGCGCTGCTGCATGCGGATGGTGTGCTCGTAGGCACCGGCCACCACGTCGGCGCTGCCGCCCATCAGGGCCTGCAGCGACTTGGCGCCGCCCTGGAAGTCATTGATCTCGACGTCGAGGCCGGCTTCCTTGAAGAAGCCCTTGCGCTCGGCGATGGTCAGCGAAAGGTAATAGAGGGCGGACTTGCCGCCCACCGCGAGGATCACCTTGCTCTTCTCGGGCTTGCCCTGGGCGCGCGCGACATAGGGCGCCGCCACCAGGGCCGGGGCTGCCGCCAAAAGTACACGGCGCCGCATCTGAAACTTGCTCACTATTCCCTCCACAAAAGCTCTTTTTTTCAACCTGCCGCAAGTGCCCGACACGGGCAACCGAACCAGGTCCGTTGGACACCGGTTCACGTCGCCGCACCCTTCCCGTTTTCCCGCCAAGCCTTTGATCTGGTTCGCCAAATCCCCGGCCTTCGAGACCGGACGTTGGACGCCAACTGTCGAATTTTACGTCGCCGCCCCCTCCGAAGATCGAGAGCTCGCCGTCCGGTCGCGTTCGGTCCTCGCGCCACTTCACGCTTTCGGCGACAGGAATATCAGAAGGATAGGATTAGTCAATAGGCATCTTGATAGGCCTATCGTGGAGTAGAAAGATCCCTCACTGCGTTCGGGATGACAATCTTTTCGGGTTTGTCGCCGTGCGCCAATTCTAGAGGTGGTGTCATCCCGAACGCAGTGAGGGATCTTTTCCGCCTACTTGTTGAACTGCCGCTCCTGCCACCACGGGAAGTACGACGGCATGCCGTCGCTCACCTTCATGGGGAAACGGGCCGGCCGCTTCTCGAGGAACGCCGTCACGCCCTCCTTCACGTCGGCCGACTTGCCGCGGGCGTAGATGCCCTTGGAGTCGACCTTGTGCGCCTCCATCGGATGGTCGGCGCCCAGCATCTTCCAGATCATGTGGCGGTTGAGCGCCACCGAAACCGGCGCGGTATTGTCGGCGATCTCGCGCGCCAGCGCATAGGCCGCCGGCAGCAGCGCCTCGGGCTTGTGGACCGAGCGCACGAGCCGGCCGGCCAATGCCTCCTCGGCAGGGAAGACGCGGCCGGTCATCACCCATTCCAGCGCCTGCTGCGGCCCCACGAGGCGCGGCAGGAACCAGCTCGAGCAGGCCTCCATGACGATGGCGCGGCGGGTGAAGACGAAGCCGTAGCGGGCGGCCTCGGAGGCGAGGCGAATGTCCATCGCGAGCTGCATGGTGATGCCGACGCCGACCGCCGGGCCGTTGCAGGCGGCGATGGTGGGCTTCAGCGATTCGTAGGCCCTGAGGGTGAAGAGCCCGCCGCCGTCGCGGTGGCCGTCGAGGCCGGGATCGACCGGCCCGCGATTCTCGGCGTTGAAGGTATTGGCGCCGCCCGACAGGTCGGCACCGGCACAGAAGCCGCGGCCGGCGCCGGTGAAGACCACCGCCCGCACATCGTCGTCGCGGTCGGAGCGGTCCATCGCGTCCAAAAGTTCCGACAGCATCTTGCCGGTGAAGGCGTTGAGCTTGTCGGGCCGGTTGAGCGTGATGGTGAGGATGCCGTCCTGGATCTCGTACTTGATCTGCTCGTAGTTCACGTTCGGGCCCTCACGGCTGGTTGATGAGAATGACGCCGCCCATGATCAGCGCAAGGCCGCCGATCTGCTTCAAGCCAAACGGCTCACCGAACACGAAATGCCCGAGGATCGCCACCAGGACGTAGGACACCGACACGCTGGGAAAGGCCACCGACATCGGTATCTTGCGCAGTGCCAGGATGTAGAGAAAGGCCGCCGATCCGTAGAATGCCAGCCCGCACAGCGTCGACGGGCGCAGGATCTGGCTGATGAAGTCCGGGGCATCGGCGCCGGCCTTCAGGAGGATTTGCCCGGCGATGCCGGCCAGAATGCTGATCCCAAGGGCCACGTAGTAGATGGTCATCGTTCAGGACTCCGATCCGGAAGGCTCGCGGTGGGGCTGTCCCGCCGCGCGTGTGTCGACCCTGGGCCGCTCGACGTCCAGCCCGCTCCCGCCGCGGCGGAAAACCTCGCGCACGAGATACTGCGGCTTGCGGTTCACCACCAGGAACATGCGGCCGAGATATTCGCCGATCAGGCCGACCAGCACGAGTTGCACGCCGGCCAGGACCAGCACGGCGACCATCAGCGAGGCCCAGCCTTGCGGTGGCTGGTCGGAGACGATCGCCTCGACGATGACGATGACGGCCGCAATCGCCCCCAGGGCGCCGAATCCCAGCCCGAACAGGGTGGCCAGCCTGAGCGGCATCACCGAGAAATTGAGGAACATCGCCAGCCATAGCCGGATCAGCCGGCGCAGCGTGTAGTTGGACTGCCCCTCGTTGCGCGGCAGGTGATGGACTTCCAGGCGGCCGACGTTCTGCGTCACCTGGAACACCAGACCATCGACATAGGGATAAGGCCCCTCATAACTCGCCACGATGCGCTCGCGCACGAAGGCCGACAGGCATCGGAAGCTCGAAAGGTAAAGCCCGCGCGGCTTGTCGAGCAGCCGGTCGGCGCACCAGTTGGTGAAGCGGCTTCCCCAGTTGCGCCAGGGGGCGTGCTTCTTCTCGGCGTAATAGGTGTAGACCGCGTCGTAGCCGCCGTCGCGCGCATGCTCGAACAGGCGGCGGACCTCGGCCGGCGGGTTCTGCAGATCGTCGTCCATGGTGATGGCGAAGGCGCCACGGGCGCGGGCCAGTCCCGCCATCACGGCGTTGTGCTCGCCGAAATTGCGACTGAGACTGACGAGCGTGATCGGCGCGCCCGGCAAGGCAACCAGTTCCTTGCAGACGTCGAGGCTGTTGTCCGGACTGCCGTCGACCACCAGGACGATCTCGAGACCGCCGTCGATCTCCAGCGCGCGCAAGGCAGCGACCAGTTCGCCAACCGTGGCGGCGCCGAGATAGACCGGAACGACGACGGACAGGGCCGGGGCCAGGGCCGGGGACACTGCCGGCGCGGCGATTTCACTCATCGCAGGCCGCCGCGACGACCGGGCCGGCGCAGGCTGGCTGGAAACGACGATAGAGCAGCGTCATACGAAGCAAAGGCGTATTCCATCGGCTGGATTCGAGGACGCGGAGCCCTGGGCATTGTGCACGTATCTTGCACGCATCTGTCCTGTACCGACAACAGCCGGCCGCCGGCCCATTCCACACCCGGTCTCCTGCCCCAAGCCTCGTCTTCCCGCCTGCTTATGATATCTTCGCCCCGCCTTGCCAACATCTCCGATCAAACCTCCAACGATTTCACCGCGCGTCGAGCGGCTGCTGCTGGTGCCTTTGTTCGCGCTGCCGGTCCTCTGGCTCGCCGGCTACTTCTTTCCGCCGATCAATCATGACGTGGCGGCGATCCTCGACGTCTCGGCGCGCTGGATCGGCGGCGAAAAGCTCTATGTCGAGGTGATCGACGAGAACCTGCCCCTCACCTTCGTCGTTCATTCGCTGCCGGTGCTGACCGCCAAGCTGCTGCCGGGCACCGTCACCTTCTGGTTCACCGCCTGGGTGGTGGCCGGCATCTTCGCCTCGTTTGTGGCCTGCCGCAGGCTGGTCCGGCTCGTGCCGTCGGCCGATCACGCCCTCACCGAGGCGCTGCTGCCGCCGGTCCTGCTGTTCCTGTTCTCGGTGCTGCCCAACGAACATTTCGGCCAGCGCGAGCACATCATGTTCGTGGCCTGCGCGCCCTACCTGATCGCCTCAATGGCGCGCGCCGAGGGGGTCGTGCTGGGCCGCTGGGCCGGCATCGCGATCGGCCTCGTGGCCGGTGTGGCGCTGGCGATGAAGCCCCATTATCTTGCCATTCCGGCAGCAGTCGAACTCTATCTGCTGTTCCGTCGGGGCTGGCGCGCAACGCTGTTCGACCCCATCCCGTGGTCGATCGGCCTGATGGCGGTCGCGCATCTGGTGGCGATGTACACGATCTTCGCCGACTTCGGCCTTGTCGTCATGCCGCTGGCGATCGAGGCCTATGCGCCAATCGGCGAAGCGGGCTGGCAGGGCGTGCTGACCAGCAATGTCCTCGCCCCGACCCTGATCGCACTGCTGATCTTCGGCATCATCGCCATCGTCTTCACCAAGACGATTTCGGCCCGCGTCCTCGTCGTGTTCGGCGCAGGTGCTGCGATCTCGGCGATCGCCCAGGCCAAGGGCTGGCCCTACCACGTGCTGCCCGCGCTCTCTGCCGCGATCATGCTGGCGGCGTTGACGGTCTCGCAGACCGTCGACCGCTACCTGCCGATCAGCCGCAGCGGCCATCACCTGCCGGTGGCGGTGATCTCGGCCACCCTGATGGTGCTGCTCTATTTCCAGGCAGCACTCTATACGCCGCCGTTCTACAAGCAGCGCCAGTTCGAGGACTCGATCGGCGGGCGGCTGCAGCACATCATCGAGCAGAACGCGCCGCATCGGACCTTCCTTGCCCTGTCGCCCGGCATCTATCCGCTGTGGCCGATGGTCAACTACCTCGACGGCCGCATGACCATGCGGTTCCTGAGCATGTGGATACTGCAGGGCGTCTACGCGACCTGCGACGACTTTCCCGCGCTCTACAATCCACCCGACACGATGGGCGAGTCCGAGAAATTCGTGTTCGATGCCGTGAGCGACGATTTCGCCCGCGAGCATCCCGACCTGCTGATCGTCGATCACATCGCGGGCATCCCGCGCTGCCAGGGCAAGGAGTTCGACTACCTCGAGTACTTCCTGCAGAACCGAACCTTCGCCGACGCCTTCGAGGGCTACGAGCACCTCATGGACTTCGACCGCTACCGGATCTACCGGCGCAAGAAGAAGTGACAGCGCAGCTGTCATCCTGGGTTCTTTCCGACTGAATCAGAACCGACTCATCTCCTCCCCCGTCCTACGGGGGGGGGGGGAGAAGAATCTTGAACTCTATCCGCGCCGGAAAGACTCCGAGCGAAGTAAGGATGACATTAGGTCTCTCCCCACTTGCCCATCACCCGGGCACGCTGCTCCTCGGGGATCTTGTCGACATCCGGCACCTTGAACACGCCGGATGCCACCAGGACGATCTCGCCACCGCAGACGAGGTCGCAACTGGCGAAACAGAAATTTAGGGTGCGTCGGGCGATGCGCGCGGTTCCTTCCAGCCACTGGCCGAGCCGCGCGCCGCGCACGAATTCGGTGCCGAGCGAGACCGTGGGGTGAGGCCAGCGGATTCCGGTGGCGTAGCCGGAGCCCGCGCCCATCACCATGTCGGCCACGGTCACCAGCAGACCGCCATGCGCCCAGCCCATCGGATTGCCGTGACGCTTTTCCAGCGGCAACCCGATCCGGAGCTTTTCGCCCTCGACCTTGTACCAGAGCGGTCCGATCAGCCCGACGAAATCGTCGCTGACGTCGAGCGGGCGGAAGCCTTCAGGGACGAGCGTGGGAACGGGCGCATCGGTCATGTCGGCAATCCATCATGGGAGGCTGCGAGGCGATCGAGCATGTCACGCACCTCTGACGCGAACGGCGTGCTGCGATGGGTTTCCTCGTTCAGCGACACCATGATGACGCGCTGGACGGAAGTGCAGTTGCCCTCGCCATCGAACAGGGCCTGGCCGATGACGCACTTGCGCTCGTGCGCCTCGATCAGCCGCGCGCAGGCCGTGGCGGCGCCGGGATAGAACATCTGGCGCTTGAAGTCGGATTCAATGCGGCCGATGACCAGGCGAAAGCGCGGCAGCCCGGACCGCACGATCTGGCGGAGGTAGGAAACGCGCGCATTCTCCAGCAGCTCGATGAACGCGCCATTGTTGACGTGGCCGTTGGCATCGACGTCGGCGAACCGGAGATTTTCGGAGGTCGAGAAACCATAGATGCCGCGATCGGCAAGATCGAACGCCATGAAGACTAACGCTCCGCAAATTCCAGGGTGAGGTGGGCAGCCTCCGCGGGCGGCACGATCAGCCGGCCTGTATCGGGCTTCAGCACGGCAACGCCGTTCTTTTTCAGCAGGGCCTCGCAGTCTGCGAGGCTGTCGACGCGTACCGAAAGCAGCGCCGGATGGTCTCCCGGCCGCACCGGCACGACGCCGGGATAGCGCGCCGCGTAGTCCTTTCGGGTGAGGTAGTGGATCGGCTGCGTGCCGGTGTTCACGACAAGCCCCTCGCCGTCGCGCCGGACCGAGCCCGCGCCGAAATACTTCTCGAGTTCGGCACTCCACTTGGCCGGCTGCTCGGCGATCACGGTGACGCCCAGAATGCCGCGCGCGCCATTGGGATGGCTCGCCCACTCGCCCCGATAGACGAACTCGGGCGTCAGATGCTCGCAGACGAAAAAGCCGACCACCGGCATGTGCGTTTTGGGGATGCGCACGGTGCGGAACTTGGCATGCTCGGTCTTGCCCGCGACCTCGACGGCGCGATCGAAGAACAGCGGCGCGTCGGGTTCCAGACCGGCCTGCTTGAACGCTTCATAGGCGAGATCGGCGCCATCCGTCGCCAGCGCCACGTTGGCGAGACCACCACCGTCCTTCAGCCACTCGCGGCGCTCGGCATTGAATTCCGTATCCTCGACGATGCCCAGGATTTCGAAGTAATCCTTGTCGAAGATCATCAGGTGATTGGCGGTGCCGAGCTTCTTGTGGAAGCCGCGCGGCTGGACCTGGAAGCCGAGCCGCTTATAGGCTGCCTCCGCCGCGTCGATACCGTCGACCATGACCACGACGTGGTCGAGGCCCTTCACTGCGCGGCTCATGCCGGCCTCCGTCGCACCATGTTGATCCCCTTGGTCGTCATCACCAGCTCGCCCTTCTGGTTGAGCGCGCTCCAGTGCTCGTGGATGACCCCCATGTCGGGCCGGCTCTTGGACGGCACCTTCAAGGCGCACTCGACCCAGGCGGTGAGCGTGTCGCCCGGCCGCACCGGTTTTAGCCAGCGCAGCTCGTCGAGGCCCGGGGAACCCAGCGCCGTGCGCGTGTCGATGTAGTTGTCGACGAACAGCCGCATCAGCTTGGCCGCCACATGCCACCCCGAGGCGATCAGGCCGCCGAACATCGAGGCGCGGGCCGCTTCGGCGTCGACGTGGAAACTTTGCGGATCGAACTGACGCGCAAACTCGACGATCTCCTGCTCGGTGAAGCTCGTCGAGCCCAGCGGGTACTTCTTGCCCGTTTCGTAATCTTCCCAGTAGCGCGGTGCATCGGATTGCATGGCATCGGTCTTCGCAGAGGGAGGGCTGGCCCGTCAATCCACCCTTCCAACCCGCGATGGCCTCGCGGATGTGATTTCCCCGAGACGGGCGAGCCCGTTATGGTCGACGTAGAACCGCGAGGAAGACATGCGCCCAACTAGACTTCTGCTGGCAGCCGCGCTCGGCCTATCCCTGCTCGCTTGCACCCAGCCACAGACGACCGGCCCGTCCCAGAAACAGACGACCAGCTCGCCCCAGGACCTGGCCTACTGCGCCAAACTCAGCCAGCTCTACCAGCGCTACGTCGGCGCCGATCCGAGCACGAGCAGCATGGATGGGGTCACGCCGGATGTCATAGGTGGGGAGGCCGTGGCCAAGTGTCGTGAGGGTGATGCCAAGGCGTCCATCCCCACGCTCGAGCGCCTGCTCAAGGATGCCGACATGACCCTGCCGCCGCGCTCCTGACGCGCGCCGGGGCGACACCGCCCCCGCTCCTGCCGACCGTCGGCCAAGTGATTGATTTCCCATGTCGCGCGACAAACGCCTGCAAGACCGTTCGATCTATCCGCATTGGTGCACCGACACGGTGCGCTTCTCCGACCAGGACGCGGCCGGGCACGTCAACAACGTGGCGCTCTGCGCCTATCTCGAGACCGCCCGCCTCACCTTCATTCGCGATCTGGGCATGATGTCCCGTGGCGAGGACGGCGTGCGCGGCATCTCGGCCGGCATGAACGTGAGCTTCCTGGCCGAATCCCATTGGCCGGGCCAGGTCAAGCTCGGCACCGGGGTCATCGCGATCGGCACCAGTTCGATCACCGTCGGGTCGGCCGCCTTCAAGGACGGGGCCTGCATCGTCGCGGCCGAGATGACGGTGGTCCGGCTGAAAGGCAAAACGCCCCATCCGATCGACCCGGAGCTGAGGGCGGCTTTGGAAAAGGTCCGTTTAAAGGGCTTTTAGGCCACTTGACCCGGCCGAGGCAGGCCCCTATCTTTGCGCCTGCGAGTAAGTCGCAACTGCACGGAAGCGGTCAAAACGTCAGCGGGCCAAACGTCCATGTATCTTTGCATCTGTCGGGCCATTCGGGAACGCGAAGTCGACGCCGCTGTCCGGGCGGGCGCGCGCAAGCCGTCCGATGTCTTCCGCGCCTGCGGCAAGAGCCCCCAATGCGGCACCTGCGCCTGCGATATGCGCGAGCGCATCGCGCAGACCGTTCGTGAAGAGGCCAGCCGGCCCGCCCTCATGGCTGCCGACTAGGCTGGCGGCCGATTAGCTCGAGGCTTCGCCCTCGCCGATCTGGGTCTGCAGATAATTCTGCTCGCCGACCTTCTCCAGCAGACCGATCTCCGTCTCGAGAAAATCGATGTGCTCTTCGGCGTCCTCGAGGATGTCGACCACGATCTCGCGGCTGACGTAGTCCTTCGCCGTCTCGCAATGTGTCACGGCCGCCACCAGGGCGGTGCGCGCCCCGGTCTCGAGCTTGAGATCGGCGGAGAGGCATTCGGGAACCGTCTCGCCGACCACCAGCTTGCCGAGGTCCTGGAGATTGGGCAGGCCGTCCAGCAGCAGGATGCGCTTGATCAGCTTGTCGGCGTGCTTCATCTCGCCGATCGATTCCTCGTAGATCTTCTTGCCCAGGCGCTCGAAGCCCCAGTGGTTCATCATCCGGGCGTGCAGGAAGTACTGGTTGATGGCCGTCAGCTCGTTCTTCAAGAGCTTGTTCAGCTCGGCGATGATCTGCGGGTTGCCCTTCATGGGAACCTCCTCGGTGATGGTGTTGCCTAGAGATAACCGCAGAAAGATTCGACGCAACTACTGAGTGCGCGACTGAGAACCGTTCGCTCAGAAATATGTGCGCGCCTGCGCTGCGCGTGAAAATGAGACGCAACAACCTGCGAAAATGCGACGCAACAAAAACCCAGCACGCGCGTTGCATAGTGTCGGTGAGCGTCAACACCAGGAGTACCGATCATGCCGTTGGATAAAGTAAAAGCCCCCTTCACCCTTCCCAAGCTGCCCTACGCCGACGATGCGTTGGCGCCAGTGATCTCGGCCAACACCATTTCCTTCCACTACGGCAAGCACCATGCCACCTACGTCAAGGTGCTGAACGAGCTGATCGCCGGCACTGCCTACGAAGCTCTTTCCATGGAAGAGATCGTCGTCCGCTCCGCCACCGACAAGGACGCGGCGGCCAAGAAGATCTTCAACAACGCCGCCCAGGCATGGAACCACGAGTTCTACTGGCACAGCATGACTCCGAAGGGCGGCGCGCCGACGGGCAAGATCAAGGACGCGCTGGAGAAGGACTTCGGCGGCCTCGACGCCTTCAAGAAGGCTTTTAGCCAGGCCGCGGTCGGCCAGTTCGGCAGCGGCTGGGCCTGGCTGGTCAAGGGCAAGAACGGCGCGCTCAAGATCGAGACGACGTCGAACGCCGACACGCCGATCGCGCACGGCGGCACGCCGCTGCTGGTCGCCGACGTCTGGGAGCACGCCTACTACCTCGATTACCAGAACCGCCGCCCCGACCACGTCGCGGCCTGGCTCGACAAGCTCGTGAACTGGTCGTTCGCCGAGAAGAACCTCACCTAACCACGGAGACCTTCATGCTGGGCACCATTCTGCTGATCGTCCTGATTCTGATCCTGGTCGGTGCCCTGCCGCACTGGGGCTACAGCAGCGGCTGGGGCTACTTCCCCAGCGGCGGCGCGGGCCTGGTGCTGCTCATCGTGGTGGTCCTGCTGCTGATGGGACGAATATAGCGCTTAGGATCGGCCCTCAGTATCGGAATGTGATGTTCACCGAACCGAACTGCGTGAAGCGATTCTGCTGAGAGAACTCCGGCGTGCGCAACACCTGCGTATAGGTGAAGCGCACGCCGCCGTAGAGAATGGCGAAACCTGCCTGGGCTTCGCCGACGAAGGGCAGATGGCCGACGCTCAGGCTCTGGCCGTCGGTATTGCCGTCGAGGAAGATGTTGCGCGCGACCGCCTGGGCATCGATGCCGGCGAACAGATACCAGCCGAAGCTGCCGTCGCCGATGAACGCCTCCGAGCCGGGCAGCGCCGGCCGGGCGCGCGTCGGGCCGAAATCGTCGCGCAGGTTCTTGCCGATGCGCGCAGTGCCGCCGACGCTGGCGTAGGTGGCGACATTGCCGAGAGCGGCCCCCAGGCGCGGGATGAAGTCGACCTCGAGCTTCGGATCCTCGATCAGAACGGAGCGGCCGGTGCGCCAGCGCCGCTCGAAGGCAATCCCCAGGGTCGGTTCGTTGTGGAGCTGGTTCGCCCAGCCGTAGGTCGGCGCCACGCCGATCAGGGTGTGCCAGTTGTTCTGCACGAACGAGCCGCCCGCCGCCGGGCCGATCACGCCGGCGTCGAACTGCAGCGTGTCGAGCCGCATCGGCTCGTCCTTGCCGGTCTTCTCGTCGAAACGCTTGTAGGTGTACTGCAGGGCGAAGCTTCCGTAGAGCCACGCGGCGTAGGGCCGGTCGTTGTAGATCGGCTGGGCGATCCACGTGTCCTGCGGCGTGTAGATGTTCTGGCCGAATGAGATGGCGAGGCGGCGAATGACCGACGTGGCCGGCGCCTCGCCGAAGAAGGTCGGGATGGTGGTGGCCGCGACAATGCCGTCCGGCAGCCCGGTCAGTGCCGGCGACAGCCACCCCGCCCGAAGGCCGCTGGTGTAATCGCGATCGGAGCGTGCGATCCGGTTGAAGACGTCGTTCTCAACCTGGAACGTGTAGATGCTGCGCTTTTCGTCCTCGGTCGCCGAGGAGGGCGGCGGTGGCGTTTGGGCCGAGAGCAGGGCTGCGTTCGACAGGACGAGAGCCGTTGCCAAGGCCACGGTCTTGGCGACTTTGGCTTCCATCCAACGACAACGCCCCAAACCGGCAAGGGTTGCGTCACCTCAAGTTGCCGGGGGCGCCCTGATGCCAAAGCTCCGCCCGCCAGCGCACAGCGATCAGCAGCGTGAAGCCGATCCCGAGCAGACTGTACAGCGAACCCGTGATCGCAAAGCCGGCATGCTCGACCAGCGGTCCCGACAGCAGCAGGCCGACGGGCAGGCCGTAGACGGCCAGCATGCGCACGCCCATGACGCGGCCGCGCAACGCGGGATCGGCCCCGCGCAGCAGGAGCACCGCCATCGGCACCATGCAGAAGCTCTGTGTGAGACCGGCCAGAAACAGCAGCGCCTCGCCCCAGGCCGGCGAACTGATCCACGAGAAGGCGAGGTTGAGCGCGAACCAGACCAGTGCGCCCGCGATCATCGTCCTCGCCGGCTGGATCCGCGCGCCGTACATCGACACCAGGATCGAGCCCAGCAGGGCGCCGCCCGCGAAGCTCGCCAGCAGCCAGCCGAGACCGGTCTGGTCGAGGCCGTAGATGTTCTTGGCGACATAGGCCAGCAGCGAGCCGACCAGGGGATAGGCCGCGAAATTCACCAGGAAGGCGAGCAGCATCGTTGCCCGCATGTCCGGGCTCGCCCAGATGTAGGCGAAGCCTTCCTTGAGCGACTGCAGCGGCGAGCCGGCCGTCCCGGCATCGCCCAGCACCCTGACGCGCCGGATCCCGACGCCGAAGGTGAGCGCGAGGCTGATCGTGTAGACGATGCACACCGCGACATAGGCCAGCCCCGAGCCCAGCACGGCTACGAGGGTGGCACCCGAGAGAGCGCCCACGATGCGCGCCGAGTCGGCAGTGGTGCGCGACACGCCCATCGCCCGCATGAGGTATTCGGCCGGCATGGTCTCGCCGACCAGAAGGTTGCGCAACGTGATGTCGGACGGACGCACCAGCCCGATCAATGCCGCCAGGATGAACACCGGTACCGGTGAGGCGAGGCCGGCCAGGAACAGGCCCATCAGCATGAGCGCCACGGCCACGTAGGTCCCGCGCATCAGGCACAGCAGGTTGCGGTAGCCGAAGCGGTCGCCCGCCATGCCGAACAGCGGCGAGATCAGGGTTCCCAGGAATTGCAGCGAGCCGAAAACGGCCAGCGCCAGGACCGAGCCGGTCGCGACCAGCACGAACCAGCCGAGGATCACGCCTTCCATCTCGAACGCCCAGGAGGCAAGCAGGTCGGCCGGCCACTGGAACCGGAAACTCCTGATGCGAAACGGCGCCAATGCCGGCACGCGCGCGATGAGACTCACGTCTTGGTCGTTCCCCTTCCCCTCGGGCATCTTGTGAGGGTGCGCCTCCGGGGAGCGGCAACTTGCCCGCTCGAGGCACGGGCGGCAATGAACTCCTCCTCAGGGCAGCCCCTACTAAAGGGCGTAGTAATGCCGCCAAACCCTTACAAGCTGTAGCTTTTTTTGACATTTGGAGCCTGTGAATATAGCTCTCTCGCACTTGCGTCATCGACCCGCTCAGAGCAGTGTGGTCCGCGAGGGCCTTCTGGCGGTAGAAGGTTCGAATTGACACCACACGCGGGGTTATTGAGTTGGAGACATCCGTGATGGGCGGGGCAAAAAAGCGAACGACGTTCCACCTGGTGCTGATCAAGCCGACGCACTACGACGACGACGGCTATCCGATCACCTGGTTCCGCTCTCACATTCCCTCCAACACCCTGGCCGCGCTCTATGGGCTGGGTGAAGATTGCCGGCAGCGCCTGGTGCTGGGCCCGGACGTCGATATCCTCATCAAGCCGTTCGACGAGACGAATACCCGCGTCCAGCCGGACAAGATCATGGCCGACATCGAGCGGACGGGGGGCAAGGCCCTGATCTGCCTGGTCGGCGTGCAGTCGAACCAATTTCCCCACGCCGTCGACCTGGCGCGCCACTTCCTCAAAGCCGGCCTGCCGGTCGCCATGGGCGGCTTCCATGCCGCGGGCTGCCTGTCGATGCTGCCGGTCGTGCCGCCCGAGATCCAGGCGGCGATGGACATGGGTATCTCGATCTACGCCGGCGAGGCCGAGGAAGGCCGTCTCGACGAGGTGCTGCTCGACGCCTGGCACCAGAGACTGAAGCCGCTCTACAACTACATGGACGACCTGCCGGGCATCGAGGGCGCGCCGACGCCGCATCTGCCGCCGGCGGCCCTTGCGCGCAACGAAGGCCGCAAGTCGAGCTTCGACCTCGGTCGCGGCTGCCCGTTCCAGTGCTCGTTCTGCACCATCATCAACGTGCAGGGCCGCAAGAGCCGCTTCCGCAGCGCCGACGACCTCGAAGCGATCATCCGCGAGAACTACAAGCAGGGCATCACGTCGTTCTTCATCACCGACGACAACATGGCCCGCAACAAGCACTGGGAGGACTTTTTCGACCGGCTCATCGAGCTGAAGGAGAACGAGGGCATCAAGGTGTCCCTGATCATCCAGGTCGACACCCAGTGCCATCGCATCCCGAACTTCATCCACAAGTCGCGCTGGGCCGGTGTCTATCGGGTCTTCATCGGGCTGGAGAACGTCAATCCGGACAATCTGCTGGCCGCCAAGAAGCGCCAGAACAAGATCACCGAATACCGCAAGATGCTGCAGGCATGGCACACCAGCGGCGCCTCGACCTGGGCCGGCTACATCCTGGGCTTCCCTGGCGACACGCGCGAATCGATCCTGCGCGACATGGAGATCATCAAGAAGGAACTGCCGCTCGACATTCTCGAGCTCTTCATGCTGACGCCGCTGCCCGGATCCGAGGACCATCAGACGCTCTGGAAGCAGGGCGTATGGATGGACCCTGATCTCAACAAGTACGACCTCAATCATCGCGTCGTCCATCATCCCAAGATGAGCGACGCCGAGTACGAACAAACATATCGCGACGCCTGGCGCACCTATTACACGCCCGAGCACATCGAGACGGTGGCGCGCCGCCATGGCTCCATCCCTGGGCGCAACCCGGCCGAGCCGGCCCAATTCATGACCATGTTCAAGATCATGTTCGAGGCCGAGAATATCCATCCGCTGGAAGGCGGCGTCGTCCGCCTGAAGTACCGCCGCGACCGCCGCTACGGCATGAAGATCGAGCCGATCGGCGTGTTCCACTGGAAGCTGGCGCTCGAGACCTGGCGCAAGCTCAAGATCTACGGACGCCTCTCCTGGCAGGGCTGGCGCATCGGCCAGAAGGTCCGGTTCGATCCCAAGCGCCACGAGTACACCGACCTGGCCCTGGAGCCGGTGGGTGAGGACGAGATGGACAAGCTGTCGTTGTTCGCCGACACCGCCGGCGGCGGTGCCGCCGTCACCAAGAAGCGCGGCGAAGACGTCGCCCGCGCCAAGGTCGCCGCGGCCCACAACCTGCAGCACCTCGAAGCGGCGGAGTAATCCGTTTCGCCGGCGCCTTGGCGCTCATTTCAGGTTAGAAGGACACCTCATGCTGAGTCGGGCGGGGTAACTCCCGCCCTGTGCCGCGCTTAGCGCGGCGTCTCGAAGCATGGCACCCGCACCGTTCTGTTGCCCACCACAGGGCGGAGACTACTTCGCCCGATTCGAGACGCGCGCTGCGCGCACACCTCAGGGTGAGGTTGGTGGTGTGATTCCACGGAATCGAAACACAGCCTAATGCAGGACGGGCGGCTTCACTTCGTTCAGGCCGTCGGCCACGGTGGCGGAGATTGTGGTCCGCACCATAGAGCGTTCCTTGGCATAGTCCCACGGCCGGCCGCGATGGAGCATGGCGCGGTTGTCCCACATCACCGCGTCGCCGGTGCGCCACTTGTGGGTGTAGACGAACTCACGCCGCGTCGCCTCGTCGAGCAGTTGCGCCAGCATCTGGCGCGCATCGCGGTCGTCCATGCCGTCGATCGCATAGGCATGGCTCGCGACATAGAGTGCGCGACGGTCGTTGGCCGGGTTGCGCCAGTTGAGCCGCCAGCGCACCGGCGGCAGCGCCTTGCGCTCCTCGGCGTTGGCGAGATCGGGATGGATCTGGTCGCGGCTGTTGGCATAGGAGTGGGTCGCCACCGAGTTCTTGAGGCGCTCCTGCAGGTCGGTCGGCAGGCGCTCCCAGGCAAGCCGTGTCGAGGTGAACTCGGTGTCGCCGTCCTCGGCCGGCAGGACGCGCGCGGTCAGCACCGAGGCCAGCGCCGGCGTCTTTTTGAACGATGAATCGGTGTGCCAGAGCGCGTTGGCCTGGGCGACCAGCACCTGGCGGTCGGTCGGCGGCACGATCTCGCCGTTGGCGCCGACGTTGGTCAGGCGCGAATAGAAGCTGTTGGCGCCGACCGAGGCCGCCTTGGTGAGCTCGAGCGGCCCGAAGGCCCGGCTGTAGGCCACCTGGATGTCGTCGGCGATCGGCTGGTCGCGGAAGACCAGCAGCGAGTGGGTTTCGAAGGCCTCGCGCACGGCCTTGTAGGCGTCGGCATCGATGGCGACGTCGAGCAGGGTGACGCCTTTCACTTCGACGCCAAATCCGGGTCCCAGCGGCACCAGCTCCATCGCGTTCCTCCTCGCGGTTCTTTTATATCCGGGATTTTATCGCACGGCGGCGTCCTCCGGCTATAGTGCGATTCTTGCATTGAGGGCATTGCAGCATCCCGATGGCCGTTTCCTCCCGTCCGCCACTCCTCGCTTTCGTCTCGGCCGCCACTGCGACCGCGCGGGACGCCCGCGCTCGCCTGGAGAAGCGATATGGCGCGGTGGCGCCGGCCCAGGCCGACATCATCGTGGCACTGGGCGGCGACGGGCTGATGCTGCAGGCCCTGCACCGCAACATCCGGCGCCAGACTCCGATCTACGGCATGAACCTGGGCACCGTCGGGTTCCTGCTCAACACCTACCGGGAAGTCGGCCTGCTGCAGCGCCTGAAGCGGGCGCGCAAGGTGGCGCTGACGCCGCTGCGCATGCTCGCCACCAACACCCGCGGCCAGCATTTCGAAGTGATCGCGATCAACGAAGTCTCGCTGCTGCGCTCCAGCCGACAGACCGCCCGCATCGCCGTCTCGGTCGACGGCCAGAAGCGGCTGGCCGAGCTCTCCTGCGACGGCGCGCTCGTGGCCACCCCGGCGGGCTCGACGGCCTACAACCTTTCCGCCCACGGCCCCATCCTGCCGCTGGGCGCCGGCTTGCTCGCGCTGACGCCGATCAATGCCTTCCGGCCCCGGCGCTGGCGCGGCGCGCTCCTGCCGCGTGCCTCCAAGGTCGACCTCACCATCCTCGATCCGCGCAAGCGGCCGGTCGCGGCGGCGGCCGACTCGGTCGAGATCCCCAACGTGGCCAAGGTCACCGTGACCGAGGCCACCGACATCGTCCTCACGCTGCTGTTCGATCCTGAGCACGATCTCGAAGAACGCATCCTCAAGGAGCAGTTCGCGCCATGACGGTTGCCGTCGTCCCGACCGAGGGCCCCCTCGGATGCCCTCGGCGCAGGCTCCGTCCCGAGTGGAGGGACCTCCTCTCCAGCCCATCGGTCTTGCATATGGAAGCAAGGCCCCTCGACTGCGCTTCGCTTCGCTCGGGGCGACGGAGTGAGGAGCAGTTCGCGCCTTGAGCGGCAAAGCAGCTCCCCTCAAGGTCGGGAAGAAACTCATCATCGGCCATGACGGCTGGGGGCCGCTCGCACTGGCGCTGGTCATCGGCACGATCGGCGGATTCGTCTTCAACTGGCTCAAGATGCCGCTCGCCTGGATGCTGGGCCCCTGCGTGTTCTGCACGATCGCGGCCTTCTTCGGACTGCGCATCGGCATGAAGGTGCGGCTACGCCAGGGCATGATCATCATCCTGGGCGTGCTGCTGGGCTCGGGCTTCACGCCCGATCTGGTGCAACGCCTCGGCGAATGGGCCGTGAGCCTCTGCGTGCTCACCGGCATGACCATGACCGGTGCCACGCTCTGTTACGTCTGGCTGCGCGTCTTCACCGGCTGGGACCGCGTTACCTGCTATTTCGCCTCGATGCCCGGCGGGCTGAACGACATGACCATCATGGGTGGTGCCCTGGGCGGCGACGAACGCGCCATCGCGCTTGCCCATGCGCTGCGCATCCTCACCGTCGTGCTCACCATCCCGATCTGGTACCGGCTGGTCACCGGCGCGCAGACCAGTGTGCTCACCATGGTGCACGGGCCCACGAGCAACGACTGGAAGGACTACGCTGTCCTGGTCGCCTGCGGCATCGTCGGTGCTACTGCTGGCCGCCTGCTGCGCCTGCCGGCGAGCTTCATGATGGGCCCGATGATCGTGAGCGCCATCGCCCATCTCGGCGGACTCACCAACTCCCAGCCGCCGGGCGTGCTGGTCGCCGCCGCGCAGATCGTTGTCGGCGCCGGCATCGGCTGCCGCTTCGTCGGCGCCAACTTCGACAAGCTGCACAAGGAGATGGCGGCCTCGATCGGCGCTGCCATCCTGCTGATCGCCTGCGCCGTGGGCTTCGCCGAGATCACGTTCCTGCTGACAGGCCTCAACTTCGACGCCACGGTGCTGAGCTATGCGCCGGGCGGTTTTGCAGAGATGAGCCTGATCGGCCTGGCGCTCGGAATCGAGATCGCGATGGTGGCGACCCATCATCTCTTCCGCCTGTTCCTGATCATCATCACCGGCCCGCTGGCGTTCCGCTTCCTGCTGCGGCAGGGGCCCTAGGTTTTTCCGGCTGAAATAGAATCGCCTCATCTCCTCCCCCGTCTCACGGGGGAGGTGGCCCGCAGGGCCGGAGGGGGAAGGCAACACCAAGACTGTTGCTTTCCCCCACCCTGCCCTCCCCCGTAAGACGGGGGAGGAAAAGAATTCTGAACTCCTTGATCCAGACCGTGATGGTTCAGTCCACGTCGGAAGGCCGCTAAGCCCTCACCGTGATCCCGCCGTCGACCACCAGCAGGTGGCCGTTCACATAGGCCGCCTCGTCCGAGGCCAGGAACAGTGCCGCGTTCGCCGTGTCCCAGCCCGTGCCCATCTTGCCGGTCGGTGAGGCCTTGTCGCGCAGCGCGATCATCTTGTCGTAGGCCTGGTTGTGGTCCTTCTCACCCTTGGCGTACTGCTCGGCCAGGAAGTCGATCATCGGCGTGTGCATTAGGCCGGGCAGGATGGCGTTGCAGCGGATGCCCTTCTCCGCGTACTGCGAGGCAATGGCGAGGGTGAGCGAATTCACCGCGCCCTTGCTCGCGTTGTAGGCGAGGTAGGAGATGCCCTTGGGGCTGCGGATCGAGGCGATCGAGCTCACGTTCACGATCGAGCCCCTGCCCTGCTTCTCCATTACCGGGATGACGTGCTTGGCCGTCAGGAAGAAGCTCTTCACGTTGACGTCGAAGACCTTGTCCCACTCGTCCTCGCTAAGCTCGACCGGCCCGCCCTGCGAGCCGATGCCGACGTTGTTGTCGAGGATGTCGACCCGGCCCCACTTGGCCATGCAGGCATCGACCATGGATTTCACATCGGCATTCTTCGAAGCGTCGGCCTCGAAGGCGACCGCCTCGCCGCCTTCCTTGGCGATGAGACCGACCGTTTCCTCGGCGGCGGCGCGCTTGCGATCGACGCAGAACACTTTGGCGCCCTGGCGCGCAAAGGTGACGGCTGTGCACTTGCCGTTGCCCCAGCCCGGGCCGCTCGAGCCCGCGCCGACCACGATCGCCACCTTGTCCTTCAGTCTGCCGGTCATGTCTTCTTGCTCCCACTTTTTTTCAGTAGATGGTGCGTCAAGGCCAGCGCGATGCAGTGGCCGAGCGCGCGGGTCGGCACGCGATCCTTCGCCGTCAGCACGATGGCACGCTTGCCCTCGTAGGCGAAGGTGTCGGGATATATCGTGCGAAACTGATCGACCAGGCCGCTCTGGCAGTGGAAGTAGATGGCGTAGCCGTCGCGGTTCTTCAGGCAATCGATACGCACCGTGGTGCCGCTGCCGCTCTCGGCCGTGAGATAGCTCGGCTGGCCCCACTTCAGCGTCTCGTCGAGCCGGCCCACACCGGGCGTGGCGGCGGCCGTGTCGAACACCAGTTCGCGCAATGCCATCAGCCGCTTCCGCAGGTCCGGCGGATAATCCTTGAACACTGCCGCCACCCGGGCGTCGCCGAACCGTCTCATGGGCGAAACCTAACACACGGCTGGCGGTCGAAGGCGAGCCATGGAATGCTCACTGCAACGAACGAACCCAGGGAGGGTTGTGGAATGCGTCGTCGGACGTTCACGGGTGCGCTGGCATTGGGCGCTGCTGCAGCGGTGCGGCCGGCCGCCGCCCAGGAGTGGCCAGCCAAGCAGATCCACATGGTGATCCCCTATCCGCCCGGCGGGCCTTCCGACGTCTCGACCCGCATCGTCATGGACCGCGCCGGCCAGATCCTCGGCCAGAGCGTGTTGTTCGACAACAAGGCCGGCGCCTCGGGCATGATCGGCGCGGAATACGTAAAAAACCAACCGGTCGACACCTACACCTTCCTGACGACGACGACGGCGATGCTCTGCATCACCCGCCACCTGCAGCCCATCCCGTTCGATCCGGAGAAGGATTTCATCCCGGTGTCGCGCATGACCACGTCATGGGGCGCCTTCGCCGTCCACCCCTCGGTGCCGGCCAGGACGGTCGCCGAGTTCGTGGCCTACGCCAAGGCCAACCCGGGCAAGATCAACTTCGGCTCGTCGGGGCTTGCCACCATCACCCACCTGTTCGGCGAAATGCTCTGTCTGGAAGCCGGCATCAAGATGGTGCACGTGCCCTATCGCGGCAGCGCGCCGGCGACCAACGCCCTGCTCGCTGGCGAAGTCCAGGCCCAGTTCGACCAGACGACGCTGCCGCACATCAAGGCAGGCAAGCTGCGGGCGCTCGCCATGCTGGCCGAAGTGCGCCACCCCGACTTTCCCGAAGTGCCGACCCTGCGCGAGGCAGGCTATGGCAAGGAAGGCGGCGATTCGTGGTTCGGGGTCCTCGCCCCCACGGGTACGCCGTTGTCGGTTGTGGCCAAGCTTGACCAGGCGATCGCCGCCGCGCTCCGCGCGCCCGACATCGTGGCCAAGGTCCACAACGGCGGCATGCGCGTGACCTATCTCGGCCCGGCCGATTTCAAGAGCCGCATCGCGGTCGAGACGGCGATGTTCGGCGACATCATCAGGAAGGGCGACATCAAGCTGCAATGATCGCGCGTGGCCATCCGCCCGCGTCGCGTCAGTTCTTCTTGCACGCCTGGAACAGCGCGTCGGTTTCATTCGCCAGCACGCCGCCCAGCAACAGGCCCTTGTAGAAGGGCGCGGCGTCGACGACCGCCTTGGCCGAGATGGCGATATTGTCTATGCCCCGATCCCCGATGCCGCCCAGCGATGAGCCGAACACGACGCCGCCGATGTCGGCATAGACCAGCGCGCTCATGCACATCGAGCAGGGCTCGCCGGTCGTATAGATGACCTTGTCGCCCCAGCCCTTGTTGCCATTGAGACGGATGTAGTCGAGCAGGCAGACCATCTCTCCATGCATGACGGGATTCTCTGCCGAATTGTTGACGCCCCGCGCCATGACTTCGCCCGTATCTGGCTTCACGATGACGGAGCCCGACGGAATGGCCGGGTTGCGCTTTGCCTGCTCGATCGCCAGGCGCATGAACTTCTCGTGTTGTGCCTGCGAGATCGGCGGCAGGGCTGCACCGGCCGGCCGAGCGCCGGCCACGCAGATCAGCGCTCCGGCGCCCACGATCAAACGTCGCTTCGAGATCATGCGTCGAGTCCTCCATCCGACCCTGTTTACATCCATCACGTCTCGAAAGTATCACGGACCATGACCAATCGCGTCCCGGACAATATCCCTGACCACGCCGAGTACGACGACATCGCGGCCGAGTACGCTGCCTCCAAGCAGCTGCCGTTCCGCATCGTCGTCGAGGCGCCGACGCTGTTCGACCTGGCAGGTGACGTCCGCGGCCTCGCCGTCCTCGACCTGCCGTGCGGCGACGGCACCTATTCGCGCGCCCTCGCCCGCCGCGGCGCCGCATCGGTGCTGGGTGTCGACCTGTCGGGCGCCATGGTGGAACGAGCGCGCTCGATCGAACGCCAGGAGCCGCTGAGAATTTCGTATCAGATGGGTGACGCCGCCGGACTCGGCACGGTCGGCAACTTCGACCTGGTCATCGCCTGCTACCTGTTCAACTACGCGCACACCGCCGCGGAGTTGCTGGCCTTTGCCCGCACCGTCCGGGCCAACCTGAAGCCGGGCGGCCGCCTGATCGGCATCAACGACAATCCGCGCACGGCACTCGCACGCTACGGTGACTACGCCGCCTACGGATTTTCGCGCACGACAGACCTGCCGCGCCACGAAGGGTCGCGCATCCGCTACACCTTTCCCACGCCGGACGGAAAGACCTTCGGCTTCGACAATTTCTGGCTGGCGCCCGGGACCTATGAGCAGGTCTTCGCCGAAGCGGGTCTTCTAGACTTCCGCTTTGTCGATTGCCACGCCGCGCTGCCGCCCGGACAGGATGGCGCGACCTGGGACGATTTCCTGCGCGACTGCCCGATCACCGGCCTCGCGGCACGTCGGGCCGGTTAGACCAGGCGCGCGGCCACAGGCAGGACAGCAACAGCGCCACCAGCAGGCCGCCGCCGGCCATCAGGAAAGCGAAGCGATAGCCGGCGAGGAAGCCTGCCATGCCCCAGATACCCTCTGCGCCGCGCGCCTGCAGCGCCGTCAGCACCGAGGCGCCGCCGACGATGCCCAGCGTGCGCGTGAGGAGCGAGAGGCTGCCGGCGACGCCGCGGTCGCGCGGCGGCAGCGTCGCGGTCACGATGTCGGTGTAGGCCACCGTGAGCAGGCCCTGGCCAACCCCTTCCAGGATCAGCAGCAACGCTATGAGGGTCACCGGCGTCTGCAGGCCGGTGAAGCCCAGCGGCAGGAGGCCGAGGCCGACGCAGGCGACACCGGCGAAGACCGTGGGCCGCTGGCCGATGCGGCGCACCAGCAGGGCCGAGAGCGGCGCACCGGTGAGACTGCCGGCGAAGGCCATCGCCAGCACGATGCCGGTCATCAGGGCCGACAGCTTGAGCACATTCACCAGATAGTAGGGCGTGAGCAGCAGGATGGAGAAGCCCGCGAGGTTGGCCAGCACGTTCAGCACATTGGGAACCACGAACCGCGCGTCGGCGAACAGCACCGGCCGGATGATCGGCTCGGGCACGCGATTGGCGCGCCGCACGTAGGCCACGAGCAGGGCCAGGGCCACGACGAACTGCGCCAGCGCCCAGAGGCCCGCCACTTCCTTGCGCTGCGACAGTACCAGCGACAGCAGCAGCGTGCTCATGCAGGTGGCCAGCAGCAGTGCACCCATCGCATCGAACGGCCGCGAATCCGGTTTGGGTGATGGCAGCAGACCCGAGAGCGCGAGTGCCACGAGAGCGATCGGCACACGCACCCAATAGACCGCGGGCCAGCCCCACACCTCGACCAGCGCGCCGCCGAGGAGAGGGCCGACCGCAGCAGCCAGGGCCATGGAACTCGCATAGCCGGCCAGCGCCTTGGTGCGCTGCTTTTCGGGAAACAACGAGGTCGCGAGTGCGGGCGTGCAGGATAGCGCCAGCGCCGTGCCGACGCCCTGGGCCGACCGCGCCCACAGGAACAGCGGCCAGTCCGGTGCCGCGGCGCAGGCGGCGCAGCCCACGGCGGAGATGGCGAGGCCGATGCGGAAGATCAGGCGATGACCGAACAGGTCGCCCAGCTTGCCGCACACAAGCATCAGCGAGCCGTAGACCAGCACGTAGCAGATCACCAGCCACTGCACGTCGCCCAGCGCCAGCTTGAAGTGGCTGGTGATCGCCGGCAGCGCCACGTTGACGGCGATGTCGAGCGGGGCGAGCGAGGCGCCCAGCCCGACGATGGCGAGGCCCAGCGCCGGCCTCATGGGAGCGCGCAACTCCAGTTGCGCCTCATCTCATGCGTCATGAGCGCCACTGGAGTGGCGCGCTCCCCCGACTCAAAGATGCTTCTTGAGGAACACCATCATGCGTTCCCACGCCTGCTTGGCTGCGGCCGCGTCGTAGGCCGGGCTCTTCTCGTTGGCGAAGGCGTGGGCGGCATCGTAGCGGAAGACCTCGGGCTTGTTGCCGCCCGACGTCATCGCCTTCTCGAAGTCGTTCACGACCTGGGGCGTGCACCAGTCGTCGGTGTTGGCGAAGTGGCCCTGCATGGGAATCTTGATCTTGGCCGGATCGGCGAGCTGTCCCGGCGGCACGCCGTAGAACGGCACGCCGCAGACGATGCCGGAGACGCGCGCACAGGCCGCGATCGTGAGCGCGCCGCCCAGGCAGAAGCCCATGACGCCCACCTTGCCGCTCATCGCGGCCAGATGTTTTACGGCACCGGCGATGTCCTGGTCGGAGGCACCGACGAAATCGAGGCCGCTCATCATGTGGTTGGCCTCATCGGGCTTCTGCGTCACGCGGCCCTTGTAGAGGTCGGGCGCCAGCGCGTTGTAGCCGGCCGCGGCAAAACGGTCGGCGACGCCCTTGATCTGGTCGTTCAGGCCCCACCATTCCTGGATCACGACGATGCCGGGCTTTCCTTTGCCGGCTTCCGCGACATAGCCCTTGCAGCTGCTGCCGTCGGGACGCTTGAAATCGATCATGCTGCCCATGGTTTCCTCCTGGTTTCTGCCGCGAGATTAGAGCTTGGACCGCAGTTCCGTCTTGAGAATCTTGCCGTAGTTGTTCTTGGGCAGCGCCTCGACGAATTTATAATCCTTCGGCCGCTTGAAGCGCGCGATGTTGTCGAGGCAGAGGCGGTCGAGCTCGGCCGGCGCCACGATAATGCCCGGCCGCGTCACCACGAAGGCCACGACGTCCTCGCCCCATTCCGGATGCGGCCGGCCGACCACCGAGCATTCGGCGACGCCGGGATGCAGATTCAACACGTCCTCGATCTCGCGCGGATAGATGTTGGAGCCACCGGAGATGATCATGTCCTTGGAGCGGTCCTTCAGCGTCAGGAAGCCCTCCTCGTCGAAGGCGCCGACATCGCCGGTCCACAGCCAGCCGTCGCGCAGCGAGCGCGCCGTGGCGTCGGGGTTGTTCCAGTAGCCCGCCATCACCGGGTCGCCCTTGCAGATGATCTCGCCGACCTCTCCCGTGGGCACCTGGTGGCCGTCCTCATCGACGACGCGGACTTCCATGCAGGTATCGGCGACGCCGGCCGAGGCGAGCCGCGCCTCCCAGCGCGGATGATCCTGGTCGGCATGGAACGCGCGGCTGAGATGGGTGATGGTCATCGGGCTCTCGCCCTGGCCGTAGAGCTGGGTCAGCACGTTGCCCAGGGTCGCCATGGCGCGCTTGAGGTCGCTCACGTACATCGGCGCGCCGCCATAGGTGATGAGGCGGAGCGCCCCGGGCTTCAGCTCCGAGACGCTGCCGTGCTCGACCAGCCGCTTCACCATGGTCGGCGCCAGGAAGATGCTGCAGTCGGGCCAGCGGTTCATCAGCTCGACCGTCTCCGGCACGTCGTAATGGCCGCTCTCGGGAAAGACCTGGACGACGCCGCGCGCCAACATCGGGAAGTTCCACAGGCCCGAGCCGTGGCTGATCGGCGCTGCATGCACGATCGAGCCGCCGGGCACCGGCCGGTCGACGTCGGCGTAGTAGTTGAGGGTCATCGCCAGCAGATTGCGGTGCGTCAGCATCGCGCCCTTGGGCCGTCTGGTGGTGCCCGAGGTGTAGAACAGCCAGGCGAGGTCGGTGGGTTCGCAATCGGCGATCGCGCTCGGGTCGCCCACTGCCATGAAGCTGTAGGCCCGCGTCATCGTATCCACGATCTCCTTGAGGTCGGGCGCCTCTCGCGCGGCCTCGGCGATGGTGCCGGCGAGATCGGGCGTCACGAAGCAGAGCTTCGCGCCGGAGTTCTCCAGGATGAAGGCGAATTCCTTGGCATGCAATTTGGCGTTCATCGGCACGGCAGAGAGCCCGGCGTGCCAGATTGCGTACATGACCTCGATCGATTCGACGCAATTGGTCATGGCGAAGGCAACGCGGTCGCCACGCTGCAATCCGAAGCGGACGCGCAGATGCGTGCTCATGACGGCGACCTTGCGCCACAGATCGCGGTAGGTGAGATGCAGCGAGGCGCCGCGCGCCAGCGCCGGCAGATCGCGGAATTCCTGGGACGAGCCCAGCAGCAGATGGGCGATGTTCATGGCTTCTTCACATTGATCGAGAGCGACTATTGCAGGCGTGGCATCGACCTTGCAATGTGCCGCCCATGCAGGATTTCGATTTCGCCATCATCGGCGCCGGTATTGCCGGGGTCTCCGCCGCCTACCACCTCGCGCCCCAACTTGCATCAGGGGGCCGGGTGGTCATCCTCGAGCGCGAGCATGTCCCCGCCTACCACACCACCGGCCGGTCGGCGGCACTGCATTCCGAGACCTACGGCAACGCCTCGATCCGCGCCATCACCGTGGCGTCGGGCCGTTTCTATCGCCAACCGCCGGCCGGTTTCACCGACCATCCGTTGCTGACGCCGCGCGGCGCGATCGTCGCCGGCCGTGCCGAGCAGGAAGCCGCGATCAAGGCCGCGGCCGCCGACTACGCCCAGTTGGTGCCCAGTGTGCGCTGGCTCGATCCGGCCGAAGTGCTGCATTTGCAGCCACTGTTGAAACCCGAAGCCGCCAGCGGCGGCGCGGTCTTCGAGCCCGAGGCCGACGACATGGACGTGGCCGCCATCCACGCCGGCTTCCTGAAGGGCGCACGCGCCGCCGGCGGCGTACTGCGACTCAATGCCGAAGTCACGGCGCTGGACCGCAAGGACGGGCGCTGGACGATCCGCCTGCGCGACGGCGAGAGCGTGAGCGCGGCTAACATCGTGAACGCCTCGGGTGCCTGGGCCGACGTGCTGGGCGCGCTGGCAGGCTGCGCACCGATCGGGCTGGTGCCCAAGCGGCGCACCGCCTTCACCTTCGATTCTCCCCAAGGTCTCGACCTCACGCACCTGCCGATGGTCATCGACTTCGACGAAAGCTTTTACTTCAAGCCCGAGGTCGGCCAGTTCCTGGGCTCGCTCGCCGACGAGACGCCCTCGCCGCCGTGCGACGCCCAGCCCGAGGAGATCGATGTCGCCACCGCCGTCGACCGCATCGAGACGGCAAGCACACTCACCATCCGCCGCATCAAGAACAAGTGGGCGGGCCTCAGGAGTTTCGTCGCCGACAAGAGTCTGGTGGCCGGCTACGACCCCAAGGTCGAGGGCTTCTTCTGGTTGGCGGGCCAGGGCGGCTACGGCATCCAGACCGCCGCGGCTGCCGGCCGGCTGGCCACGAACCTGGCGCTGGGCAAGGGGTTGCCGGTCGACATCGCCAGTCTCGGCGTGGCCGAGGCAGCCCTCTCGCCAGCCCGCTTCACGGCCCCCTTCACAGCCAAGTGAACGCGCCATCACGCGGCATCGCCAAGGCCTGACTTCCCGGTGAGCACGCCTCGGGCCATGGTTGCGATGTGGAGACGCCCCCGCGCCCTCTACGCCCGCGCTCACTACGAATGATTCATCAAGGGAGTGACACATGACCAAGCAGACCCTCATCGCCACGGCCGCCGCGATCTTCGCCGCCGGCACCTTCGCCTCCGCCGCGCACGCCGACGGCGTGAAGTGCAGCGGCGTCAATTCCTGCAAGGGCACCAGCGCCTGCAAGACCGCCTCGTCGGCCTGCAAGGGCATGAACGCCTGCAAGGGCCAGGGCTGGACCGAGGCCACGGACGGCGTCAGCTGCACCTCCAAGGGCGGCAAGGTCATCTAACCTCGTCAATCCCCCGACGAGCCCGGGGCGCCGCGGGAAACTGCGGCGCCCCGACTTTTTTCCACTCACCAAACTGTGAGAAGGCCGCCCTGATCGGGACCTCGCTCGCCGCCGCATCCGGTAGGCAGGATCGTCCTGCATGTAGGGAGACAATTTTCATGACCAAGCGCACCATGTTCGTTACCGCCGCCACCGTCTTCGCCGTCGGTGCTTTCGCTCCCGCCGCCTTTGCCCAGGTCGCGTACGCCGGCGCCAATGCCTGCAAGGGCCAGAGCGCCCGCAAGACCGCCTCGTCGGCCTGCAAGGGCATGAATGCCTGCAAGGGCCAGGGCTTCGTCACCACCGGCAACTCGTTCGAGTGCACGGTACTCAAGTCCAAGTAATTCCACGCGGTTGGCGTTGCGGGCATCCCCGGAGAACCGCGGACGCCCGCTTCGTCCTCCGAGTTGCAGGCGTTGCGCAATTCCACATGCCGGTACATAGTTTCGAAACCGCAGCGGCGCAGATCGCTGCGGCAACAACCTAGGGAGCAAAACGTCATGACCAAGCGCACAGTGTTCGCTACCGCCGCAGCCGTCTTCGCGGTCGGTACTTTCGCCCCAGCCGCGTTCGCCCAGGTCGCGTGCACCGGCGTCAACGCCTGCAAGGGCCAGAGCGCCTGCAAGTCCGCCAAGTCGTCGTGTAAGGGCATGAATGCCTGCAAGGGCCAGGGCTTCGTCAACGCCGGCAGCTCGTTCGAGTGCACGGTACTCAAGTCCAAGTAGTTTCAAGCACGCAGAGTTGCGGGCGTCCGGGGAAACCGCGGACGCCCGTCCCATTTGTGGAGTAAAATAGACCGCATGTGTGCTGCCGCCGTCGACTTCGGGCTGGGGCTCCGGCCCGAGCACTACGAGGAGATCGCCGCCAGTCCCGGCCGGGTGAGCTGGTTCGAGGCACTGTCGGAAAACTACATGGTGCCGGGCGGCAGCCCGCTGCACTGGCTCGACCGCATCCGCCGCGACTATCCGATCGCCCTGCACGGCGTGTCGCTGTCCATCGGCTCGATCGATCCGCTGGACGAGCGCTATCTCGACGACCTAAAGGCGCTCGCCGATCGCGTCGAGCCGATGTGGATCTCCGATCATCTCTGCTTCACCGGCCTGCGCGGCCTCAACGTGCACGACCTGCTGCCGCTGCCCTACACCGAGGAGGCGCTGGACCATGTCGCCGAACGGGTGAAGCGCGTGCAGGACCGGCTCGGCCGCCGGCTCGTGCTGGAGAACGTCTCGAGCTACGTCACCTATGCCGCCTCCGAGCTCAGCGAATGGGAATTCATCGCCGAGCTCGGCCGGCGCGCCGATTGCGACATCCTGCTCGATATCAACAACGTCTACGTCAGCGCCTCCAATCACGAGTTCGACGCGCAGGCCTTCCTGCGCGCCATGCCGCGCGAGCGCGTGCGGCAGTTCCATCTCGCCGGCCATACCCACAAGGGCAGCCATATCATCGACACCCACGATCATCCCATCGTGCCCGACGTCTGGACACTCTACGCCGAGGCGGTGCGGCTCTTCCCTGGCGTGCCGACCATGATCGAGCGCGACGCCGACATCCCACCCTACGAAGAGCTGCTGGCCGAGCTCGATGTCGCGCGCGGCATCGCCGCCAGCGTCGCGCGCGAGGTTGCCGCGTGAGCGGAACCAACACCGGCTCATTGGGCGATCTCCAGCGCGCCTTCCAGGATTACCTGTTCCGCAGCAGCGATGCCTTCCAGGCGGCCGTGCGCGATACGAAGAAGGCTGACCGGGTCACCCTGCTCGACGTCTATCGCGACGGCTATGCGCTGCGCCTGATCGAGGTGCTGACCAACGATTACCCCGGCCTGATGGCGATGGCGGGCCCCGCCGATTTCGACCATGTGGCGCGGGCCTACATCGCCGCCCATCCCTCGCGCCATCCCTCGGTGCGCTGGTTCGGCAGGGACCTGGCAGATTTCATGGCCAGGACCGCGCCCTACGACAAGGCGCCGGCCGCCGTCGAGATGGTGCGCTTCGAATGGACGTTGGGCGAGACCTTCGACGCGGCTGACGTGGCCCCAATCGCCGCCGACGTATTGCTGGCCCTGCCGCCGGATGCCTGGGAGACGCTCACCTTCACCGCCTTGCCGTCGCTGCACCGGCGCACCTTCGCGTTCGAAGTGGCGCAGGCCTGGCAGCGCCGGGACGAGGTCGAGCCGGGCAATCTGGAGGTCGACCGCGCGGACGAGCCGGTGACCTGGGCGATCTGGCGACCCGAACGCGTTTCCAGCTTCCGCTCGCTCGATACAGACGAAGCCGCGATGCTCGAGGCGCTGGTCGCCGGGCGTTCCTTTCCCGAACTCTGCGAGACGGTGGCTGCCTTCACCGGCGACGATCAGGCGCCCGCCCGCGCCGCTTGGCTGCTCCGCACCTGGGTCGAAGGCGGCATGATCGCAGGCTTTTCGTCACGCGCCGCGGCCGGCTGAAATCCCGCTGGTATCGAAGCGGCCGACGATGCTGAACGTACCGTCACCGGCGGGCTTGATGATCGCACCCTGCCCTTCTGCCAGTTCGATCCCGGTGGCATCGCGGAACGTCGGCGCATGGCCGACCAGGGCGATATTACCGGCAGCGGGCCGCCGGCCGAGCCGCACCTTCAGGTTGGCCGTTTCGGCCGCGATCTCGGCCGGCGTCTGGCTCACATGATAGAAGAGATCGGCGCTTACCGTCGGCGCGCGGCCGAAGACCAGTTCGGCCGTCTGGCGCGTTCGGCAAAAGCCGCTGCTCTCGACTGTGCTCACGGCAATCCCCTGCTGGCGCAGCATCGCGCCCAGGGCCGCGGCCTGCTCGCGGCCGCGCTCACTCAGATTGCGTTGCCAGCCGCAGTCGGCGAGGTCGCGCACCGCGGACTCGGGCGCCACCGCGGTATCGGCATGGCGCAGATAAATGAGGTAGCCGCCCTGGCGCAGGCTGGCGAGCAGTGCCGCCTGCGGATCGGCGGCGGACTCCGGCCTTGGCGCGGCGCATGCCGCGAGAAGACTCACCAGCAGGCAGAGCGCCAGAACACGCATGGCTTTTCATTATCACGCGCACCGATTAAGGTCGCATCACGCCCGCTTGATGGAACTGGTAGACATACGGGACTTAAAATCCCGAGGCCGTGAGGCCGTGCCGGTTCGAGTCCGGCAGCGGGTACCATCGATGCAGGGGGACGCCACATGCCGGCACGATTCCCGTTGTTCGCCTTTCTTCTTTTTGCGGCTTTGCCTGTGGTCGCGCAGGTGCCGCAACCCGGATGGATTGCGGACGCCAAGACCGGGTGCCGGGTCTGGAATCCTGCCCCCGAACCCAACGAAGCGATCAGTTGGACCGGCGCGTGCGCGACCGGCACCTCGCAAGGTCGCGGTGTATTGCAGTGGCTCAAGGATGGAACGCCGAACGGGCGCTACGACGGCGAGCTTCGAGACGGCAGGCCCGAGGGTCGGGGCGTCTATGCCTATGCGGGCGGCGGCATCTACGACGGCGAATTCCGCGACGGCAAATTGAACGGTCGGGGCCTTTACATATACGCGAATGGCGCACGCGACGAAGGTGAGTTCCGCGACGGCGAACTGAATGGCCAAGGCATCCAGATCCTTGCGAACGGCGTCCGCTATGAGGGCGAGTTCCGCGACGGCAGGGTGAATGGCCAGGGCGTCTTCACGGGAGACGGCGACCGCTACGAGGGTGAGTTCCGCAACGGTCAATTGGACGGCAAGGGTGTTCTCATATCGGCCAACGGCGACCGCTACGAAGGCGAGTTCCGAGACGGCTTCCACAACGGCCGCGGCGTGGAAACGTTGTCGACCGGCGAACGCTATGAGGGCGAATACCGCGATGGCCTGCGGAATGGCCGGGGCATCTTCATGTCGGCCGACGGTGACCGCTATGAAGGCCAGTACCGCGACGACAAGCGAAACGGCTTTGGCCTCCAGACATTCGCCAACGGCGATCGCTACGACGGCGAGTGGCGTGACGACATGCAGAATGGCCGGGGCGTCTTCACGTCAGCGAACGGAGACCGCTACAAGGGCGACTATCGCGATGGCGCGCGGGATGGCCTAGGTCTTTTCTCGGCATCCAACGGCGACAGCTACGACGGCGAGTGGCGTGACAACAAGCCGAACGGATACGGCGTACTGACGCGCAGCGACAGCGAAATCTTCGCGGGAATCTGGATGCAAGGCTGCTACCGGCGAGAAGACCGCAAAGCCACCTTCGGCTGGACCATGCAGCAATGCGGTTTCGAGTAACCGCTATCCCCATCAGCGTCGGAACACCTTGGCGATCGGGCAGCGAGCACCACAGCACCACCGGTCCTTCTACAGATCAGCCGCCGCAGGCCCGGCCCTCTCTTCGCCAGTCTTTGACCTTGCCGTCCTCGATCGCAAAGGTGGTCGTGCACTGCTCGTTCAGCATGAAGCCTTTGGCGCCGCCGAGCGGCACGCAATCGCCGGGCGGGCAGATCGGCTGGTAGAGCGGCATGGCGGCGGGAATATAGAAGGCGCGGTGCTGCCGGTAGCTCAGATACCGAACGCCGCCCGCTTCATCGACCGATGACGGCTCGCCCAGGGTGGCAATCAGCGCCGACTCCGGCGCACCGGTATAGCCACCGAGCGATTTTTCGTAGCTGTTCGGGTTGGCACAGGCGCCGAGAGCCAGTGCGACCGATACGGCGAGCAAGAGCTTCATGGGCCTCATCGTCGCGCGGAGGCCCCTCGTCGGCAAGTCCTGTCCGACCTAGAATGGCGGCCATGAACCTGCGCGCTGCCGCTTTGCTTCTGGCGATCACGATTGCTGCCCTGTCGACGTCCGCCCCCACGTTCGCCCAGGCACCCTCGCCGGACAGCTGGATCGCCGACGGCAAGACCGGCTGCAAGATCCGCAATCCGGCGCCTCAACCGCGCGAGTCGGTGACCTGGTCGGGCGCCTGTCCGAACGGCATCGCCGAGGGTACCGGCGTCTTGCAATGGTTCGACGACGATCGGCCGACCGACCGTTACGAGGGCGAGATGCGCGACGGCTGGGAGAACGGTCGCGGCGCCGCCACCAGCACCGTGATCGCCGACCGCTATGAAGGCGAATGGCGCGACGGCTGGCGGCACGGCCAGGGCGTCTACGACTTCACCAACGGCGACCGCTACGACGGCGACTGGTTCGAGGGCCTGCGTACCGGTCGGGGCACGATGGTATGGGCCGATGGCGCCCGCTACGAGGGCGAATGGCTGGACAGCAGGCCAAATGGCCAGGGCGTCTATACCGATGCGGCAGACGCCCAGTTCTCGGGAACCTGGTCCAGCGGCTGCTTCCGCGACGGCGGCCGCAAGCTGGCGATCACCACGACTGCCAAGGAATGCGGCTTCGAGTAGCTGCTACCCTCTGTAGTGGCAGGACACCCAGTGGCCCGGCCGGCTCTCGCGCAGCTCGGGCACGCGGGTGGCGCAGTCGGGCTTGGCGATCGGGCAACGGGTGTGGAAGTGGCAACCCGACGGCGGGTTGATCGGATTGGGCACGTCGCCCTGCAGCATGATGCGCTGGCGCTTCACCGTCGGATCGGGGATCGGCACCGCCGAGAGCAGCGCCTCGCTGTAGGGATGCAGCGGCGTGTCGTAGAGGTCGCGTGCCGGCGCGATCTCGACCACGCGGCCAAGATACATCACGGCGATGCGCGTGGAGATGTGCTCGACGACGCTGAGATCGTGGGCAATGAACAGATAGGTGAGGCCGAACTGCTCCTGCAGATCCTCCAGGAGATTGATGACCTGCGCCTGGATCGACACGTCCAGCGCCGACACGGGCTCGTCGCACACGATCAGCTTGGGCTCGACGGCGAGCGCGCGGGCGATGCCGATACGCTGGCGCTGACCGCCGGAGAATTCGTGCGGAAAGCGGCGCATGTGGTCGGCCTGCAAGCCCACCGTCTCGAGCAGCTGGACCACCCGCTCCTCGTGTGCGCGCCGAGACTTGACGAGATTGTGGATGGTCAGCGCCTCGCCCACGATCGCGCCCACGGTGAGCCGGGGGTTGAGCGAAGCGTAGGGGTCCTGAAAGATGATCTGCATGTCGCGGCGGAGCGCGCGCAGCGCCGTGGCGTCCATTTTCGTGACGTCAGCACCCTCGAACCAGATCTCGCCCGAGCTGGGCTCGATCAGCCGCAGGATGCAGCGCCCCGTTGTCGACTTGCCGCAACCCGATTCACCGACCAGGCCCAGCGTCTCGCCGGCGGCGATGTCGAAGCTGACGCCATCGACGGCATGCACCTTATCGACCACACGCGACAGCACGCCGCCCTTCACGGCGAAGTGCTTGCGGAGATCGCTGACGGACAGCAGAGCGCCATCCTTGGTCGCTTCCATCTTGCTCATAGGATGCACGCCACCTTGTGACCGGGCGCTACTTCCTTGAGCGGCGGTATCGCCTGCGTGCAGGCGGGCATGACGTAGCGGCAGCGGCTGGCGAAGCGGCAGCCCGGCGGCGGATCGAGCAGGCTCGGCACCGAGCCGGGAATCGATTCAAGGCGCGCCTGGCGGCCGGCGCTGCGGTCGACGCGCGGGATCGAGCGGATCAGGCCCTGCGTGTAGGGATGGCGCGGATCGCCGAACAGCGCCTCGACCGACGCCTCCTCGACCACCTTGCCGGCATACATCACCACCACGCGCTGGGTCGTCTCGGCGACCACGCCCATGGCATGGGTGATCAGCATGATCGCCATGCCGAAGCGTTCCTTCATCTCCTGCATCAGCTCCAGGATCTGCGCCTGGATGGTGACGTCGAGCGCCGTGGTCGGCTCGTCGGCGATCAGGAGCTTGGGCTGGCAGGAAAGCGCCATGGCAATCATCACGCGCTGGCGCATGCCACCGGAGAACTGGTGCGGATAGTCGTGCACCCGGCGCTGCGGGTTGGGGATGTTGACCAGCTTCAGCATGTCGGCGGCGCCGACCATGGCCTGCTTGCGCGAGAGCTTCTGGTGCAGTTCGATCACCTCGGCGATCTGGTCGCCCACCGTGTAGACCGGGTTGAGCGAGGTCATCGGCTCCTGGAAGATGATGGCGATCTCGCGGGCGCGGATCTTGTTCATCTCCGTCTCGTCGAGCGGGATGAGATCGCGGCCCTGCCACAGGATCTGGCCGGCCTCGAAGCGTCCCGGCGGCATGTCGATCAGTTTCAGCACCGAGCGCGCCGTCACGGTCTTGCCGCAGCCCGACTCGCCCACTACGCCCAGCGTCTCGCCGCGGTCGATGTGGAGGCTGACGCCGTCGACCGCGCGGACCATGCCGTCGTCGGTCTTGAACCAGGTTTTGAGGTCACGAATATCCAGCAGAGGTTCAGCCACGCGACACTCGCTCTACAGGACGCGGCGCGGGTCGAGCGCGTCGCGCAAACCGTCGCCCATGAAGTTGATGGTGATCACGGCGAGGAAGATCGCCGCCCCCGGGAACAGCGCCCAATGCGGCGCGATGTCGAGATAGTCCTTGGCGTCGCGCAGCACACTGCCCCAGGTCGGGATGTCGGAGGGAAAGCCCAGGCCGAGGAAGGACAGCGTCGATTCGGCGATGATGGCGGCGGCGACGTCGATCGTGCCGGCCACGATCACCGGGCCCAGCGCATTGGGCAGGATGTGGCCGACCACCAGGCGCAGCTTGGAGGCGCCCAGCGCCCGGGCAGCCTCGACGAATTCCTTTTCGCGCAGGCTGAGGAACTGGGCCCGCACCAGGCGGGCGACCTGCATCCAGCGCAGGCCGCCGATCACGACGACGATCAGGATGAACGCACCGCCTTCCACGCCGAACAGCCGCTTGAAGTGGTCGCGGAACAGATACATCAGCAGCAAAAGCAGCGGCAGCAGCGGCAGCGCGAGGAAAAGATCGGTGAGCCACATCAGGGCGGCGTCGACCCAGCCAGCCGACATGCCGGCCAGCGCGCCGACAACGACGCCGACCACGACCGCCACGACCATGGCCGCGAGTCCGACCGCAAGCGAGATGCGCCCGCCGTAGATCAGCCGCGCCAGGAGATCCTGGCCGAGATCGTCGGTGCCGAGCGGATGCGCCCACGACGGGCCCTGAAGCTTGGCGGTGAAATCGATCTCGTTGATCGCCACGGGCCAGATGAACGGCCCCAGCGTCACGGCCGCGATCAACAGCAGCAGGACCACGCCGCTCGCCACCGCAAGCCGATGGCGCCGGAAGCGGCGCCACGCCTCCTGCCACGGCGACGTCGGCCGGTTCTTGCGCGGCGCCGCGACGGCAGGCGCCGGCGCGTCAGCGGTAAGAGATGCGGGGGTCAAGCCAGCCATAGATGATATCGGCCAAAAGGTTGAAGAAGACGACGAGGCAGGCGATCACGAAGGTCACGGCCATCACCACCGGCGTGTCGTTGGAGAGCATCGAGGAGATCAGCAGCGAGCCGATGCCGGGGACGCGGAAGATCTGCTCGGTGACGATGGCGCCGCCGAACACGATCGGCAGCTGCAGTGCCACCAGCGTCACCACCGGGATCAGCGCGTTGCGCACCACGTGCTTGGTGATCACCTTGCGCTCGCCGATGCCCTTGGACCGCGCCGTGGTGACGTAGTCGAGCTTGATGACGTCGAGCACCGAGGAGCGCACGAAACGCACCAGCGAGGCGCCCTGGAACAGGCCCAGCACCATGACCGGCATGATCGACTGCTTGATGTGCTCCCAGTAGAACTGCCAGCCCGTGGCGTCGATGTTGGCGCGATAGACGAAGGGCAACCAGTCGAGCTGGATCGAGAACACCAGGATGAACAGCAGGCCGGTGAAGAAGGTCGGCAGCGAGAAGCCGACGAAGGCCAGCGTGTTGGCGACCTGGTCGAACAGCGAATAGGGCCGGGTCGCCGCGAGCACGCCGACCGGCAACGCCACCAGCATGGCGATGATCTGCGAGGAGCCGATCACGATCAGCGTCACCGGCAGGCGCTGCAGGATCAGCTTGTCGACATCCATGCGGCTGACGAACGAAAAACCCCAGTCGCCCTGTATCATGGCAACCAGCCAGTGCAGGTAGCGGGTCCACACCGGATCATCGAGGCCGAACTTGGCGCGCAGTGCCGCGCGCACCTCGGGAGGCACCGCCGGGTTGGTCGCCAGCTCCTCGAACGGATCGCCCGGCGCCATCGCCAGGATCGTGAACAGCACGAGGCTGATCCCGAGCAGGCTCGGGATCATGATCAGAATCTTGCGGATGATGTACTGACGGGACAATCGATGCCTATCTAAAGAAGGCTGTCATCCCCCGGCGCCCGGCCGGGGGATGATGCCGAGCGCAAATCAAGCTTCCTTGAACCAGTCGGACAGATCGGACGTGTTGTTGTCCCAGCCGCTGATCTGGGCATTGAGCTTGCCCGCGAGCGCCGAAACCGTCGGCCGCTGCACGACGCCCAGGACGATATGGTTCTGGATCGCCAGGTCGTTCATCTTGATGAACATTGCGGCGCGCTTGACCGGATCGAGTTCCGACTCCGACTCGCGGTAAAGCTTGTCGCACTCGGGGCTCTGCCAACGCGTGATGTTACGGCCCTGCCACTTGTTGTCCTTGGAAGCAGCCTCCCACGAGACGAACTGAAGCATGTGCAGCGCGGGATCGGGCTGCGTCATGGTCGTCGTGTACATCTCGAGGTCGGTATAGAACTTCGTGTAGGTGTCCGGATTGGCGACGTCGGATGAGAAATAGACCGAAGCCGTGACCGACTTCAGCTCCATCTCGATGCCCGCCTTCTGGGCCGCTTGCTTGATGATCGCCTGCGTCTTCTGACGCGGCTGGTTGATCGAGGTCTGGTAAACGAACTTCAGCTTCTTGCCGTCCTTGGCACGGATGCCGTCGGCGCCCTTCTTCCAGCCCGCCTTCTCGAGGATGTCGCTGGCCTTGTCGACGTTGAACTCGATCGGGTTGGCCTTCGAGGCGAAGCGCTCCGGACCATAGAGGAAGTCGCGTGTCGCCGGCCCGGTGCGGCCGTAGATGTGCTGTTCGACCGACTTGTTGTCGACCAGCAGCGCGATGGCCTTGCGCACTTCCGGATCGCTGAGCGTCGGATGCTTGGTCTTGAGGCTCGCCCGCTCACCGTCGACCTCGGTCCACGGATCGGTCTGGTTCATCAGCAAGAATTCGATATTGCCACCCGCCGTGACCTGGACGCGACCCTTGCCGCCCTTCTCCAGGCGCGACAGGATCTCGTCCTCGACCTGCATGTTCCAGGCGAAGTCGAACTCGCCGGTCTGTAGCACGGCACGCGCCGCCGACACCGCGTCGCCGCCGCCCTTCATCTCGATCGAATCGAAATAGGGCCGGTTCGCTTGGTGGTAGTTCGGGTTGAGGGTACCCATGACCATGTCGCCCGGCTTGAAGTCCTTGAACACGTAAGGACCGGTGCCGACCGGCTTGAGATTGGTCGGTGCATCGCGCGACTTGGCGCCGGTGTAGTCGGCGAACAAGTGCTTGGGAATGATCAGCCCGCGCGAACCGACGAACGCATCGGCCCAGAACGGCATGGGCTTCTGGAACTTCACGACGACCGTGTACTGGTCGACCTTCTCGACCATGACGTCCTGATAGGTGCCGATCGTATAGGCGGCCGTCGCAGGATCCTTGGCATATTCCCAGTTGAACAGGCAGTCGTCAGCCGTGAACGGCTTGCCGTCGTGCCATTTCACATTCTGCTTCAGCTTCCACGTCACCGACTTGCCGTCGGCGGACAGGCCGCCGTTCTCGCGGCTCGGAATTTCGGCCGCGAGCTTGGTCTTGAGATTGCCATCGGCATCCCAGGAGGCCAGCGGCTCGTAGAACAGACGCGAGCCGTCCTGATCCTTGGTGCCGACCGCGAAATGCGGATTGAGAAGCGTCGGACCCTGCCACCACAGCACTTTCAGCGGGCCGCCGCCGCCTGCCTTGGTCGGCTTATAAGTATCCTTGGCCTGGGCCATGGCCACGCCCGAGTGGACCAGCAGTTGGGCGGCGAACGGCGCGGCAATGCCCACTGCCATCATTCGCTGCACGAAGCCGCGGCGCGACAACCTTCCGGCCTTCACCTTGCCGATCAGGCCACGCAAGTCATGTTCGTCCATTACATACCCCTATAGGTTCTCAAGCCGTCCCCTGCTGCTCTCGCTATCTTGCAAGATGCATGCAAGTCTCGATCAGAACAGGCTGCAACGCTGCAGTCAACGACTGCACGGGCTCAACGAGGAGAGAGGGGGGATCATGGCTTGGCTTTATCTTGTCCTGGCGGGCGCTTTCGAGATCGGCTGGCCGCTCGGCCTCAAGCTCGGATGGACCGAGGCAGGGGCACGGCCCCTGTGGATCGGTTTCTCGATTGCTTGCATGACGGTGAGCGGCGCATTGCTTTTGCTCGCACAGCGCGACATTCCGATGGGCACCGCCTATGGCGTATGGACCGGCATCGGCGCGGTCGGCGCCTTTGCCGTCGGCGTGCTGGCCTTCGGCGATTCCGCCTCGGCCATGCGCATGATTTCGATTGCCCTGATCGTGGCCGGCATCGTCGGCCTAAAACTCGCCTGAGGAGACTGTCATGCGGATGAAGGACAAGGTCGCGCTGATCACCGGCGCCGCGGGCGGCATGGGCGCCGCCACGGCGCGGCTGTTCGCCCGCGAGGGTGCCAAGGCCGTGGTGGTGGCCGATATCCTGGAGAAGGAGGGCGAGGCCACCGTCGCCGACATCAACAAGGCGAGCGGCCACGCCTCCTTTGTCCGTCTCGACGTCACCGACGAGGCCCAGTGGAAGGCCGTGGTCGACGGGATCGTGACTGCCCACGGCCGTCTCGACGTGCTGGTGAACAACGCCGGCATCAGCGGTTCGGCGGAGACCGACCTTTACGACACCGCTGCCTGGAACCGGCTGATGGGCATCAACGCCACCGGCGTGTTCCTCGGCATGAAGTACGCCACGGCGGCCATGAAGAAGTCGGGCGGCGGCTCGATCGTGAATCTGTCGTCGATCTCCGGCATCGTCGGCCAGGGCTACATTCACGTCGGCTACAACGCCTCCAAGGGCGCGGTCCGCCTGATCACCAAGGCCGGCGCCGCCCAGCACGGCAAGCACGGCATCCGCGTCAATTCGGTGCATCCCGGCCTGATGCCGCCGATGCGCACCTCGGGCCGCACCGCCGACCCGGTGATGCGGGAAAAGACGCTGAAGGGTGTGCCGATGGGCCGCGCCGGCGAGGTCGACGAGGTGGCGCACGCCATCCTCTTCCTCGCCTCGAACGACTCTTCCTACGTCACCGGCGCCGAGTTGGTGGTCGACGGCGGCTGGACCGCCGTCTGACGTGGCGCCCTGACATGACGGGAGACGGCAAGGCCATCGCGCCCTGGGAGGTCCTCGACTCGACCTATAACTACCGCGACCGCTGGCTGGCGCTGCGCTCCGACACGGTGCGCCTGCCCAACGGTCGCGTGCTCACGCCCTTTCACGTCATCGAGCAGCCGGACTGGGTGACGGTCATCGCGCTCACCCGCGACGGCAGCATCGTCCTGGTCGAGGAGTATCGCCACGGCGCGCGCCAGACGGTGATCGAACTGCCGAGCGGCATCCACGACAAGCCCGAGGCGCCACTGGCGGCGATGCAGCGCGAACTCCGGGAGGAGACGGGCTTTGCCAGCGACGACTGGCATCCGCTCGGCAGCTTCTTCGCCAACGCGCCGCGCCTGAACAACCGCGTGCACTGCTTCCTGGCGCTCGATGCCCGGAAGGTCGCCGAACCCGTTCTCGACGACGGCGAAGTGTTGCTGGCGCACGAAACGCCCCTCGCCGACTTCCTGGCCGACCTGCAGGCCGGCCGGCGCATGCTTCACGGCTTCCAGGGCGGCGCGATGTGGCTGCTGCACCTTTACGCGAAGTCGAGCGGCGACAAGCGGCTCGCCGCCCTGGGTACCTGATATAGGGCGCCTGACTCAGCGCCGCTGGCGGCGCCAGCGATCGGCCACGGCCAGCGCCATGAAGCCGCCAATCAGCGAGACGTGCTCGGTGGCGACCCGGAAGTTCAGCGTCCGCGCGGGCTCGACCATCGTCCAGAACGGATGGGCGAGCACAATGGCGACGACGAGGAACCCGCTCAGGATGCCCGCCCCCAGCCAGAGCCAGCGGTCGAGCAGGATCATCAGCGATCCCACCAGCAGCGTGACGACCAGGAACACGTTCATGAGCGGCGCCGGTTCGATCCTGAGCGCACGCAATTCGGCAACACTTGCCTGGAAGTCGGCGAGATGGCCGATGCCGGCCCCCCAGAAAACGAACGTCAGCACGAGACGCGTCACGAACCAGCACGCGCCACTGTCGAGGATCGCTGCGATGACGCGCGGCATGTCGGTTCTACCCATGGCCTCAGAGTCTCCTTTTGAAAAACGGCGGCGAAGATAGCCAGTTCGCCTCGTTAGACAAGCACGACAATGCTCCCCTATCGTCACCGCCTTGGAAAAGAGGCCGCATGTCGCGCATCAGCACGGAAATCGATTTCGAAAGAGACGGAAAGCAGACAGGCTTCCTCCGCCTGCCGCATTCCGTCGACCGCTCCGCCTATGGCTGGATCCCGATCCCGATCGTCTGCCTGCGCAACGGGCCCGGCCCGAGCGTACTGCTCATGGCCGGCAACCATGGCGACGAGTTCGAGGGCCAGGTGGCGCTGGCAAAACTTGCCCGCAGCCTCACGGCGGACGGGCTCAAGGGACGCATCATCATCCTGCCCACGGCCAATGCGCCGGCCGCACGCGCGGGCAAGCGCAATTCGCCGGTCGACGGCCTCAATCTCAACCGCTGCTTTCCCGGCAACATCAACGGCAGCCCGACGGAGATGATCGCCCACTACATCGAGACGGTGCTGCTGCCCCAGTGCGATGCCGTGATCGACATTCATTCCGGCGGCCAGTCGCTGCAATACGTGCCGAGCACCCACATCCGCCGCTCGCCGGATGCCGAGCGCTTCGCCCGCGCCAGCGCGCTGATGGAAGCTTTTAACGCGCCGTTCTCCTGGGTCTTCGAAGGGGCGCGCGAAACACGCGCCCTCAACGCTGCGGCAGAGCGTTGCGGCATCATTGCGCTCGGCACCGAACTCTGCGGCGGCGGCACCGTGACGCCCAACGCGCTCCGTATCGCCGAGCGCGGCCTGCGCCGCGCGCTCGCCCACCTCGGCGTGATGGCCCTCGACCCGGCCGATACAGACGTCCTGCCGTCGCGGCGCCTGCAGGTCGGCGGCTATCCTTTCTATGTCTATGCCGAGGACGACGGCGTGTTCGAACCGCTGGTCGCTCTGGAAGAGGCCGTCACCGCCGGCCAGCCCGCCGCCCTGATCCACCCCGTCGACACGCCGTGGCGCGCGCCCCACGAGGCGCCTTTCAAGCAAGCCGGCATCGTCGTCTGCGCCCGCGTGCCCGGACGCGTCGAGCGCGGCGACTGCCTGTTTCACCTGGCCACTCCGTGACGTGACGACCAGCGGTGTCACACCCAAAAGTGTCACACCAAGTTGAGACAAATGTTGTGACACAGGCCAATCGCCCACCTGTGACATCGACGAGAATCCGACCCTGCGGCCCCGCCTCGGGCGGCCGCAGACGACCGTCAAAACAGCTCTCGGATGCGTTGATCGCACCTCGGTCCACCCCACTGCCGGACGGATCGTCGGCGGGGGCAGCCTTTGCTTGCTACTCACGGTTCAGTGCTGGGCAAAGACCGCGGGACCTCCCCTGGTCCTCCAGGGAACTATACCCGGCGGGCGCGCCGGGCGGGGCATGGCCAAAGGTTCAAGCGTCGGCATTATTTCCGGCGCAGCTTCCGCCGAACAACTTGCGACACCAAGAACGACAACAGCGTTTGTGTCAGAAGTTGTTCGGCGTTGTCCGCTCCACGCGGTTCTAGAGTCCCCGAGAAACCGGCAATCCCCTCCACGTCCGAAGACGGTGGGGACGAGGAGGCCGGTGGTCACGTGGCATCACCCGAGTAGCCCAGGGCGACGGAAGGGCTTGGCCAGGTTTCTCCCGGCTTTTGCGCCGATCCGCTGGAGTGACCTTCCAGGGAGCGACTGGTTCTTGCGTCCCGCAACAGGTGCGGTCGGGTCGGCCGGGCATGTCCGTCGGACGGCCCGCGCACAGGACCCCCAGCGTGACTCACGTCACGTGGAGCAGGTGCTTCGGACCGGACGACGCGCCAAGGGTTTTAGGCTGCGCGCGTATGATCGATTCGCGTCAGATTTGCGACGGCCTCCCGGGACGGCCGGATAAGGGAGGCATTCGACGATGTTATTGATCAACAGGGACTACGCCCTGCCCCAGTAGCCTTGCGACCGCGTCCTGAGACTTGGCCCCTTGCATCACCCGCGTGGAGAACGGGACGGCACCAGTCACGACATGGAATTGTTTGGGGGGAGCCGTCCCGGGCAAGTGAACGGGCGGCTCAGCCTTGAAACAGACCTCGTGCGACGATAGCGAATTTATAGGGCAAATCCGGCCAAACCTGCAACTATCCTATTTCAATCCTGCCATGTGCTTTTCACCGGGCTGCTTGCATTTCTTGCATCGCCTTCAAGTGCCCTTCGAGACAGGACGACGACTCAATTCCGTCTCAAGGTAGACGCTCGATATGCACCAAATTAACCGCTCGACGCTCTAATCTTGGGAATCCCCCCGTTGAGGACACGCGCTAGTTCAGGCGACTTTGGATCTTGGCGAGGCCCGCTTTGGCACAGTCCTCGTCAATCTCGCCGGCCGGTGCGCCGCCGACACCGATGCCGCCGATGAATTCGCTACCGGCCTTTATCGGTACCCCGCCTCCCGCGGCTACCATCATGGGGTCGTAGAGCGTGGGATTGAACGCCCCGGGCTTGGCGATCGTCGCGGCCAGCTCGACGGTAGTGATCAGTCGCGTCGCTGCAGCATAGGCCTTGCGGTGGCTGACGTCCGGTCTCACGTCAGCTCCGTCGGCAATGAGAGCGAGCTTGAGATTGCCGGCACGATCCACAATCGTCACCGAAACGTCAAAACCCTTCGCCTTGCACGCCGCCATCGCCATCTGTGCCACCACTACCGCGAGATCAAGGGGAAGAAATTTGGAGGTTTGGGTCGGCAACGGCTGAGACGCCGCGCCGCCGATGCCGCCCAAAGTCATCAGCGTGGCACTAGCCAGGAATACGAATCGCATCATCATGTCCTCCAGCGGAGGCCGCTGTTCAATCGGTTCTACTCGGCCATTCTAGGCCGAGATCTCAGGTTCACCAGCGAGGAGGGCAATGGACATTAGAAGCCCTAAGGCAACATCGGTGATCGCGGATAGCCGCGGGTGGGTAAGCTGCGAGATATCGCAGGCGCTTGCTTGTTTCTGGCGTCCGACTTGTCGGCCTACATTACGGGCACGACGATTGACGTGAACGGCGGCAGTCACATTCACTGACACCACGGCTTTGCGGAAGAGAGCATTCTTGTAGAGGTGAGCCGGAGGCTCGTGGTCCCAAGACACGATGCGACACTTTGTGGGAAGACGCGCCTTGTGGCCGTTCGCGCGCGCGGCCTAAGATAAGCCATGATCCGCAAACGCTCCGAGTCGGGCTGGCGCGCGGCCTCTTTGGCCGCGGCGCTGTTTGCGATCACCCTCAATTTCCTGCAGCCGCTCGCCCACGCCGCGCTGATGCGGGACGGCGGGCCGGAAGCCGCCGCGAAGATGTGGGGCGCTTTCTGCCAGACGGCTCCAAGCCAGGACGCCGATCAGGGCTCCGCGCCGGCCGCCGGCAAGAGCCACGAGTGCTGCCTCGGCCTCGCACACGCGCCCGTGCTGGCCGAACTCTTCGCCGCCTTCATCCTCGTCGAGCCCGTCCCGACCGCGATCCGCTTCGTGGCGGCGGTCGATGCAATCTCGCCCGTCGGCATCCGCGACGGGCCGATCCAGCCCAGAGCCCCACCCTCCCACGTCTGACACCTGAAACCGCGATGCGCCTCGGTGCGCGTCGCGTTCATTCGTCATTCGTGGGGAGACTTTCATGCTATCGATTCGTGCGGCGACCTTCGCCGCTTTCGCGGGCCTTGCCCTGATTCCGACTCTGGCCAAGGCACAAGGCACGCCGCCGGCAACACCGCAGCCGACGACAGTCACGACGCCGGACGCACCGGCGGCCGCCACCCCGCCGATCAGCCTGCCGCCGATCACCGTCAGCGCCGGCCGCGGCTCCGATCTCGAGAAGCTCGACGTCAGCACCACCGTGATGACGCGCGCCCAGGTCCAGGCGATGCCGGAAACCGGCGTCGACCAGATCATCAATCGCATTCCCGGCGTGTGGACGCAGAACATCCCCTCCGGCCAGCTCCATCCGACCGGCCAGCCCGTCAGCATCCGCGGCTTCGGCACCAGCACCACCATCAACACGCTGGTGATGGTCGACGGCGTGCCGGTGAACGATCCCTATTTCCGCACCGTCAACTGGAGCGCCATCCCCAAGAACACCATCGACCGGATCGAGGTCATTCGCGGTGGCGGCGCCACCAGCCTGTGGGGCAACATGGCGATGGGCGGCATCATCAACATCGTGACCCGCGAGCCCACCAAGACCGCCGCGGCGGTCGACGTGAGCTACGGCAACTACAACACCGGCGCCGCCGAGATCGCCGGCAGCGTGGCGGTGAACGACAAGCTCAACGTCGGGCTCGCCTACAACCACAACCAGAGCTCGGGCTACAACCTCACGCCGTCGCAGTACCAGAACATCAACCTGACGCCGACCGCGTCGAAGGCCGACAACCTCGCCTTCTCCGTCTTCCTGACGCCCAGCGACAACCTCAAGCTCTTCGCCAAGGCCAACTTCAACCAGACCTACGAGGACGGGCTGGTGTGGGCCATGGCGCACAACAACTGGTCCAATTACCGCGGCCAGTTCGGCGGCGCCTATGAGTTCGAGAACAAGACCTCGATCAACTTCAACGTCTGGGCGGGCGGCGGCGTGTTCGGCACCACCAACGTGGCGAGCGGCGCCTACACGCTGAACAACATCAACGCCACCAACCAGTTCGTCAGCCAGATCGAGAGTGCGCCCAACACCGACCAGGGCGGCTCGGTTTTCTTCCAGGGCGACGTCGGGCCGATCAAGGACGTCAAGATCGGCGTCGACATGCGCCGCACGACGATCAACGACAACAACAACCTCTACGCCAGCGCCACGGCCAAGCCGACCATCTTCATTGCCAACGGCGAGCACCGCACCGAGGGCGTCTTCGGCCAGGGCACCTACCGCTTCAGCGGCATCCCCCTCGAGGTGACGGTCGGCCTGCGCGGCGATTTCTACCAGGCGCTGAACGCCAGCGTGCTGACCGCGAACTCCAACACCCTGGTCCCAGTGGCCAACTCGACCTACAGCAGCTTCGATCCGCGCATCGGCCTGAAATACTACCTGTTCGAGGAGTTCAGCCTACGCGCCGCGGCCTATCGCAACTTCTCGGCGCCGGGCATGAACCAGATGTACCGCAGCTTCGCGGCGGGCACGGCCTACACCGCCATCAACCCGAACCTGCAGCCGATGACGAACATCGGCGAGGAAGTGGGCTTCGACTTCAAGTGGAAGGAGTTCACCCTGTCGGGAACGGTCTTCAACAACAACCTCGACAACTTCATCGACTTCGTGACGGTGTGCAACACCAACCCGGCCTGCGCCGCGCCGTTCATCTCCGCTGCCGGTCTCAGCCCCGGCTTCACCACGGTGCGGCAGTACCAGAACACCGGCAGCGCCGTGTTCCAGGGCCTCGAGATCATCGGCGGATGGCAGGCGACGCCGGAGCTGCGGTTCGGCGCCAGCTTCACCAACACCATCGCCTACATGACGACCTCCAACTATCCGGCGCTGATCCGCACCGGGGTCCAGCTCGGCCAGGTGCCGGTCACGATGTTCAACGCCAATGTCGAATGGCGGCCCCTTCCCGAACTGGTGCTGACCGCCAACCTGAAGGCGTTCCCGAACTACTGGAACGACACCGGCCACACCCAGCTCAACCAGGGGGCCACCTTGATCGACCTCGGCGCGACCTACTCGCCGATCAAGAATGTCGATCTCTATGCCAGCATCCAGAACCTGACCAACTACCAGTACCTGGCCGCGGGCTACACGACGACCACGTTCGAGGGCCCGACGGTGAGCGCCACGAGCATCCCCGCGATGGGCATGCCGTTTACCGCCATCGCGGGCCTTCGGATGAGATTCTGAAAGGTGTAGAAGGGAAGAGCCATGCGCCACGTTCTTCTCTGTCTCGGACTCCTGCTGCCGGCGGGCACCGCCGCCGCGCAGCACAATCACGCCAGCCCGGGAATGGCGGGAGCAACTGCGGCTGGGGCGCCGGAGGCCTTCACCGCCACGCCGGCCTTCGGGCCCGACGGCACGCTGTGGCTGGTGCGGACCGAGGGCAACCGGGTCGTGGTCGTGCGCTCGTCCGACCTCGGCCGGACCTTTACGGCGCCGGTCGCGGTGACGCCCGAGCCGCTCAACCTCGACTGGGGCCCCGACGCGCGGGCGCGCATCGCCGTCGATCCCCGGGGGGTGGCGATCGTCACCTTCGCCATTTTCCAGGACAAGAACTTCAACGGCCGCGCCTTTCATGCGCGCTCGACCGACAACGGCGCCTCGTTCACCAAGCCGCAGCCGCTCACCGCCGACACCACCAGCCAACGCTTCGAGACGGTGGCGATCGATCCCGCCGGCAAGGTCTTCACCGCGTGGCTCGACAAGCGCAACGGCCCTGCCGCGCGAAAAGCCGGCAAGCCCTATCCAGGGGCGGCACTGGCCTATGCCTGGTCCGACGACGAGGGGGCGCATTTTGCCGACACGCACATCGCGCTCGACAATACCTGCGAGTGCTGCCGCCTTGGCGTCGCCTTCGCCGGCCCCGGCCGGCCGGCGGTGATCTTCCGCAACATCTTCCCCGGCTCGGTGCGCGACCATGCGGTCATCACCTTCAAGGATCCCGCGACGCCGGGTCCGCTCAATCGCGTCAGCACCGACAACTGGAAGATCGAAGCCTGCCCGCATCACGGGCCCAGCCTCGCGATCGCCTCCGACGGCAGCCAGCACGCCGCGTGGTTCACCAACGGCTCGGCACGCAAGGGGCTGTTCTATGCCCGCGCCGATTCGGCCGGCGCCGCCTTCGGTCCGCCGCGTGCGCTCGGTTCGCCCGATCGCCAGCCGTCGCGGCCTTTCCTGCTGGCCGACGGCACGACGGTCCATCTCGTGTGGAAGGAGTTCGACGGCAACAAGGTGGTGGTACGCTGGCAGCTCTCGACCGACAGCGGCCGCAACTGGAGTGCCGCCATGACCGTGGCCGAGACCAGCGACGCCTCGGACCATCCGCTGCTGGTCGGCCGCGGCGGCCGGGCCTATCTCTCGTGGCTCACCAAGAACGAGGGCTATCGCCTGATCGCGCTGGGCGGGGCGTCGTGAGACCAGCAGGCTTCCTCGCCCTCCTGGTGGTGCTCGCCTCATTCGGCGCGCACGCCGCAGATCCGCAGTCGTTTGCACGCGGCAGCTGGGCAAAGCTCAGCGCCGCGCACGCGGGCAAGCCGACCGTGATCCATTTCTGGGGCCTCACCTGCGCGCCCTGCCTCGTCGAGCTGCCGCAGTGGGGCAAGCTGCTGAAGGAGCGGCCCGACCTCCGCCTGGTCCTGGTCGCCGCCGATCCGCAGCCGCAGGAATCGGAGCGCGTCTCGGCGACGCTGGCGAAGGCTGGCCTCGGCGGCGCCGAAAGCTGGAGCTTCACCGACCGCTTCTACGAGCGCCTGCGCTTCGAGATCGACCCGGCCTGGGCCGGTGAACTGCCGCGCACCGCGATGGTCGCGGCCGACGGCACCGTCACCGTGCTGCCGGGCGTTGCCGACCTCGCCCAGGTGCGGGCGTGGCTCGACACTCAATCGAAATCCCGCCCCTAGGAGTTGCCGTCATGATTGCCCGCCGTCTCATCCTTGCCGCTGCGATCACCGCTTCCGCTTTCGCACCAGCCTGGGCCCAGAACTACAAGCTGGGCTCGCTCGAGATCAGCCAGCCCTGGACGCGGGCCACGCCGGCCACGGCGCAGTCGGCGGGCGGCTTTCTCACCGTCACCAACAAGGGCACGACGCCCGATCGACTGATCGCCGTGCGCAGCGCCGTCTCGGCCAAGGTCGAGGTTCACGAGGTCCGCATGGAAAACAACGTGATGAAGATGCGCGAACTCGAGAAGGGACTCGAGATCGCACCGGGCGCCACGGTGATGCTGAAGCCGGGCGGCTACCACATCATGTTCATGGGCCTGAAGGCGCCGATCGCCAAGGATTCGGAAATCCCGGTGACGCTGGTGTTCGAGAAGGCCGGCAGCATCGACATCGCGCTCAAGGCGGCGGCGATCGGCGCCGCCGCACCGATGCACTGAGCCCATTTGACGCGCCGGAGCCCTTTGCTTGACCCCGGCCGCAGCGCTCGCCAATAGTGCAAATTGTGGTTCCCGCAAGGGATCAAAAGGGAACGCGGTGCGTGCTTTAGGGCGCCATGCCGCGGCTGCCCCCGCAACTGTAAGCGGCGAGCGTCCGACCGAACATGCCACTGAGGGCCGCAAGGCTTTTGGGAAGGCGGTCAACGCGATGACCCGCGAGCCAGGAGACCTGCCACGAGCCTTGGTCGCGCGCGAACGTATGGGGCGGGGTGTCCTTGTATGGCAGTCGACCGGCGGTGCTTTCACGAGAAGGCGTGCCGCCGGGCGAAGCTATTCGCAGCGGCGGAGTCATTGCGTCGCAGGTCGTCTTATGTCGTCTACACGTTTTGCCCGTCGCGCCAGAGTCGCGCCGATGGTCCTGGCTGCGTTCCTAGGCGGCGCCTCGCCACAGGCGCTGGCGCAAACACCGCCTCAACCCATCCCCGCTCAACCTGTCGTGCCCGACCTGACCGGCGCCTCGAACGCCCTGCCCATGATCACCGTGGTGGCGCCGCAGCAACTTGAAGCCATGCCGACCGATGCCGCGAGCGAGCAGCGGATCTCGGGTGAGACGCTGAACGCGCGGCCCATCGCACGGCCGAGCGATCTCCTCGAAGCAGTGCCAGGCCTGATCGTCAGCCAGCACAGCGGCGAGGGAAAGGCCAACCAGTACTTCCTGCGCGGCATGAACCTCGACCACGGCACCGACCTCGCGCTGTGGCTCGACGGCATGCCGCTCAACATGCGCTCGCATGGCCACGCCCAGGGCTATGCCGACATCAACTTCCTGATCCCCGAACTGGTGCAATCGCTGACGGTAAAAAAGGGCCCGTACTGGGCCGAGGAAGGCGATTTCTCCTCGGCCGGCACCGTGCGCCTGGCCTATGCCGACCAGCTCGAAAAGAGCGTCGCGGTGGCGACGGGCGGCATGTACGGCTACTGGCGCGCGCTGGTCGCGGGATCGTATGGCCTCGGCAACGGCACGCTGACCGCAGCGGGCGAACTCGTGTCCTACAACGGCCCGTGGCAGGTCGGCGACAACACGCGCAAGTTCAACGGCTTCCTGCGCTACAGCGAAGGCACGCCCGACAACGGCATCGCCGTCACCGCGCTCGCCTACTCCAACTCGTGGCACTCCACCGACCAGATTCCCGCCCGCGCCGTGCTCGACGGCACGGTCGACCGGTTCGGCGCCATCGACCAGACCGACGGCGGCGACACCCAGCGCTATTCGCTGTCGGCGCGCTGGAGCCGCAGCGACGAGAAGACGGCCAGCAAGATCGAGAGCTACTTCGTCTACTCGACCCTGAACCTCTACAACAACTTCACCTACTTCCTGAACGATCCGGACAACGGCGACCAGTTCCAGCAGAGCGACAAGCGCAAGCTCATGGGCATCAACGCCAGCCATCTGCTTCGCCACGATCTCGCGGGCTTCAAGTCCGAATCGACGCTCGGCACGCAGATCCGTTACGACGACATCTCGGTCGGCCTGTTCAACACCGTCCAGCGCGTGCCGACGGGCACCATCCGCTCCGACCACATAAGCGAGACCAGCGTCGGCGTTTACGCCAAGAACATGACGGTCTGGAACGACTGGTTCCGCTCCACGCTCGGCGTGCGCGGCGATTTCTACGCAATCTCGGTCGACAGCAACAATTCGTTGAACTCCGGCGCGCTGACGGCCGTCGTCGCCAGCCCCAAGGCGGGGCTGGTCTTCGGCCCGTTCAACAAGACCGAGTTCTATCTCAACGCCGGCCAGGGCTTTCACTCGAACGACGCGCGCGCCGCCACCCTGACCGTGAACCCCCTCGACCCGAGCCAGCCGCAGCAATCGGCGCCGCTGCTGGTGCGCTCGACCGGCGGCGAAATCGGCTTTCGCTCGCAGACCGTCAAGGGACTCGATTCGACCTTCGCGCTCTTCCTGCTCGATTTCGATTCGGAGCTGCTGTTCGTGGGCGACGTCGGCACGACCGAACCGAGCCGGCCGAGCCGCCGCGTCGGCATCGAATGGACCAACCAGTACCGGCCGACTCCCTGGGCGCTGCTCGACCTCGACGTCGCCTACACTGTCGCACGCTTCATGGACAACGATCCCGCCGGTCCCTTCATTCCCGGCGCACCCGCGGCCATCGCCTCGGCAGGCATCACGCTCGGCGCCGAGACGGGCTGGTTCGGCGCGCTGCGCTGGCGCTTCTTCGGCGCCCGCCCCCTGGTCGAGGACGGCAGCGTCTACAGCTCGCCCACCTCGCTCTTCAACGCCCGCATCGGCTACGCCTTCGAGAACGGGTTGAAGCTGCAGGCCGATGTCTTCAATCTGCTCAACGCCCAGGCCAACCAGATCGACTATTTCTACACCTCGCGACTGCCCGGCGAGCCGGCCGGCGGCATCGCCGACCGTCACTTCCATCCGGTCGAGCCGCAGATGGTCCGCTTCACCCTGACGAAGGCTTTCTGACCGCCCATGCAGAGGCTTGGTCACTATACGAACAGCTTCATCGAGAAGGGGCGCGAGCCGCTGTCGGTGGCGGTCCGTCGCGGCCTGCTGGCCCTGGTGATCGTCTTTCATGTCGGCGGTGGCTGGGCACTGACACAGATCGAACCGGTCAAGCTGATCGTGGGCGACATCGCGTCGATGGAAATCCGCACCGTGCCGGCCGAGCAACCGGCTGCGCCAGAGGCGCAGCTGGACTTGCCGCCCGAGCCACCGTTGCCCGATCCGCCGCCGCCCCCCGAGATACCGGTTGCCGAACCGCCGCCGCCGGTCGAGGTGCCGATCACGGATCTCGCCGCGGTGCTCGATCCGCCCCCGCCCGACCTGCCGCCGCCGGCCTTTCCGATCGAGGCCAAGCCGCCACCGCCGCCACCGGAACCGCCCAAGCCGGAACCACCAAAGCCCAAGCCGCCGCCGCCGAGACCGGCACAGAAGGCGCCGGCTGCGCCTGTCGAAGCGGGACCGCAGCAGGCGGCACCAGCGGTCGCCGCCGCGCCCAAGACGGTGGAGGCTTCGCAGCTCGGCTTCCTCATTCCGCCCAACCCGGTCTACCCGGGACGCGCCCGGCGCGCTGGCGAGCAGGGCGTCGTGATGGTCCGCGTGCTGGTCGACATCGCCGGCCGGCCGACCCAGGTCTCGGTGCAGACCTCGTCGGGCCACGACGCGCTCGACCAGTCGGCGCTGAGCGCCGTGCGCGCCTCGCAGCTCAGGCCCTATGCCGAGCGCGGCGTCGCGCAGGCGGTGTGGGTCCTCGTTCCCATCAGATTCGTGTTGCAGTAGGAGAGTATCTCATGGGTGACGCATCATCCCTCGGCTTCGGCCATTTCATCGCCCAGGCCGACATCGTGGCCAAGGTCCTGCTCGCCGTGCTCGCCATCATGTCGGCGATCTCGTGGTACCTGATCGTCTACAAGGGCATCGGCCAGGTCGTGCGCCAGAGCCGCAGCCAGAAGTTCCTCACCTTCTTCTGGAGCGCGACCTCGCTGGAAGCCGTGCAGAACGAGCTCACCGTGCACGGCGTGCACGAGCCGTTCGGCCATCTCACCGCCCATTCGCTGCATGCCCAGGCCC
>CANJHI010000002.1 GCA_947474005.1 Alphaproteobacteria bacterium | reverse complement strand
TTGCCGGTGAACATTGAGAAACCCCGAGGCCGAAAAAACCCAGTTTCTCAAATCGGCATTCAAGTCGGTGACACCCCTAAAATCCGTTTTCTCCTTCTTTATCAGTGCGATACCCTACACCCTCGGCAAAATTGCCGGACAGCAGTGACTCTATAATTGAGACACAAAACGCCGCTTTATTGATAATTATCTAAGATAAACCACGAGGCCCCCGCCAAGTAAACTTTGGGCCGACACCCTTATTGTATCGATTGTCACGATGGTCACGACTCCCCAACGCAAGAGCAAGGCGCCTAATATCCTGGGCGATTGGGACGACGTGCGCTTTTTCCTCGCCGTCGCAAAGACCGGCAGTTTCAGCGCCGCCGCCACGCAACTTAATACCAAGCAAACGACCGTCGGTCGACGCATCCAGGCGCTGGAGCGCCGGCTGGGTGCCAAGCTGTTCGATCGCCACCGGCACGGCATGGAGGTGACGCCCGCCGCCCGCGGCGTACTCATGCAGGCGGAATCGATGATGTCGAATGCCACGTCGATCGAGCGGCATCTCGCCGGCCTGGATCGCGAGATGGCCGGCATCGTCCGTGTGGCCGCCACCGAGGGCTTGGCGGCGAACTGGCTGGTCCCGCGCCTGTCCGAGTTGCGCCGGATTCACGCCGACATCGTCGTACAGGTGATCGTGGGCGACCAGGTACTCGACCTCGCCACCCGGCAGGCCGACCTCGCCATTCGCTATTTCCGCCCGACTTCCAATCAGCTCGTGGCCGCCCGCGTCGGGCAGTTCAACATGTCGATCTTCGCCGCACCGTCCTATGTCGAGCAGTACGGCCTGCCGCAGCGGATCGAGGACCTCACCGAGCATCACATCGTCGACCACACCACGTTGCACAGCCTGCCGGTCATGAAGATGTGGAGCGAAGTCGTCGAGCGCAGCACGTCGGTCGTACTGCGGACGAATTCGTCCTACGCGTCGCTCGAAGCCGTCAAGGTCGGCTACGGCCTGTCGGTTTTTCCCGACTACGTCGTCAAGGCGCAAAATGTCATTCGGGCACCGATCGACCTCAACATCACCCGCGACATCTGGCTGGTCTCGCATGAGGAAACCAACAAGGGCGCCCGCATTCGCACGGTGATCGACTACGTCCGCGAGCGGTTTCGCCAGGACGAACGCGAATGGTTCAGCCTTACGCCGCACCGCGTTGCCCTCGTCGCGTCCTGAGTCAGGTCGCGTCCTGATTCAGGTTGCTTCCTGATCTACAGCGCCGCCTTCAGCCGTTTCCAGATCGCCTCGATTTCGACCCTGTCGCCCGGCTTATAGTCCCAGTTGAGCGCCACCTGGTCGTTCGGGCGGCGGGGCATGACGTGGATATGGAGGTGCGGCACGCTCTGTCCCGCGCCCACGCCATTGGCTTGCAGCAGGTTCACGCCATCCGGCTTCAGTTCGCCGATCACCGCCTTGGCGACGCGCTGCGCGGTCCTGGCGACGGCCGCCAGCACGTCCGCCGGAATGACGTCGACCGTCGGCCAGTGCCCCTTGGCGACGGCCAGCGCGTGGCCCGGGTTGACGGGATTGATGTCCATGAACGCGATCGTCTCGTCGTCCTCGAGAAGCTTGAAGCACGGGATCTGTCCCGCGACGATCTTGCAGAAGATGCAGTTTGCGTCGATTGGATGGCTCACGATGTCTCCTCCAGGGCCCGGCTCAGGACGCGCAGCCGCTCGAACGGCTGGCCGCCCGGCGCCAGGGCGAGATCGAAGCCGAGTCGTCCCAGCCTGGCAATACCGCTGCGCCCGAATTGCTCGCGCAGCGCTTCGGCGATCCAGCCCTCGCCCTGGCGATGGCGGGCAATCGCGAGCCGCCCTTCGGCAGCCAGATGCCGGCGATGCGCCTCGAGGGCCTCCAGCAGTCCGTCGAGGCCGGCGCCGTTGCGCGAGGACACCGCCAGCGCCTTCAATTGCCAGTCGCCCCCGCCCGCCACGGCAAGCGACAGAGCGCCCGCCACGTCGGCTCGCGCCCGCTCCGCCGCGCCGCCGAGATCGGACTTGGTGACGATGATCAGGTGCGGAATCTCGACGATGCCGGCCTTCATGAACTGCAGCGAATCGCCCGAGCCGGGCTGAACGCAGAACACGACCGTGTCGGCCGCCCCGGCAACATCGGTCTCCGACTGGCCGACGCCCACGGTCTCGATCAGCACGCGGTCGAACAGCGCGCGCATCAGCACCATCGCCGCCACGGTCTGGCCAGCGAGCCCACCCAGCCGGTCGCGTGCTGCCATCGAGCGCACGAACACGCCATCGTCAGCCGTGTCGTGGACGATGCGGACGCGATCGCCCAGCAGCGCACCGCCGCTGACCTTCGACGAAGGGTCGATGGCGATGACGCCGACGCTCTTGCCCTCCGCTCGCCAGGCCGCGACCAGCGCCGCGCAGAGTGAGGATTTTCCGACGCCGGGCGGCCCGGTAATGCCGACGACGTGGGCGCACGGCTGACGCCAGGCCGCGTCGAGCAGCGCCTGCGTCGCGGCATTGTCGGGGTCACGCTCCAGGGCGGCTAAGGCCGCGGCCAGCGCCCGCTTGCCGCCGTCACGGAGCGCCTGCAGCGTCATTCCGTCTTGAGCGGACCGCCGAGCGCTGCCTGCGCCGCGGCAAGCCGCGCGATCGGCACGCGGTAGGGCGAGCACGAGACGTAGTCGAGGCCGGCCTTGTGGCAGAAGAACACCGAGGCCGGATCGCCGCCGTGCTCGCCGCAGATACCGAGCTTGATGTCGGGGCGGGTCTTGCGGCCGCGCTCGCAGGCGATCTCGATCAGCTCGCCCACGCCCTCGATGTCGAGCGAGGCGAAGGGATCGTGCTCGAAGATGCCGCGCTGCTGGTACTTCTCGAGGAACGACGCCGAATCGTCACGGCTGAGGCCGAACGTAGTCTGGGTCAGATCGTTGGTGCCGAAGCTGAAGAACTCGGCCGATTCGGCGATGTCGCCGGCGCGCAGCGCCGCGCGCGGCAGCTCGATCATGGTGCCGGTCAGGTATTCGAGCTTCTGGCCCGAGAGCTGGCTGACCTCAGCGGCGACCTGGTCGATCACCACCTTCATCAGGTCGAGTTCCTTCCGGGTCGCGACCAGCGGGATCATGATCTCGGGGATCACCGTCTTGCCGTGCTTTTTCTGGACCTCGGCCACGGCCTCGAAGATGGCGCGGGCCTGCATTTCGTAGATCTCGGGATAGGAGATGCCGAGCCGCACGCCGCGATGGCCGAGCATGGGATTGAACTCGTGCAGCTTGTTCGCCCGGGCCTCGATCTCGGCCACCGGAACGCCGACGTCCCTGGCCACCTGCTCCATGTCGGCCTGTGTCTTGGGCAGGAACTCGTGCAGCGGCGGATCGAGCAGGCGGATCGTGACCGGCAGCCCGGCCATGATCTCGAACAGGCCGATGAAATCCTGGCGCTGCATCGGCTGGATCTTGGCGAGCGCGATGCGCCTGGCCTTCTCGTCGTCAGCCAGGATCATCTCGCGGACCGCGGCGATGCGGTCGCCCTCGAAGAACATGTGCTCGGTGCGGCAGAGGCCGATGCCCTCGGCGCCGAACTTGCGCGCCTGGCCGGCATCGAGCGGCGTCTCGGCGTTGGCGCGGATGCCGAGCGTGCGGAACTCGTCGGCCCAGGCCATCAGCTCGGCGAAGTCCCCGCTGAGCTCGGGCTGAACCGTCGGCACGACGCCCAGCATGATCTCGCCGGTGGTACCGTCGAGGGTGAGGAACTCGCCCGTCTTCACCACGGTGCCGCGGACGCTGAGCGTGCCGGCGGCGGCATCAATGCGCACATCGCCGGCTCCGGCGATGCAGGGCTTGCCCATGCCGCGCGCCACGACGGCGGCGTGGCTGGTCATGCCACCGGTCGAGGTGAGAATGCCCTGGGCGGCATTCATGCCGTGGATGTCCTCGGGGCTGGTCTCGCGGCGCACCAGGATGACCTTCTCGCCGGCCCGTGCCTGCTTCTCCGCCTCGTCGGCGGTGAACACGATCTTGCCCGAAGCGGCGCCCGGCGAGGCCGGCAGTCCCTTGGCGATCACCTTGCGTGCTGCCTTGGGATCGAGCGTCGGATGCAGGAGTTGGTCGAGCGAGGACGGCACGATGCGCGCCACGGCCTCCTTCTTGTCGATCAGTCCGTCGCGCACCATGTCGACGGCGATCTTGAGGGCTGCCTTGGCGGTGCGCTTGCCGTTGCGCGTCTGCAACATGTAGAGCTTGCCGCGCTGCACGGTGAACTCGATGTCCTGCATGTCGCGGTAGTGCGCTTCGAGCTTGTGGCGGATGGCGTCGAGCTGGCCGAACACCTCCGGCATCACCTCTTCCATCGATGGTGCGTCGGACTTCTGCGCCAGCTTGCCCTGCACGGTGAGGTGCTGCGGCGTGCGGATGCCGGCCACCACGTCCTCGCCCTGGGCGTTCACGAGATATTCGCCGTAGAACAGGTTGGCGCCGGTCGAGGGATCGCGCGTAAAGGCGACGCCGGTGGCGCAGTCCTCGCCCATGTTGCCGAACACCATGGCCTGCACGTTGACGGCGGTGCCCCAGCTCTCGGGGATCGCATGCAGGCGGCGATAGGTGATGGCGCGCTGGTTCATCCACGACTCGAACACGGCGCCGACCGCACCCCAGAGCTGCTCGCGCGGCTCCTGCGGGAACGGCTTGCCGGTGCGTTTCTCGACGATCTTCTTGTACTCGGCCACGATGGCCCGCCAGTCGTCGGCCTTGAGGTCGGTGTCCATCTGGACGCCGAGGTCCTCCTTCTTGAGCTCCAGCGCCTCCTCGAAATAGTGGTGCCCAACATCGAGCACGACGTTCGAGTACATCTGGATGAAGCGGCGGTAGCTGTCGTAGGCGAAGCGCTCGTCGCCCGACGACTTACCTAGGCCCAGCACCGTGCGGTCGTTGAGCCCGAGATTGAGCACCGTATCCATCATGCCCGGCATGGAAGCCCGCGCGCCCGATCGCACCGAGACCAGCAACGGGTTGTTGGGGTCGCCGAACTTGGCGCCCAGGATCTTCTCGACCGACGCGAGCCCGGCCTCGACCTCGTCCTTCAACTCGGGCGGATAGGCGCTGTTATTGGCATGGTGCCAGTTGCAGACCTCGGTCGTGATGGTGAAGCCCGGCGGCACCGGCAGGCCGAGGCTCGACATCTCCGCCAGATTGGCGCCCTTGCCGCCCAGCAGATTGCGCATCTCGGCACGGCCCTCGGCCGTACCATCGCCGAAACTGTAGACCCACTTGGCCATTCTCAGCCCTCGATCTTCGAAAAATCCGCCACCGAATCCATGGTCGCGCGAATCTGGTTGAGCAGTTTGAGCCTGTTCAGGCGCAATTCAGGCTTATCGGTGACGTTCACCGTGACCTTGTCGAAAAACGCGTCAATTGGCACCCGCAGGCCCGCGAACGCCGCCATCGCGCCGGCAAAATCCTCGGCGGCCAGCGCCGGCTTCAGCGCGCGCTCGACCTCGGCCAGCGCTGATGCAACGGCCTCTTCCTCGGCTTGTTCCAGGAGCGCCGGATCGGGCTTGCCCGCGATCTGTGCCCCGAGCGCCTTGTCCTTCTTTTCTTCGGCACGAACGATGTTGGCGGCGCGGCCGTAGGCCGTCAGCAGGTTCCTGCCCGCCTCCCTGCCGAGGAAGGATTGCAGCGCCTCGACGCGCGCCAACAGGCGCACCAGATCGTCCTCGCTACCAAGGGCGAATACGGCATCGACCACATCGTGCCGCACGCCCTTCTCGCGCATTTGGACCTTCAGCCGCTCGGCGAAGAAGTCCATCAGATCGTCTGCCTTGAAGAAGTGTCGGAGCGGCAGGCGGATCTTGTTCTCGACCACGAGGCGGATGACGCCCAGCGCCGCGCGGCGCAAGGCGTAGGGATCGCGCGAGCCGGTCGGTTTCTCGCCGATCGACCAGAAGGAGATCAACGCATCGAGCTTGTCGGCCAGTGCCACGGCAATCGACACCGGCGCGCTTGGGCAGCGGTCGTTCGGGCCGGCCGGCGCGTAATGATCGCCGATCGCGTCGGCCACCGAAGCCGGCAGTCTTTCGTTCAGGGCGTAGTAGCGGCCCATGATGCCCTGGACCTCGGGGAACTCACCCACGACGCCGGACACGAGGTCGGCCTTGCACAGCCGTGCAGCCTGCGCGACCTCGGCCGCATCGGCATCCGGCACGTGCCTGGCAATGTCGCCCGCCAGCTTCACGATGCGCTCGACACGTTCGGCCTGCGTGCCGAGCTTGGCGTGGAACACGATGCCTTTCAGCAGAGGCAAGCGGCTTTCGAGAGTCTGCCTGCGATCCTGGTCCCAGAAGAACTTGGCGTCGGCCAGGCGGGGCCGCAGCACGCGCTCGTTGCCGTCGACGATCGTGGCGCCACCATCGCGCGCCACATTGTTGGCGACCACGACGAAGCGGTTAGCGAGCGTGCCGTCCTTCTTCGTGGTGACGAAATACCGAAGATGCGTCTTGATCGTGACGATCAGTACTTCGGCCGGCAGGTCCATATACTGGGCGTCGATGGTGCCCATCAGCGGCACCGGCCACTCGACCAGGCCCGCGACCTCGTCCATCAGCCCGTCGTCCTTTCTCAGGACGACGCCGGCATCGGCGCAGAGCTTCTCAGCGCGCTCGGCGATGATCTTCTTGCGCGCGGCCGGACCGAGGATGACGTGGGCTGCATGCAGCTTGGTGACATAGTCGGCGAAGCCCGTGACCGTGATCGCGCCGCGGCTGAGGAAACGATGCCCGCGCGTCGTGTTGCCGAATGCCATCGGCGCCATCTGCCCGCCCGGCGAGACTTCGCCCGCCAGCACCTTGCCGTCGAACAGCGCCACGATGCCTTGCAGCGGACGCACCCACTGCATCGTGCCGCTGCCCCACTTCATGGACTTGGGCCAGGGTAGCGCCTTCATGGCGGCATCGATGACCCCCGGGAGCGCGTCGGCCGTTGGGCCGCCCTTCCTGGTGATAGCGGCGAACCAGAACTCACCCTTGCCGGTATCGCGCTTCTCCGCCTGGTCGAGCGAGGCCAGCCCCGCGCCCTTCAGGAAGCCCTGCACGGCCTGATCGGGCGCGCCGACGCGGGGTCCGCGCCTCTCTTCGCTCACATCGGCACGCGTCTCCGGCAAGCCGTCGACGACGAGGGCGATCCGGCGCGGCGTCGCGAAAGCCTTCGCGTCGCCGAAGGCGAGGCCCGCGGCCTTGAGGCCGTCGCATATCAGCCGCTTGAAATCCTCGCTCGCGCGCGCCTGCATGCGCGCGGGAATCTCTTCGCTCAGCAGCTCGAGGAACAGCTCGGCCATTTACGCTGCTTTCGCCACTTGAGTGGCCAGCCACACTTCGCAGCAGGCCTTGGCGAGCGTGCGCACGCGCAGGATGTAGCTCTGCCGCTCGGTGACGCTGATCACGCCGCGCGCGTCGAGCAGATTGAAGACATGGCTCGCCTTGATGCACTGCTCGTAGGCCGGCAACGGCAACTTCTTCTCGATCATGCGGCCGCTTTCCTTCTCGGCGTCCGCGAAGTGACGAAACAGCATGTCGGTGTCGGCATGCTCGAAATTGTAGGCCGACTGCTCCTGCTCGTTCTGCAGGAATACGTCGCCATAGGTCAGCGGCACGTTCGACGACGGAGAATTATACGGTAGCTCGTACACGGTCTTCTTGTCGAACAGGTACATCGCCAGACGCTCGAGCCCGTAGGTGATCTCGCCCGCCACGAGTTCGACCTCGATGCCGCCGACCTGCTGGAAATAGGTGAACTGCGAGACTTCCATGCCGTCGCACCAGACTTCCCAGCCGAGGCCCCAGGCGCCCAGTGTCGGGCTCTCCCAGTCGTCCTCGACGAAGCGGATGTCGTGCAGCGAGGAGTCGATACCGATCGCCGTCAGCGAGCCGAGATACAGCTCCTGAAAGTCGGCCGGCGACGGCTTCATGATCACCTGGAACTGGTAGTAGTGCTGCATCCGGTTGGGATTCTCGCCGTAGCGGCCGTCCTTCGGCCGGCGCGAGGGCTGCACATAGGCGGCGTTCCAGGGCTTCGGTCCCAGCGCGCGCAGGGTCGTCGCGGTGTGGAAGGTGCCGGCGCCCATTTCCATGTCGTACGGCTGCAGGATCAGGCAGCCCTGCGCGGCCCAATAGTCCTGCAGGGTGAGGATGAATTCCTGGAAGCACGTCGGCTTGGCCCCCTTGGAACGTGAAGGGGCCGGTGAAAGGTCGGACACCTGAATTTCCCCGAGGCTCAAGAAGGCCTTTTGTTTCCGCGACTTAAGGCTGTTTTTGCGGTGCGGCAAAATAGGTGCGACCCCCACCCCGGTCAAGCGCGCTGGCGGCCCACTGCGGCCTTATGGCAGGGGGCGACCGCAATGGCCGCATTTTTCGGCAGCGGTCGAAACATAGGCACCACAGCCCGCACATTGGACGGTTTCCTCAATCACAGGCTGGCGGGCATGGGCTGTTTGGGCCGGAGGAGCAGGCTCGGGAGGGCGCGATGGCGGGGCCGGCTTCGGTGGCGCCGGCGGCGGGCCGACGAACCGGTCGTACATTCCCTTCCAGCGGGAGAAGGTTCTATACGCCGCGTAGAGCGCCACACCGAGCAGCGCGAGTTTGAGCAACAGACCCATGGGTCGCTTGTGCGCACACCCTGCACGCCGGTCAAGCAGAGCCGGGTCACGCAGCCCGCTCGCCTCCGGAGCCGACCCCCGCTATAGGATCGGGCATGGAAGCGAGGGAGGACGCCCCGCTCGACCTGTTCGTGGTCGGTGGCGGGATCAATGGCGCAGGCATTGCCTGTGACGCGGTGGGGCGATCGCTGAAGGTCGGGCTCTGCGAAATGAACGATTTCGCCAGCGCCACCTCCTCGGCCTCGAGCAAGCTGATCCACGGCGGCCTCCGCTACCTCGAGCAATACGAGTTCCGACTGGTCCGCGAGGCGCTGATGGAGCGCGAGGTGCTGCTGGCCAAGGCGCCGCACCTCGCCTTCCCGATGCGCTTTGTCCTGCCGCACGAACCGCACCTGCGCCCGCGCTGGATGCTCCGGCTCGGCCTCTTCCTCTACGACCACCTCGACTGGCACATGACCCTGCCCAAATCGGAGGCCGTGGATCTGCCAAACTCGAAGTACGGCGAAGGGCTAAAACCGTCGTTCAAGAAGGGCTTCGTCTATTCCGACGCCTGGGTCGACGACGCCCGCCTGGTGATCTGCAACCTGAAGTCGGCGCGCGAGATGGGCGCCCGCATCTTTGCGCGCCATCGCTGCGTCTCGGCCCGGCGCTGCGACGACGGCAAGCTCTGGCACATCGAACTCGCCGCGCCCGACGGCTCGGCCGTGCATCTCAAGGCGCGCGGCCTCGTCAACGCTGCCGGTCCGTGGGTCAAACATTTCCTCGACGAGCAGACCCCCATCCGCACCAGCAAGCGCGTGCGCCTGATCAAGGGCAGCCACATCGTGGTGCCGCGCCTGCACGAGGGCGACCACGCCTTCATCCTGCAGAACAGCGACAACCGCATCGTCTTCATTATTCCCTACGAGCGCGACTTCACGGTGATCGGCACCACCGACATTCCCTCGGAGTTCGGCGAAAAGCCGGTCTGCACGCCAGAGGAGATCGCCTATCTCTGCGAGATCGCCGGCCACTACATGCAGAAACCGGTGACGCCTGAAGACGTGGTCTGGACCTATTCCGGCGTACGCCCGCTGTTCGATGACGGCGACGACAATCCCTCGTCGGTGACGCGCGACTATCACCTCGAAGTGGATGGTGCGCCCAATGGACCGAATGGCGGTACCGCGCCGCTGCTCTCGGTGTTCGGCGGCAAGATCACGACCTACCGCCGCCTCGCCGAGCATGCGCTCGGGGACCTCAAACCCTATTTCCCGCGCATGGGCGGCAACTGGACGGCGACCCGGGCGGTGTTCGACGGCGAACTGGCCGACGCGCCGACCTTCGAGGAAGCCTTCGACCGCTTCGTCGACGGCGCGGCCCAGACCAAGCGCGGCCTGCCCACCGAACTGGTCCGCGTCCTGGCCCGCCGGCACGGTTCGGGCCTCGGCGAGCTGCTGGAGCCTGTGAAGACGGTGGCCGATCTCGGCCGGCATTTCGGCGGAAATCTCTACGAGCTCGAAGTCCGCTACCTGATCCGCGACGAATGGGCGGTCGAGGCCGAGGACGTCCTGTGGCGGCGGACCAAGGAAGGCCTGCATATGACCGAGGCCGAACGCGACGCCTTTGCGCGCTGGATGGCCGATCTTCGGGTGAATAATTTGGGACCGAACTTTACATAACTTAACACATACGCCGGGCACACTCGGCCCGCTCAGACCGTATCATCGGAACACTCCATATTTCGGTGAGGTATTCGATGTCCTTCCGTCCCCTGCTCCTGGCTATTGCCGCAGGCTTTGCCTTCGCCAGCCCAGCCTTCGCGCTCGACAGCGATAGCGACTTCGACATGCTGGAGATCGCCCAGGCTCCCCCGCCGGTCGCCGGCGCCGCAGGCCGCAGCTTCTCGCCCAAGAACATGTGCCTGGACCAGGTCGCGCGCCGCATCGGCAACCGCGCCTACATCAAGGCCCGGCTGGAACTGAAGCCCGACCAGATGACGGCCTGGAACGCCTTCGAGAAGGCGTCCGACGAAGCCAGCACCAAGGCCAGCGCCCGCTGCGCGACCCTGCCGGCCGAGATGAAGGAGCGTCCCAACTACGTCGATCGCCTGTCGATGGAAGAGGAAGCGATGAAGGCCCGCGTCGCCTCGATCGAGACGGTGAAGCCCACGCTCGTGGCGCTCTATGGCGTGCTGTCACCGGAGCAGAAGGCCATCCTCGACCGCCCGCAGGGCCTGCCGGCAGGCGGCCCTGGCCACCACATGCGCGGCCCCGGCCCGCGCTGAGACGTTTCTACCAGTCGCTAGAGCGGACGATCTTCATCAGGTCGTCCGCCATGGTGAGCGCGGTCAGCACACCGGTCTTGGGATTATCCGGCATAGCGCGGCCGAGGCGGTGCATCGTCATCTCGCCTGAGTCGCTCGTCACTTCCAGGCGGCTCGCGTTGGTGCCGGGCGGCAGAGTGGGATCGGCCACCAGTTCGATCTCGGTGCGCTTCAGTCCGGCGCCGCACAGCGCCACCGTCACCGCGAGATTGGCGTTCTTCGGATAGAGCCGGCCGGCATCGGCCGGGCTGCCGCGGAAGATCACCGTCGGCTCCTTGATCGACGGCAGGTCGAACTCGGTCTCGGCCGGCGTGCCGGTCCAGGCATGCGGTGGCTTGATCGAGGTGTATTTGACGCGTTCGAGCTTGCCCAGGCGCATGGCGAGCAGCCCGTCGAGCCCAGCGATCGCGCCCGACGGCAGTCGCAGCCGCGCCCCGCTCTTCTCCGCCGCCTTGATGTGCGTCTTCCAGAGCTTGGGGTCGCCATAGGCGCCGGTGGCGATCACCATGAAATCGAAGCCCTTCCTGAGGATCGTCTCGCCCCAGTCGCGCACCGCCTGCTGGCTCGCCGCCTCGACCACGACATCGGGCTCAAGCTTGAGCAGCGCCTTCAGCGTCTCGACGACGACCGCCTTGCGGCCGACCTTCTTCTGCACCGCTTTGGCGCGGCCCTTCCGGACCAGGATGCCGACAATGTCGATCGCAGGCTTCTTCTCGCGGAAGACGTCGAACAGCATCTGGCTGATGGCGCCATAGCCGATCAGCGCGATTTTCAGCCGCTTCTTCTTCGCCATGAGCCCCCCGGCAAGTCCCCGAAAGGCCGACTATAGCGGCTGATCCTGGCCCCCGCGACCATACTTGCGACCCCGGTGGGCCACGGCTATAACCCCGCCTCGCCAGCGGGCCGGAGTCCGTAAATCTGACGGAGCGTAGCTCAGCCTGGTAGAGCACTAGCTTCGGGAGCTAGGGGCCGGAGGTTCGAATCCTCTCGCTCCGACCAATGGCGAAAGAACGGCGCGCAGCGATGCGCGTCGTTTTTCGTTCAGCCCGCCGTCATTTAGCCGATCAATGGGAAGTGGCAGGCCACCTCACGGCCGGCGGCGATCTCGCGCAGCGGGGGCACCTCGGTGGTGCAGCGCGCCTCGGCATGCGGACAGCGGGTGCGGAAGCGGCAGCCCGAAGGCGGATCGAGCGGCGACGGCGGGTCGCCGGGCTTGAGCTTGGTGTCGCCCAGCGGGATGTCGGGATCGGGCACGGGGATCGCCGCCATCAGCGCGGCGGTATAGGGGTGCGCGGGCGTGGCGAACAGCGACGCCGAATCGGCGACCTCGCACAGCCTGCCGAGATACATCACCGCCACGCGGTCCGACACCGACTTCACCACCGCGAGGTCGTGGGCGATGAACAGCAACGTCAGTCCAAAGCGCGCCTTCATGTCCTCGAGCAGGTTGAGAATCTGGGCGCGGATCGAGACGTCGAGCGCCGATACAGGCTCGTCGCAGACGATCAGCTTGGGCTCGAGCACCAGCGCGCGTGCAATGGCGATGCGCTGGCACTGGCCGCCGGAGAATTCGTGCGGCCTCCGCGTCCACACGAGGTCGGGGTCGAGGCCGACTGCCTCCATGACGGCGCGCACGCGGCGGGTGCGCTCAGTCGGATCGCGCACGCCCGACACGACCAGCGGCTCGGCCACGATCTCGGCCACGCGGCGGCGCGGATTGAGCGAAGCGATCGGATCCTGGAAGATCATCTGCAGGCGAGGACGCACCGCGCGCAGCGCCTCGCCGCGCATCTGGGTCAGCTCGTTGCCGTCGAACAGCACGCTGCCGCGCTGCGGCGGCGGCAGCTGCAGCAGCGCGCGCGCCAGCGACGACTTGCCCGAACCGGACTCGCCCACCAGTCCCAGTGTCTCGCCCTGGCGGACCGCGAGCGTGACGTCGCTCACGGCATGGACGTGGCGGCCGCCGCCCACCGGGTATTCGACGTTGAGGTCGGTCATGCGCAGGAGGTCGCTCATGCGCTGGTCCCTGCGCTGGCGTTCAGCGGATGGAAGCAGGCAAAGCCGCGACCGCCCTCGCGGCTCAGCACCGGCTCCTCGGCTTCGCAGCGCTCGCTGCGGTAGGTGCAGCGGGGCGCAAAGGAACAGCCCGTGCCGCGCCGCGCCAGGTCGGGCGGACGGCCGGGGATGGCGGAGAGCCTTGTGTGGGTAGGGTCGCTCAGCCGCGGCAGCGAGCGCAGCAGCGCCTCGGTGTAGGGCATGCGCGGCCCGCGGAAGATCTCGCGTGTCGCCGCCATTTCGACGGCACGGCCGGCGTACATCACCATGATGTCGTCGGCGCGGCCGGCGGCGACGCCGAGATCATGGGTGATCAGGATCATCGCCATGCCGCGCTGGCGCTGCTCGCGCTGCAGCAGGTCGAGGATCTGGCGCTGCACGGTGACATCGAGTGCCGTCGTCGGCTCGTCGGCGATCAGCAGCTTGGGCTCGCAGGCGATGGCAATGGCGATCGCCACGCGCTGGCGCATTCCGCCCGATAGTTCGTGGGGATACTGGCTGGCGCGCCGTTCAGGCTCGGGAATGCCGACCTCGACCAGCAGCTCGACGGCCCGTCGCGCCGCGGCAGTGGCGTTGAGCCCACGATTTAGCCTCAGACCCTCGCCGATCTGCCGGCCGATCTTCATCACCGGGTTGAGCGAGGTCATCGGATCCTGAAAGACGATGCCGATATCGCGGCCGAGCAGCTGGCGAAAATTTTTAGCCGACAAGCCGCGCACATCCTGGCCATCGAGCCGCACCTCCCCGCCGACGATGGCGCCGGAACCGGAGCCCACCAGCCCGATCAGCGAACGCACCAGCACCGACTTGCCCGACCCCGACTCACCCACGATGCCCAGCGTGCGGCCGGCCTCGAGGTCGAACGACACGCCGTCGACGGCGCGCAGCAGGCCACGCACCGTGCCGAAGCCCACGCGTGCATCACGCACCGACAGGAGCGGCCCACCACTCACGGCCCCGCTCACAGCCCCGCTCATGATTGACTACTCCACGATTGCCCACTCATAGGGAGGACCTGCGCGGATCGACCAGATTGCGCACCATGTCGCCCAGGAAATTGAGCGACAGCACGGTAAGGAACATCACCGCCGCCGGGATCAAGGCGGTGTGCGGCGCCACGTCGAGCGCTTCGCGGCCATCGGCGATCATGCCGCCCCAGCTCGGCTGCGGCGCCGGGATGCCGAGGCCGAGGAACGACAGCGCGCCTTCGGCCACGATGATCACGCTGACGGCGACCAGCCAGAAGGCGAACATCGCCGGCAGCACATTGGGCAGGATCTCGCGCGTCAGGATGCGCCAGTTGCTGGCGCCGATGGTGCGGGCGGCCAGCACGAAGTCGCGGTTGGCCCATGCCATCGTGTTGGCCCGCGACACCCGCGCCGCGGCGGGAATCGACAGGATGCCGAGCGCCAGGGTGACGTTGAACAGACTCTGGCCCAGGTAGGCGACGAAGGTGAGCGCCAGCACCAGCGTCGGAAAAGCCAGCAGGATGTCGATGAAGCCTACCGCCAGCAGGTCGACCTTGCCGCGGAAATAGCCGGCGCTCATGCCGATCGCGCCGCCGATCAGGAAGCCGAAGAACGGCGCGCAGATACCGACGATCAGCGAGGTGCGGCCGCCATAGATGATGCGGGACAGCATGTCGCGGCCCAGATTGTCCGTTCCCAGCAGATAGGTCGTCGAGGGCGGCTTGCGCCGCAGGATCAGCTCCTGCGCCGCCGGATCGGGCAACGGGAGCCAGTCGGCCGTGACCGCGAGAAATGCCACGAGCGCCACCCAGGCGAGCGGCAGGACGATTGCCCAGCTGAGCCGCCGGCCGACCGGAGCGACGGTCGCGGGCCTAACTGCGGAAGCGGACATGACGGACCCTCGGGTCGAGCACGGCGTAGAGCATGTCGACCAGGAAATTGACGAGCACGAAACCCGCAGCGATGAACGACACCGTGCCCTGCACCAGGATCAGGTCGCGATTGAAGATGCCGCCGAGCAGCAGCCGGCCAACGCCGGGCAGCGCGAAGATCTGCTCGACGATCACCGCGCCGCCGATCAGGCCGCCGATGTTGAGCCCGATCACGGTGATCAGCGTGAACGACGAGGGGCGCAACGCATGCTGCAGCAGCACCCGCCACGGCGGCAGGCCCTTGGCGCGCGCGAGCAGGATGAAGTCCTCCTTGAGCGTGGTCAGCAGGTCGGAGCGCAGCACCCGCATCAGCACCGTCCACTCGATCAGGCCGAGCGACAGCGCCGGCAGGATCATCGATTCGAGGTTCGCCCACAGGCCTTCGGACATCGGCGAAAAGCCGGTCGCCGGCAGCAGGTCGAGGGTCACGGAGAACAGGTAGATCAGCAGGATGCCGAGCATGAAGCTAGGGGTCGCGAGAAAGCCGAACGCCGTCGACGCCGACAACCGGTCGAACAATCCGCCCGGCCGGCGCACCGAGAGCAACGCCGCCGGCACGGCGATGCCGATGGCGATGACCTGGGCCATGATCATGAGCTGGAGCGACACCGGCAGGCGATCGGCGATCGCCTGCGCCACCGGCTCGCCGCTGCGGTGGGAGCGGCCGAGATCGCCCGACAGCGCCGAGCCCAGCCAGTCGAAGTAGCGCACCAGCATCGGCCGATCGAGGCCGAGGTCGGCGCGGAGGCCAGCAAGGTCCTCCGGCGTGGCGAGGCCACCGAGAATAGCGGTCGCCACGTCGCCGGGCAGGATGTTGACGATCAGGAAGGTGAGCAGCGTGACACAGAACAACACGACTGCCAGCCGCAACACCTGCCGCGCCAGCCAATGCATGAAGCCGCCCTAGGTCACGCTACCCGGCGCGGCGCGCTATTTCGCCAGCCACGCCGCCTCGACCTGCACCGCGCCGCCGCGGAGCGCCGGAATGCCGCGCACGTTGGCCCGGGTGATGGCGAAGTCGATGTTGCTGCCGGTCCACAGCCACACGACGTCGTCGTTGAGGATCTTGATCAGGTCGCAGTAGGCAGCCTTGCGCTTGTTCTCGTCGAGGCTGGTGCGGCCGATCAGCAGAAGCCGGTCGACTTCGGCATTATTGTAGCCGGAGAAGTTGATCGGGCTCTTGGAGTGGAAGTTGGCGAACATCTGCGGGTCGACGTCGGCCAGGTCGATGATGCGCCAGCCCGTGATCTGGAAGTCGCGCGCCAGCGTCTCCTTGACGAGCTGGGTCTGGTCGACCGGCTTGATCTCGACGTCAATGCCGATCTTCTTCATGTCGGCCTGGAACACCTGCGCGCCCTCGCGGCCCCGCGGCGTGGCGGTAACGGTCTGCACCAGCTTGACCGGCTTGCCGTAGTCGGCGAGCAGCTTCTTCGCCTTCTCCGGATTGTAGCCCAGCGCGCCATTGTCCTTGCACTCGATGCCGGACGTCGGGCCGTAGGGGTCGTCATAGACCGGACGCAGGCCTTGGCTCAGCACTTCGGCATTGGCCTTGCGGTTGAGCCCCATCGAGATGGCCTGGCGCACGCGCTTGTCGTTGAGCGGCTCCTTGACGGTGTTGAGCGGCACGACCAGCGCGCCGCTGCCGACCCAGGTCAGCACGACCAGGTTCTTGTCCTTCTTGGCCTTGACGATGTTCTCGGCACGATCCTCCCAGATCACCTGGACGTCGCCCTTCACGAGGCTGGCGTAGCGGGCGTCTGAATCGGGCAGCGGGCGCACAATCACGCGGTCGAGGTAGGGCTTGTCCTTGTCCCAGTAGTTGGGATTGCGCTCTGCGATTAGCCGGTCGGCGGCACGCCATTCCTTGAACACGAACGGGCCGGTCCCGATCGGATTACGGTTGTAGTCGGCACCCTTCTCAAGTGCCTGCTTCACCGGGATGATCAGCGTCGTGACGGTGGGCTGCGCCAGCGTCTTGGGCAGAGCCGCATTGGGGCCGCGCATCTTGAACACCGCGGTCAGCTCGTCGGGCGCCTCGACCTTCTCGATGGCGAGGTAGGCGCGCCCGGCGAATCGGTTTGCCGGGTCGAGCAGACGGTTGAAGTGGTCGGCCACCGCCTGTGCGGTGAACGGCGTGCCGTCGTGCCACTTGACGCCGGGCCGGATTTTGGCGGCCCAGACGCTGCCATCCTCGTTGGGCGTCATCGACAGGGCGAGCGACGGCAAAAGGTTGCCCTTGTCGTCGAGCCGCATCAGCGTCTCGTAGAACAGCGAGGCCGCCGTCACCGTCGAATTGGAATAGACACCCGCCTTGACCGGGTCGAACCCTTCGAAGTCGCTTTCGACCCCGATGGTCAACGACCCACCGCGCACCGGCGCAGGAGCCGGCGCCTGTGCCAGGGCAGGTGCCGCAGCAAAGCCCGCTGCCAGCGCCACCATCAATCCGAACCTGCGGGAAATCACACCCATCGCTTCCTCCCTAACTCGCGCCGTTTGCCGGCATCGCTTACTGGGCGGGAGAATAGCGTGGCGACCGGCCACCGCCTAGGAGGGATTGAACAGGCGCGACCGATCCGGTTGGCCGAGGAAAACGCGCGCTACATGCAATAGGCTTGCGCCGCGACCACGGCGTTGAGGCCCTGCATCTGGTTCTGGTTGAGGGTGTTGGGATCGAGCAGGTTGCCGCTGACGCTCACCGAGGCGTTCGACTTGCGCAGGCCCTCGATGGCATTGGCCCGCTGCTCGGCCGGAATCCGGGCCGACATGCAGGAGCACATCTTCTCCGAGGCAGTGACCATGCACTCCTTCATGAAATCGTCGGTCTGCGCAGAGGCCGGCCAAGCCACGGCCAGCACGGCAACGACAAAAACCACCATCCGCATCGGCTACTCCCTGCAAATGCCACCTTCCAACGGCGGCAGCGCGAGAATACCGCGTCGCCCCGCGATTGCCTATTCCGCTTGAATGCCGGCCTTCTCGACGATCGGCCGCCACAGCTCGATCTGCGACGCGAGCTTGCGACGGTGCGCCTCGGGTGTCGCCTGGTCGAGCGGCAGCAGGTAGGTCTCGATCTTGTCGAGTTGGACCGCCACGGTCTCATCCTGCACCACCGAGCGCAGCGCCTTGTTCAGGATTTCGATGATCGGCTGCGGTGTGCCCTTGGGGGCGTAAAGGCCGTACCATGCGCCGATGTCGAGGCTGGGCATGCCCACCTCCGCCGCGGTCGGCACATCGGGCAGCGACGCCATGCGCTTGGGCGCGGTCAGCACGTAGGCACGCAGGTCACCGCTGCGAATCATGCTGGAAGTGGTCGTCGGCAGATCGCAAATGAGATCGACCTGGCCCGAGCGCACGTCGATGACGGCGGGCCCCGCGCCCTTGTACTGCACCATGGTCAGCGGCACGCCGAGTGCTTCCTGGAACAGCATGCCGCAAAGATGCGTGGCACTGCCCATGCCCGACGACGCCATGGTGACCTTCTCGCGATTGGCCTTCACGTAAGCCACCAGCTCGGCGAAGTTTTTCGGCGCGAAATCCTTGCGCGCCAGCATCACCATCGGCGCCTCGGCGAACAGGCCGATGAATTCGTAGGCGGCCAGCGGGTCGAACTCGAACTTCTTGTAGAGCAGGGGGATGGTCGACATGCCGATGTGGTTGACCAACAAGGTGTAGCCATCGGGCTTGGCCTTGGCCGCCTGCATCGAGCCAACCGCACCGCCGGCACCGCTGATGTTCTGCACGACCACGGTCTCCTTGAGACGCGTACGTAGCGCCTCGGCCAGCAAGCGCGTGAGGAAATCGCTACCGCCGCCCGGCGGATAGGGCGTGACGAGGGTGATGGCGCGGTTGGGATAGGCCTCCTGGGCCAGCGCCGGCAGGCCGGCGAGCATGCACAACAAGAAGAGCGCCAGTTTACGCATTTGTGGTTCCTCCCAGCGGCAATGCTGGGCCCGATCGCGGCTCTTTACCAGCGTCGCGGCAGGCGTAGACTTGCACCATGAAAATCGACCGGCCCCATCCCAAGATCGGCGCCATCGCCAGCGACGTCGATGTCCGCACCATGTCCGACGCCGACTGGAAGGCACTCTATGGCGCCTGGCTCGACAGCGTTGTCCTGGTCGTTCGCGGCCAGACGCTCACCATCGACGACTTCCTCGCCTACTCGCGCCGCTTCGGCCGGCTAAAACCGCATCGCGTGAAGAAGACTCGGCATGCTGAGTATCCGGAGCTCACGGTGATGGGGCTGGGCACGCGCAAGCCCGACGGCCAGATCGACAAGACGATCTATGATCGCGGCGGCGGCTGGCACACCGATTCGCCCTGGGACACCGAGATCTGCAAGGGCACCCAGCTCTACGGCATCGCCATTCCCTCGACCGGCGGCGATACGCTGTTTGCCAGCATGTACGAAGCCTACGAGACGCTGCCCGACGGCTTGAAGAAGCGCCTCGAGGGATTGAAGGCCGAGCATGCCTATGGCGGGCGCGGCCGTCGCGGCAACGACCTGCTTGATCCCGAGGACCGCAATCGGCCGCCGGCGGTCCATCCGATCGTGCGCACGCACGAGGAGACCGGCCGCAAGTCGCTCTATGCCAATCCCTACCATATCCTGGGCATCCAGGGCCTCGACCGCGCCGAAAGCGAAGCGCTGATCGGCGAGCTCACCGATCACATGACCGCGACGACGGCGCAGTACCGGCACAAGTGGCAGGTTGGCGACATCGTGATCTGGGACAACCGTTGCGCGCTTCACTCGGCGACCGGCGGCTATCCGATCGAGGAGCAGCGCATCCACTGGCGCACGACCATCATGCAGGACGCGGCGGCACAGCAGCGCGCGGCCTAGCCGAACAGCCAGTTCCTGAGCAGGCCGAACATCCCGGTGGCGAACAGGATGGCGAGCGCCACGTTGCGGTAGATCCGCTCGCTGGCGAGGCCATGGAACAGCCGGCCGCCGGCCCAAGCACCCAGCACCATGACCGGGAACAGCACGACGGCGCGGGCCAGCGCCTCCCAGCCGGCGACGCCGGTCGCCAGCACGATCACGATCAGCAGGAACTGCGTCAGGAAGTAATAGGTGACGATATTGGCCCGGTTGACCTCGGGCCGGTCGTTGCCCGAGAGCAGGTAGAGCAGGACCGGCGGCCCGCCGACGCTGGTCGTGGCCATCATCGCACCCGAGACGGCGCCGACCGTCACGGTCGCCATGGTCGAGCGCCGGCCGGTGTACTTCCAGCCCGTCCACATCAGCACGACGAAGGCCACGATGACGGCCGAAACAGCCGTCACGATGGTGTTCTTGTCGACGCTGGCCAACAGCCAGACGCCGAGCGGCATGGCGGCGCAGGCAGCGAGGCTCATCGGCGTCAGCAGCCGCCAGTCGGCGTGGCGGCGGACTTGCGGAAAGAGTTGGAGCGAGACCACCAGCTCGATGGCGACCACCGTCACCACCATGTCGGCCGAGCCGAACAGGATGGCGAAGATCGGCGCCATCAGCATGGCCGAGCCGAAGCCCGCGAAGCCGCGCATCAGACCCGCCACCAGGGTGACGCCGATCGCGGTCCACAGGCCGATGCCGGCGAACAAGGCGGAGATGTAGGGGATCACGCTGAAAGCTTGGCGCGCACGAAGTCGATGCGGTCCTGACCCCAGAATAGCTCACCGTCGACGACGAAGGTCGGCACCGCGAACACGCCCTGTGCCTCGGCCTCCTGCTGATGCGCGGCCAGTTCCTTTGGTCCCTCGCCTGACGCAAAGGCGTCGAAGCCTGCCGGATCGACGCCGCTCTCCTTCAGGAGCATCCCGACCGCGCCGCGGTCCTCGTAATCGAGTTCGCGCTTGAAGAAGCGCGGGTAGGCGAGGTCGATCAGTGCCCGATCCTTGCCGCTCTTCTCGGCGAACAGCCAGGCGAGATGGACAAGCTTCTGGTCGAAGATCTTCTTCGGCCCCAGGAGCGTGATGCCGCGCGGACCGGCGAAGCGACGGGCATCGGCATAGAGATACTTCACCTTGCGCAGGCCGTTGGCGAGCGCCGCCGGATCGTTGAGATTGACGACGCCGGCGAGGTTGAGCGCGAACGGCCGCAGCCGCAGCGTCACATCAAGCTCCTTCTCCAGCGCGTAGGCCGGATCCTTGGCGAGGAAGGAATAGGGACTGCGCAAGTCGAGCCAGAGATCGACGGTCTTCGCCATGGCGACTAGGCCCGCGCCTTCTCGCCGGTCTTGTCGCGCAGCCGGCGCATGCCGCGCAGCCAGCGGTCGCGGTCGAGCTTGCGCGCCATGTAGTCCTTCACCTCAGGGTGCGTCAGGATCAGGAACCGCTCCTCGTCCATCGCCTCGATCACCGTCTGGGCCACCGCATCGGTATTGAGCACGCCGTCGACCGACGCCGCGGTGGCACCCGCCATGCGCAGCATGTTCGTATCGACCGCCTGCGGGCAGAGCACCGAAACCGCGATGCCGCGGTCGCCGTACTGGATGGAGAGATGCTCGGCCAACGCCACGCCGGCATGCTTGGTGACGCCGTAAGGCGCCGAGCCCATCGACGCCAGCAGGCCCGCCGCACTCGCCGTGTTCAGCAGATAGCCCGACTTGCGTTCCAGCATGCCGGGGACCAGCGCACGGGCGGCATAGACATGGGCCATCACATGGATCGCCCACGAATCGGCCCAGTCCTTGTCGGTGGCGTCCTCGTGGCCGCCGCGGCCGATGCCGGCGTTGGAGAAGAAGACGTCGACCGGGCCGTATTTCTTTTCCGCCTCGGCGATCAGCCGCTTGACCTCGGACTCCTTTCCGATGTCGCCGGCAACAGCCAACCCACCGATGTCTTTCGCCACCTTCTCGAGGCGACCGGCGTCCATGTCGGCCACGACCACGCCCTTGGCGCCTTCCCGGGCATAGCGCCGCGCAATCGCCTCGCCGATGCCGCCCGCCGCGCCGGTGACGATGCAGACCTTGTCCTTGACCTTCATGCGTTTCCTCTCGTCTTTGGCCCGAGGCTACGCCAGAAATATCGCATGAGCGATACTCTTGTCCTGCGCACGGCATCGGCTGCCGACGCGCCCGCCATCGCGGCCACGATCGCCGCCGCCTTCACGCAATACCGCGGCAAGCTCGTGCCCGAATCGAGCGCCTTCCGCGAGACGGCGGCCGCGATCGTCGATCAGCTCGCCAACGGCTCCGGCGCCATCGTCGCGGAGCGGAACGGCACGATGATCGGTTGCGTGATGACGGAGCTGCTGGAAGGCGACCTCTATTTCGGCCGCCTCGCCGTCCTGCCCGAAGCACGTGGCCTCGGCCTCGCCGGGCGCCTGATCGCGGCCGTCGAGGACGAGGCCCGCCGCCGCGGCCTGCCCGGCGTGCGCCTGGGCGTGCGCATCGCCCTGCCCGACAACCAGCGCCTGTTCCAGTCACTCGGCTACCGCGAGATCTCGCGCGAAGCCCATCCCGGCTTCGACCACCCGACCTCGATCAACATGCGCAAGACGCTTTAGCTCAGGCGATCTTCATGCCCGGCGGCGGTACCGCCTGCTCCGGATCGACGGCGCGCACCACGTAGGCGTCGGCCTCCGACTCATACATCGACCAGAGGCGGCCGAGTTCGGCAATGGGCTGCGCATGATCGTCGACGCGCAGGTCGACGTAGGGGAACGATTCCTTGTCGACCACGAGCAGCGCCGCCGAGACGACGGGCTGCCGCTCGCCGCCCGCCGTTTCACCGGCCTCCAGTGCATCGAGGAGCCGGCGGGCCAGCGGCAGGCCGGGCGATTGCTCGAAGGCGGCCACCATGGCGGCCGGCAGGGCTGCCGAACGGACGATGTTGGCAATGGCCGCGCAATCCTTGCCCTCGGCCTCGCCCCTCTCGCCACGGACGTTGGCGCCGGAATAGACGGCGGTGCGGCCCGCGGCATCGATCAGCGCAAGCTGGCGCCAATGGCGATGGGGCGTGGCGGCCACGACGGTCCGCATCGCCTCGCCAGCTGCAAGACCTTTGGCCAGAAGATCGAGCGCGAGAGGCCCGAGCCGCGGGTCCGTGCGATGCTGGGTCAACGCCGCGCCTACGCCGGCGCGGGCCGAAGGACAGCGTGCGCCGACGGAGATCGCCGAGGTCGTCACGACCGCGCCCAGCATGCCGGTCCTGGCGCAGCGCCCGACGAGGGAGAAGGTCATGCGAGGCTTGGCAGATTGAGGCCCTTTTCGCGGGCGCAGGCGATGGCGTCCTCGTAGCCCGCATCGGCGTGGCGCATGACGCCGGTGGCCGGGTCGTTCCACAGCACGCGCTCGATGCGCCTGGCCGCCTCTGGCGTGCCGTCGCAGACGATGACCATGCCGGCATGCTGCGAGAAACCCATGCCGACGCCGCCGCCGTGATGCAGCGATACCCAGGTGGCGCCCGACGCGCAGTTGAGCAGCGCATTCAGCATCGGCCAGTCGGAAACGGCATCGGAGCCGTCGCGCATCGCCTCGGTCTCGCGGTTGGGACTGGCGACCGAGCCTGAGTCGAGATGATCGCGGCCGATCACGATGGGGGCTTTGAGCTCGCCGCTCGCCACCATCTCGTTGAAGGCGAGGCCGAGGCGATCGCGATCGCCCAGGCCCACCCAGCAGATGCGCGCCGGCAGTCCCTGGAATTTGATGCGCTCGCGCGCCATGTCGAGCCATCGGTGCAGGTGCGGGCTGTCGGGCATCAGCTCCTTCACCTTGGCATCGGTCTTGTAAATATCCTCGGGATCGCCCGAGAGAGCGGCCCAGCGAAACGGCCCGACGCCGCGGCAGAACAGCGGCCTGATGTAAGCCGGCACGAAGCCGGGATAGCTGAAGGCGTCGGCTACGCCCTCCTCCAGCGCCATCTGGCGGATGTTGTTGCCGTAGTCGACGGTCGGCACGCCCATCTTGTGGAATTCCAGCATGGCGCGCACGTGGCCCGCCATCGATTGCTTGGCCGCCCTGGTGACGCCGGCCGGATCGCTGGCGCGCTTGTCTTCCCATTGCGCCAGCGTCCAGCCCTTGGGCAGGTAGCCATTGACCGGATCGTGCGCGGAAGTCTGGTCGGTGACGCAATCCGGCCGCACGCCGCGGCGCAGCAGCTCGGGCAGCACGTCGGCCGCATTGCCGAGCAACGCCACCGAAACAGGCTTATCTTCCCTCGTCGCTTTGCCGATGATCGCTAACGCGTCGTCGAGATCCTTGGCCTGCACGTCGACATAGCCGGTGCGCAGGCGGAATTCGATGCTGCTGGGCCGGCATTCGATGGCGAGACACGAGGCGCCGGCCATGGTGGCGGCCATCGTCTGCGCACCGCCCATGCCGCCCAGACCCGCGGTCAGGATCCAGCGCCCGGCCAGGCTGCCGCCGTAGTGCTGGCGGCCCATCTCGACGAAGGTCTCGTAGGTGCCCTGCACGATGCCCTGGCTGCCGATGTAGATCCACGAGCCGGCCGTCATCTGGCCGAACATCATCAGGCCCTTGCGATCGAGCTCGTTGAAATGCTCCCAGGTCGCCCAGTGCGGCACCAGGTTCGAATTGGCGATCAGCACGCGCGGCGCATCGGCGTGGGTGCGGAACACGCCGACCGGCTTGCCCGACTGGACCAGCAGCGTCTCGTCGGCTTCGAGCTTGCGCAGCGCCGCCACGATGCCGTCGAAGCTCTGCCAGTCGCGCGCCGCGCGGCCGATGCCGCCATAGACCACCAGCTCGCCGGGCTTCTCGGCGACATCGGGGTCGAGGTTGTTCATCAGCATGCGCAGCGGCGCTTCGGTCAGCCAGCTCTTGGCCGTGAGTTCCGTGCCGCGCGCGGCGCGAACGACTCGGGCATTGTCGATACGGGTCATGACAGTCTTCCCCCTTCAACTCCGGGCAATACATCACGCCCGACTGTGTCGACGATCGCGCCGCTGGTGACGAGCGCGATGGCCTTTTCGATATCCGGATGGAAATGGCGATCGTTGTCGAGATGCGGCACGTCGCGGCGCACCAGATCGCGCACGGCTTCCAGCGGCTTGCTGGTGGCCAGCGGGCGGTGGAAGTCGCAGCCCTGCGCTGCCGCCAGCAATTCTATGCCGACCACGCCACAGGCATTGCCGACCATCCCGAGCAACCGCCGGGCGCCGTGGGCCGCCATCGAGACGTGATCTTCCTGGTTGGCCGACGTGGGAATCGAATCGACGCTGGCGGGATAGGCGCGCTGCTTGTTCTCGGAGACGAGGGCTGCGGCCGTGACCTGCGGGATCATGAAGCCTGAATTGAGACCGGGCTTTGGCGTCAGGAACGCCGGCAGGCCCGACAGCGCCGGATCGACCAGCATGGCCACGCGCCGTTCCGCCAGCGAGCCGATCTCGCAAACCGCCAGCGCGATGATGTCGGCCGCGAACGCCACCGGCTCGGCGTGGAAGTTGCCGCCCGACAAAGCCTCGCCTGTTTCGGCAAAGATCAACGGATTGTCGGTCACGCCATTAGCCTCGGTCGCGAGCGTCGCCGCCGCCTGGCGCAGGATGTCGAGCGCGGCACCCATCACCTGCGGCTGGCAACGCAGGCAATATGGATCCTGAACCCGCTCGTCACCGACCAGATGCGAGGCGCGGATCGCCGAGCCCGCCATCAGGCGACGCAGCGCCTCCGCCGCCTCGATCTGGCCCTTGTGGCCGCGCAGGCGATGGATGCGCGGATCGAACGGCGCATCGGAGCCGCGCGCCGCGTCGGTCGAGAGCGCGCCGGTCACCAGGGCGGCGCCGAAGAGGTTCTCCGCTTCGAACAGGCCGGCCAGCGCATAGGCCGTCGAAAACTGCGTCCCGTTCAGCAGCGCCAGGCCTTCCTTGGCGCCCAGCACCAGAGGTTTCAGCCCGGCCTCGGCGAGTGCTTGTGCCGCCGGCATGCGCTGCCCGCCGACGAGAATGTCACCGACTCCGATCATCGCCGCCGCCATATGGGCGAGCGGTGCCAGATCGCCCGAGGCGCCGACCGATCCCTGGCAGGGGATCACCGGCGTCAGGCCTTTGGCCAGCAGCGCTTCGAGCAGCCTGACGGTAGCGGCCTGCACGCCCGATGCTCCCTGGGCCAGGCTTCCGAGTTTGAGCGCGATCATCAATCGCGCGACCGGGACGGGCATCGGCTCGCCGACACCGGCGGCATGGGACAGCACGATGTTCCGCTGCAGCGTTCCGAGATCCGCCGCCTCGATCCGCACGCTCGCCAGTTTACCGAAGCCCGTATTGATGCCGTAGACCGGCGCACCCTTGGCGATGATGGCAGCGACCGCTTTTGCCGACCTCTCGATGGCGGCGTAACTGGCGGGATCGAGGGCGGCCGATGCGCCGCGATAGATCTCGCGCCATGCCGCGAGCGGAACGGCGCCGGGTGTCAGGGTGATCGTCGTCATTGTCCCCTCATCTTCCCTGCCAGACCCTGCTGTGGAGTGGATTGAAGCCCATGCGATAGACCAGTTCGGCCGGGCGCTCGATCTCCCAGATGGCGAGATCGCAGGATTTCCCGGCCTCGAGCGTGCCGACGCTGTCGAGGCGGCCGAGCGCGCGGGCAGCTTCGCGGGTGACGCCCGCCAGGCACTCGTCGACGGTGAGACGGAACAGGGTCGCGGCCATGTTCATCGCCAGCAGCAGGGAGGTGAGCGGGCAGGAGCCCGGATTGCTGTCGGAGGCGAGCGCGATGTGCACGCCGTGCCGGCGCATCATCTCGACCGGCGATTTTAGCGTCTCGCGCACAAAGTAAAAGGCGCCCGGCAGCAGCACCGCCACGGTGCCGGCCCCGGCAAGGGCTAGAACTCCTTCTTCGTCGATGTGCTCGAGGTGATCCGCCGATAGCGCACCGAACCGGGCCGCCAGCGCCGCGCCGTGCTGGTTGGAAAGTTGCTCGGCGTGCAGTTTTACCGGCAGGCCGTGTGCCTTCGCCGCTTCGAAAACGCGGGCGACCTGCTCCGGGGTAAAACCGATATTGTCGCAGAAGGCATCGACCGCATCGGCCAAGCCTGATGCGGCGACGGCCGGCAGCATGTCGCGGCAGACGGAAGAGATATAGGCATCCTTGTCGCCTGCCGCTTCGGGCGGCATGGCATGGGCACCGAGGAAGGTCGTCGTCACCGACAGCGGCCGGACCTCGCCCAACCGGCGCGCCGCTTTCAGTGACTTCATTTCGGCAACACGATCGAGGCCGTAGCCCGACTTCACCTCCAGGGTCGTGACGCCCTCGGCCATCAGCGCGTCGACGCGCGGCAGCGCCGAAGCCATCAGCTCGTCTTCGCTCGCGGCGCGCGTTGCCTTCATGGTCGAGACGATTCCGCCGCCCGCCCGCGCGAGCTCCTCGTAGGTGGCGCCGGCCAGGCGCAGCTCGAATTCGTGGGCCCGGTTGCCGCCATGGACGATGTGCGTGTGGCAGTCGACCAGCCCCGGGGTGATCCAGCGGCCGGCGCAATCGACGACATCGGGCGCCGTGAAGGACAGCGCCTCGGCCTCCGGGCCGGCATAGACGATGGTGCCGCCGCGCGCGGCGATCAGGCCCCTCTCGACGATGCCGAGGCCGCCGCCTTGCCCCGCCATTGTGGCGAGGCGCGCGCCCTTCCAGATTCGATCACATTGCATGTGGCATATTATGACTATACATAATAACGCCTGTCTACTCGGACGGTTCATGACCAGGAAAGCGATCCCACCGGCCTCGCTCCATCAGCGCATTCTCGCCGACCTTCAGGGCAAGATCCTGTCGGGCGAATGGCTGCCGGGTGCCCGCATCGCCACCGAGCATGAGCTGGCGGCCCGCTACGACTGCTCGCGCATGACCGTCAGCAGCGTTTTGGGAAAACTCGTCCGGGCGGGCCTCGTCGAACGCCGCCGCAAGGCGGGTAGCTTCGTCAAGCGCCCGCACTCCCAGGCGGCGGTGCTGGAGATCCACGACATCAAGACCGAGGTACTGGCGCTGGGCCTGCCCTACCGGTTCGCGCTGATCGAACGCGCGGCGCGCAGGAGCACGCGCGCCGACCGTGCTTGCCTCAGCGTCGGCGCGTCAGGGCGGGTCCTGGCGCTGGTCGGCCGGCATTTCGCCGGCACGAAGGTCTTCTGTCTGGAAGAACGGCTGATCAATCTCACGGCCGTACCGCGGGCGGCCAAGGAGGATTTCTCGGCGCTGGCCCCCGGAGGATGGCTGCTGGAGAGCGTGCCGTGGACCGCTGCCGAGCACAAAATCCGCGCCGTCGCCGCCAGCGCCTCGACGGCGGCAGCCCTGGCCGCGCGGCCGGGAATGCCCTGCCTGGTGGTCGAACGCCGGACCTGGCGGGCCGAGATCCCCGTCACCCACGTCCGTCTCACCTATCCGGGCAACGCTCACGAATTGATCGCGCGCTTCACGCCGTCCCAGACATGAGACCGAAAGGCGCGCAAATCGTTGCCAGTTGGCACAATTCGTGCTGACTTATCCTGTATAGACAAGCTGCGGAGGGCGGCATGAGCGGTTCGGACCGATCACTGGCGACAGAGGAAGATGTGGCGTCCTACCAACGGGATGGGGTCGTCGTTCTGCGCCAGGTTTTCACACCTTGGATAGATACGCTGCGGGCCGGCATCGATGCGCTGATGGCCGATCCCAGCCCGCTCGAGCGGACGGTGCGGCCGGCGGATGGCTCGGCGCCCTTCTTCCAGGACTTGTGCAACTGGCAGCGCATCTCCCAATTCCAGGCGTTCGTTCTGGAATCGAATGCGGCCGAGGTCGCGGCGCGGCTGATGCGGTCGAAGACGGCGCGCTTCTTCCACGATCATGTGCTCGTCAAACAGCCAGGCACCAGCACCGTCACCCCCTGGCATCAGGACCAGCCCTACTACTGCGTCGAAGGCCAGCAGAGCGTGAGCTTCTGGATTCCGCTCGATCCCGTGTCGCGCGATGTCGTGATGGAATGCATCAGCGGCTCGCACCGCTGGGGCAAAGGTTTCAGGCCGATGCGCTTCGACGGCACGCGTCTCTACGAGAACGACGATTTCGAGGTCATGCCCGACATCGAGGCGATGCGCGGCCAGCTCGACATTGCCGGCTGGGACATGGAGCCCGGCGATGCCATCGCCTTCAGTTTCCGCACCGTGCACGGCGCGCCCGCCAATCGCTCGCCACGCGCGCGCCGCGTCTTCTCCGCCCGCTGGGTCGGCGATGATGTGGTCTTCGCCAAGCGCGCCGGCAGGACCTCGCCGCCCTTCCCCGATCTCCGGCTCGAAGACGGCGAGCCACTCGATACTCCGCTCTTTCCCGTCGTCTATCGCTCGTAATATTCACCTCAAACGGAGCTTCGTCATGCCCAAGTTCACAGCATTCGCCGCCGTCGTTGCGGCAGCCGCCGTCGCCGGCGGCGCGTCGATCGCCCAAGCGCAGGACACCAAGGTCGCCATCGGCATCTCCGGCTGGACCGGCTTCGCGCCGATCACGCTCGCCAAGGAGGCCGGCATCTACAAGGCGAACGGCCTCGACGTGTCGATCAAGAAGATCCCGCAGAAGGACCGCCACCTGGCCATCGCCTCGGGCGACCTGCAGTGCGCCGCGACCACGGTCGAGACCTGGATCGTGTGGAACACCAACGGCATCGCCACCACCCAGCTCTTCAAGATGGACCAGGGCATGGGCTCGGACGGCATCGTCGCCCGCAACAGCATCTCCAAGGTCGCCGACCTCAAGGGCAAGACCGTCGCCGCCTCGGCGCCTGGCACCAATCCGCACTTCACGCTGGCCTGGATCCTGAAGAAGAACGGCATGTCGCTGAAAGACGTGAAGCTCGTCACCCTGGAGCCCGCACCGGCCGCCAATGCCTTCGTCACGGGCACCGATCTCGACGCCGCCGTCACCTACGAGCCCTATCTCAGCCTGGTGCGCGACAAGCCGGAGACAGGCAAGCTGATCGCCGATTCGCTGCAGTATCCGATGGTGTTCGACTCGTTCGGCTGCACGCCGAAGTTCATCAAGGAGAACCCCAAGGCGGTGAAGGCACTGGTCGACAGCTACTTCCAGGCGTTGGACATGATCGCCAAGGACAAGGAAAAGGCCTTCACCATCATGGGCGCCGACGTGAAGCAGACGGCCGAGCAGTTCGAGAAGTCGCAGGCCAAGATCAAATGGGCCGACCGCGACGCCAACAAGAAGTTCTTCGGCGGCGAGATCCAGGCCTTCAACAAGGAAGCCGCCGCGCTGCTGCTGGAAATCGGCGTGATCAAGACGCTGCCGGACAACATGGATACGCTGTTCGACACCAGCTACCTGAACTAGGGAAATCTTTCTCCTCCCCCGTCATCGGGGGAGGAGGATTGAGAAGAAAGACGCATGAAACTGCTCGTTCCCGTCACACGGGAAAGCCGGATCCTTCTGGGCGTGGCGTTCTTCGTGGGCTTCGTCGCCCTATGGGCCCTGCTCACCTGGAGCGGCGCGGTGCCGAAGCACTTCCTTGCGTCGCCCTGGCAGACGCTGCTCTCGGGCTGGGACCTCTTCGCCAACCAGAAGTTCGGCCTCGATGTCGGCATGACGGTCTGGCGCGTCGTCGGCGGCTTCCTGCTCGCCGCCGTCATCGCGGTGCCGCTCGGCATCGCGATGGGCACCTATAAGCCGATCGAGGCTTTCTTCGAGCCCTTCGTCTCCTTTGCCCGCTACCTGCCGGCGTCGGCCTTCATCCCGCTGTTGATCCTGTGGGTCGGCATCGGCGAGGCCCAGAAGCTGACGGTGATTTTCATCGGCTGCTTCTTCCAGCTCACGCTCATGATCGCCATGATCGTGAGCGGCACGCGCCGCGATCTTGTCGAGGCGGCCTATACGCTGGGCTGCCGGGACAGCGGTGTGATCCGCCGGGTGGTGCTGCCGGGCGCCGCGCCGGATATCGCCGAGGCGCTGCGCCAGGTGCTGGGGCTGGGCTGGACCTACATCATCGTGGCCGAGTTGATCGGCGCCTCCTCGGGCATCGGCCACATGATCACCGACAGCCAGGCGCTGATGGCGACCGACCACATCATCGCCGGCATCGTGGTCATCGGCCTGGTCGGCCTGCTCTCCGACGTCGTGTTCAAGAGGGTCAACCAGCACCTGTTCTCGTGGAGCCTGCAGCGGTGAGCCGCCTGTCCATCCGCAAGGTGGCCAAGACCTTCCCCGGCATGCATCGCGGCGTGCCGCCCACGCAGGCATTGCAGCCGATCTCGTTGGACGTTGCCGACAACGACTTCATCACCGTGCTGGGCCCCTCGGGCTGCGGCAAGTCCACCCTGCTCCGGCTGGTGGCCGGACTGGAGACTCCGACTGCCGGCGACATCCTGCTCGATGGAACGCCGATCGCGGGTGCCGGCGCCGACCGCGGCGTGGTGTTCCAGAGCTATACGCTGTTTCCCTGGCTGACCGTGCGCCAGAACATCTGCTTCGGCCTGCGCGAGAAGGGCATGCCGGCGGCCGGGCAGCGCGAGATCAGCGAACGCTTCATCGCCCAGGTCGGCCTGCGCGGCTTCGAGGAGCATTACCCCAAGCAGCTCTCCGGCGGCATGCAACAGAGGGTGGCGATCGCCCGGGCACTGGCCAACGACCCCAAGATCCTGCTGCTCGACGAGCCGTTCGGCGCGCTCGACAACCAGACGCGCGTGCTGATGCAGGAACTGCTGCTCGGCATCTGGGAGCAGGCGCAGAAGACCGTGATCTTCGTCACCCACGATATCGACGAAGCGATCTTCATGGCGAACCGCGTCGTGGTGATGAGCGCGCGGCCCGGCCGCATCAAGGCCGAGGTGGCGGCCGACTTTCCCCATCCCCGCCACTACACCATCAAGACCTCACCGGAGTTCATGGCGCTGAAGGCCCAGCTCACCGAGGAAATCCGGGTCGAAGCAATGGCGGCGGATCACTGAGCATGGAACCGACGGCGCTTTATAAGCAGGTCGAGGACTATATCGTCCGCCGCATCCAGGACGGCTCATGGCCACCCGGCCACCGCCTGCCGTCGGAGCACGAGCTGGTCCAGCAGTTCGGCATGTCGCGCATGACCGTCAATCGCGCGCTCCGCGATCTCGTTCAGCAGGGCCGCATCGTGCGGGTGGCCGGCGTCGGCAGTTTCGTGGCCGAGGACAAGCCGCAATCGACCCTGCTGCACATCGCCAGCATCGGCCGCGAGGTTCGCCAGCGCGGCCACGATTATCGCTTCGTGCTGCTCGCCACCGAACGGGTAGCGGCCTCGCCCGACATCGCTGTCTGGCTGGGCCTGCGCGCCGCCGAGTCGGTCTTCCACTCGGTGTGCCTTCATCTCGAGAACGAGGTTCCGGTCCAGCTCGAGGACCGCTACGTCAATCCGCACGTCGTGCCGGCCTTCCTCGAGCGGGATTTCAACGCCGCGCCGCCGGGCGACTACCTGGTGCAGAACGTGCCGTTCGACGAGATCGAGCATGTCGTCGACGCCGTGCTGCCGACGGCGGAACAGGCAGGCCACCTGCAGATTGCGGCATCGGAGCCATGCCTGCTGCTGACGCGCCGCACCTGGACGCGCGCGACGCCGGTGACGATGGTGCGCTGCCTGCACCCCTCATCGCGCTACCGCCTGGGATGCCGGTTCGATGCCGTCGGAAATCAGAGATTTAGCTGATGACCAGCCGCCGAAAAACGGTGCGCAAAGGTACAGCCAGCGAGGTATAATGGCGCCATGACAACACGCACACCCCTCGCCGGCCCGGCCGTCTGGCTCGGCCAGGACATCAAGGACTCCCGACGCTGGATCCGCGACCTGCCGGCCGAGGCGCTCGACGAACTCGACATGGCCGTCAAATCGGTGCGCGGCGTGCCGTGGCAGGAGATCACGCGCGAGGATTTCGTGCTGCCGATGCTCGGCGACCTGCTCGACGACGTCGCCGACGAACTCGAGAACGGCTGCGGCATGATCAAGCTGCGCGGCATTCCGGTCGACGCTTACAGCGAAGACGAACTGCGCCAGATGTACTTCGGTCTCGGCACGCATATCGGCACGCCGGTGTTCCAGAACCGGAGCGGCGAGCTGATGCGCGCGATCCGCGACGAGGGCGCCCACGTCGGCCGCACCTACGGCGAGACCAAGGACGACAAGGGATCGACCTTCCTCTCCTCCTACGCCCGCACGCTGACCAACGGCGGTCTTCGTTTCCACACCGACCGCACCGACGTCGTGGGCCTGCTCTGCGTGCGCCAGGCGCGCGCCGGCGGGGTCAGCAAGCTTGCCAGCACGCCCGCCATCCACAACGCCATCCTGGCGAAGCGGCCCGACCTGCTCGAACTCCTGTTCCAGGACTACTGGCGCAGCCGCTTCGGCGAGGAAGGCACCAAGAAGGACGGCGAAGCCACGACCCGCGAGACCGCCTACCCGCTGCCGATCTTCGGCCTGCGCGACGGCAAGCTCACCTCACACTACTCGCTCACCTTCATCGAGGCGGCCCAGATGGCGCCCGACGTGCCCAAGCTCACCGACGCCCAGCGCGAGGCGATCGATCTGCTGATGCAGACGGCCGAGGAACTCTGTTTCGAGATGACCTTGCAGCCCGGCGACCTGCAGCTGATCAACAGCCACGTCACCTACCACGGCCGCACGCCGTTCGAGGACGATGCGTCCTCCGGGAACGACCGCATGCTGCTCCGCCTCTGGCTCACCATGCGCAACAACCGCCCGCTGCCCGAGGGCCACGAGATCCTGTGGCAGGAGATCGAGGCCGGCCGCCCGCGCGGCGGCATCCGCCAGGTGGCCGTCTAGGGACCGCGGTCCAGAAGAACGTCAGTCGATGATCGCGGCCTGCACCATGGTGCGGAACTGGTTGCGCAGGAACCGCGTGTCGCCCTCGCTCGCCTGCACCATGTAGATGGCAACGAGCTGTTCCTTCGGATCCACCCAGAAGGTCGTACCGGCCGCACCCGACCAGCCGTATTCGCCGACCGATCCCATCAGCGCCGAATCGCCCATTCGCGTGTGGACCTCGAAGCCCAGACCGAAGCCGAAGCCGTCGGGACGGCCCGGACGGGTGCCGGTGTGGTCGGCCGCCATGAACTCCAGCGTCTTCTTGCCGATGAGGCGCTTGTTCTGGAACGCCCCGCCGTTGGCCAGCATCATGGTGAAGCGGAGGTAATCGTCGGTGGTGCTGAGCAACCCGCCGCCGCCCGATTCGTACTTGGCGCCGTCATCGACCTTGAAGCGCGGCGTCATCGGCGGGCCGTTGGGCTTCTGCCCGGGCTGGGCCGCTCGCGCGAGCTTGGCGGCCGGCACCTGGAACGACGTGTCGACCATGCCGAGCGGCTGGAAGATGCGCTCAGTCAGCACCTCGGCCAGCTTCTTGCCCGTCAGGACCTCGATCAGGCGGCCCTGGACGTCGACGGCGACGCTGTATTCCCAGCGCGCGCCCGGCTGAAACAACAGCGGCACGGTGGACAGGCGCTGCACCATCTCCTCGTTGGTGGCGGTGCGGTCGCCGACCTTGGCGTCGATATAGGCCTTGTTGACGAGCGAGGTGCCGCGATTGCCGTAGGTCAGGCCCGAGGTGTGGCGCAGCAGGTCCTGCACCGTCATCTGGCGCTCGGGATCGCTTAGGCGCAGCACCGGCTTGCCGTCGACGATGGCCTCGGTGCCGACCTTCATCTTGCCGATCTCGGGCAGGTACTTGGCGACGGGATCGCTGACCTGCAGTCTGCCCTCCTCGACAAGCTGCATCAGCACGAGGCTGACGATCGGCTTGGTCATGGAATAGATGCGGAAGATCGAGTCGAACTTCATCGCATCGTCTGAATCGGGTGCGCGCTTGCCCTGGACGGACACCCACGCGACCTTGCCGCGCCGCGCCACCAGCATGACCGCGCCCGGCATCAGGCCGTCGTCGATATTCTGCTTGGTTGCCGCTTCGAGGCGTTTCAGCTGCACCGACGAAAGACCGACATCCTCCGGCTTGGCCGCCGTGGGCGCCGGCGTTTCGGCATAGGCCGCACTTGCTGCGACCAGCAGTGCGGCGATCGACAGCACGCTCGTGAGGCTCTTCATGTGCGCTCCTCCTGATTTTTCTTCGGTGTCAGTCGATGATCGCGGCTTGCACCATGGTTCGGAACTGGTTGCGCAGCGCAATCCGGTCGGGGTCGCTCACCTGCACCATATAGATGGCGATGAGCTGTTCCTTCGGGTCGATCCAGAACAACGTCCCGGCATTGCCGGCCCAGCCGTATTCGCCGACCGTGCCGGGCAGAGCCGAATCGCCCGTCCGCGTGCGGACCTCGAAGCCCAGGCCGAAGCCCAGACCCAGCGGACGGCCCGGCCGGTTGAGCGTGTGGTCCGCCGTCATGAACTCCAGCGTCTTCTTGCCGATGATGCGCTTGCCCTGCAGCGTGCCACCGTTGGCGAGTGCCGAGGTGAACCGCAGGTAGTCGGCCATCGTGCTGGTCATGCCACCGCCGCCCGATTCGTACTTGGCGCCGTCGTTCACGGCAAAGCGCGGCGTCATCGGCAAGCCACCCGGTCGCGCTCCGGGCTGGGCCGCGCGCGCGAGCTTGTCGGCCGGCACCTGGAAGCCTGAATCGGCCATGCCGAGCGGCTGCAGCACGCGCGCCTGAAGCGCCTCGCCCAGCTTCTTGCCGTCGATCACCTCGATCAGGCGGCCCTGCACGTCGACCGCGACGCTGTATTCCCAGCGGTCGCCCGGATTGAATTTCAGCGCCAGGCCTGACAGCCGCGAGACCATCTCCTCATTGGTGGCGCTGCGGTCACCGATCCTGGCGTCGGCATAGGAGGCGTTGATCAGCGACGCACCGCGGCTGCCGTAGGTGAGGCCCGCGGTGTGGCGCAGCAGGTCCTGCACCGTCATCGCCCGCGTCGGGTCGCTGAGACGCAGCGTTGGCTTGCCGTCGACGACAACCTCCGTGCCGACCTTCATCTTGCCGATCTCGGGCAGGTACTTGGCCACGGGATCGCTCACCTGCAGCTTGCCCTCTTCGACCATCTGCATGAGCGCGATGCTCACGATCGGCTTCGTCATCGAATAGATGCGGAAGATCGAATCGGCCTTCATCGGATCGGGCGCCGAAGCGTCGCGCTTGCCCTGCACCGAGAGCCACGCGACCTTGCCGCGCCGCGCCACCAGCATGACCGCGCCGGGCACCAGCCCGTCGTCGATATGCTGCTTGGTCACCGCTTCCAGTTTCTTGAGCTGCGCCGAGGAAAGCCCAACCTCCTCCGGCGTCGCCGCCATCGGCAAGGCCATCGGCGATTCTGCGTGTGCCCCGGTCGCAACGGCCGCGACGACAACCGCAAGGACGATTCTTTTCATCGAGCTTCCTCCCGGGAAGATTTGCTCGACTATAGCCCATGAGCGGGCCTGGAGGCCCGCGGTCCTTTGATTCTTCGGACCGCGGGCCTCCAGGCCCGCTCTTTTCTTAGGCGCCCCAGCCTATGAACGGCCTTCGAGCAGCGGGCGTTCGCGCTGGAAAAGCTCGATGACGGCGTCCATGACGGCGCGCACCCGGGGCAGCGCACGCAGGTCGCGATGGACCAGCAGCCATTGGTCGGCGAAGACGTCGGAAATGATGCCGCCGATCCGGCGCAGCATCGGGTCGGGATCGCCGAGAAAGCACGGCAACACGGCGAGGCCGGCGCCGTTACGCGTCGCCTCGTGCAGGACCAGCCAGTTGTTGCCGCGGATCTCCGGCCGGCGTCCACCGCGAAAATCCAGCAACCAGCTCTGCCCCGACATTCTGATGTGATCGTCGTCGAAGCCGACCCACGGCAGCGCGGCCAGCGCCGCCGGGGTGGATCGCTTCACCGGAAAATCACACGCGGCATAGATCGCAAAGGCAACGCGGCCCAGCTTGCGCGCCACGATGCCGCCCATCTCCGGCACCTGTTCGCGGATCAGCAGATCGGCCTCGCGGCGCGACAGGTTGGCCAGCGTATGGCTCGAGATCACCTCGAATTCGATCTGCGGCAGCTTGCTTCTAAGCTCGGCGGAATAGCGCGCAATCAGCGCGGCGGTCGCCTCCTCCGCCGACAGCCGCACGGTGCCGCTCACCGTGTCGCTGAGACCTGCGCTCCGGCGGTGGATGGATTGCGCCGCTTTCTCCATCGCCTCGGTGTCGGCCAGCAGGCCTTCGCCCGCCTGCGTCGGCACGAAGCGGTCGGGCAGGCGCTCGAACAGGCGGGCGCCGATCTGCTTCTCCAGCGCCTGCACGCGGCGCGCGACGGTGGGATGGCTGACGCCCAGCGCCTTGGCCGCCGTCGTCAGCGTGCCTTCGCGCGCCAGCGTCAGAAACACGCGGAGATCGTCCCAGTTGGCATTCATATCCATGTTCATAAATGTACACGGGTTTTTCCAATTTGTGGACTGACGAATATTGGCGTTCGGCCTACCATGCGGGTATGCATATCGAACCCCGACTCCTCGTCTTCACAAAAGGTGTGCGCCTGCGGATCGCCGGCGCTGTGGCCATAGGCCTTTTAGCAACCGGCCTCGGCATCGCCCGCCTCGGCCTGCTGGGCTGGCTGATCGGCCAGGTCTTCACCGGCCGGGACATCTGGAGCCTGGAGGGGCCGGTGCTCGCCATCGCCGCCGTCATGGTGCTGCGCGGCTGGGCCGAGCACTGGCGCGCCGTGGTGGCGCACGAGACCGCCGCGCGGGTCCAGAAGATGCTCCGCCGCACGATCTACGACCGCATCGCAGCACTTGGACCGGGCACGGTCGGCCGCCAGCGCTCGGGCGCGCTCACGCTGTCGATGATCGACGGCGTCGAACAGCTCGAAACATACTTTGGCCAGTTCCTGCCGCAGTTCCTGATCGCGATGCTCTCGCCGCTGCTGATCTTCGCGGTCGTGGCCTTCATCGACCTGCCGGTGGCCACGGTGATGCTGGTCTTCGCGCTGATCGCTTTGTTCGCGCCGGCCCTGTGGCACAAGTTCGACGTCAAGAACTCGCAGCGCCGACAGAAGGCCTATGCCTCCTTCGCGGCGGAGTTCCTCGATTCGATCCAGGGTCTCGCGACGCTAAAAGCCTTCGGCCAAGGCAAGACGCGGGCCGACAAGCTCGAGGTCGAGGCGCATGACCTTTTCCGCCGCACCATGTGGGTGCTGGGCACCAACGCGCTGGCGCGCGGCATCACCGACACGGCCATTGCCTGCGGCGCCGCCACCGCGCTGATCTACGGCGCCACACGCGTCGAAGCCGGGACCATGTCGCTGCAGGCGCTGCTGATCATCCTGATGCTGGGCATCGAAATCTTCCGGCCGATGCGCGAGCTCAGGTCCGTGCTGCACCAGGGCATGGTCGGTCTCTCGGCGGCGCAGGGCATCTACAGCATTCTCGACGACAAGCCGGGCGTGGCCGATTCGGCCCCCGCCCCGCTCGACAAGGCGCTGGCGCCCACCATTGCCTTCGAGGATGTGCGCTTCTCCTACCCCGGCACGCGCCGCACCGTGCACGATGGCCTCTCCTTCCGCGCCGAGGCCGGCGAGCGGCTGGGGCTGGTGGGCCCCTCGGGCGGCGGCAAGTCGTCGATCGTGCGGCTGCTGCTGCGCTTCTACGATCCAGATCGCGGCCGCATCACCTTGGGCGGCCATGACCTGCGCACGCTTTCCTTCGCACAGATCCGCTCGCTGATCTCCGTCGTCAACCAGGACACGTTCCTGTTCCACGGCACGGTCGAGGAGAACATTCGCCTCGGCAAACCCGACGCCTCGCTGCAGGAACTCGAGGACGCGGCGCGCGCCGCCAACATCCACGAGTTCATCCGAAGCTTGCCGCAAGGTTACGGAACGACGATCGGCGAGAAAGGCATAAAACTTTCGGGCGGCCAGCGTCAGCGGCTCGCCATCGCCCGCGCACTGTTGCGCGACACGCCGATCCTGGTGCTCGACGAGGCGCTCTCCGCCGTCGATGCCGAGAACGAGGCGGTGATCCAGGAGGCGCTCGACCGGCTGATGCAGGGCCGCACGACGCTGATCCTTGCCCATCGCCTTTCCAGCATCATCGATTGCGACCGCATCCTCGTCCTCGACGGCGGGCGCGTCGCCGAGCAGGGCAAGCACGACACGCTGATGCGCCAGGGCGGCGTCTATGCCGGGCTGATGGCTGAGCAGGCGCGCGAGCAGCACGGCTCCGCCGCGTTCGATTCGATCCTCCCGCCGGCGCGCACCGAAACAGTGGCCGACACGCCGGGCGGCGCGGTGAAACCCGTGACCGAAGGCATCATCAAGGCCGAGGGCCTCACCTGGTACCAGGTCGTGGGCACCTTGATGAAGGTGATCCTGCCGTGGAAGGGCAAGCTCACCCTCACCTTTGGGCTCGGCGTGTTGCGCGTCCTGTCCTTCATCGGTGTCGGCGTGCTGTCGGCGCTGATCGTGCTGGCGCTCAAAAACCACCAGCCGATCACCGACTACGCCATCGCGCTCGCGATCATCGCGCCCGTTTCGGGTATTCTCCACTGGCTGGAATCGTGGATGGCGCACGACATGGCCTTCCGCCTGCTGGCCGAGATGCGCATCGACGCCTTCCGCAAGCTCGATGCGCTGGCGCCCGCCTATCTCGTGCGCCGCCGCACCGGCGACTTGATGGCGCTGGCCACGCACGACATCGAGCTGGTCGAATATTTCTTCGCCCACACCGTGGCGCCGGCGTTCGTGGCGATGCTGGTGCCGGCGGTCGTGCTGGCAGCACTCGCCTGGGCCAATGGCTGGCTGGCGCTGGCGCTGCTGCCGTTCCTGCTCGCCGTCGGCCTCAGCCCGTTCCTGATGCGCAAGAAAGTCGACAGGCTGGGCAGCCAGGCGCGCGAGGCGGCCGGCGAACTCGGCGCCTTCGCCGTCGATTCGGTGCAGGGACTGGGCGAGATCGTGGCCTTCCAGCAGGAATCCTCACGCGGCGCCAAGCTCGACGCGCTCTCGCAGCGGCATATCTCGCTGCGCCTGCCGTTCTTCAGCGAACTCACGATGCAGCATGCCGTGCTCGAAATCCTGACGGGACTGGGCGGCCTGGCCGTCGTCGTGACGGGGGCCGTGCTGTCGTCGCAGGGCGCGATCCATCCCGGCCTGCTGCCGCTCCTCACCATCCTGGCGATGGCGGCCTTCCTGCCAGTCTCGGAAATCGCCCAGATCGGCCGCCAGCTCGCGGATACCTTGGGCGCTACGCGCCGAGTCTATGCGCTGGCCAACGAGCCGATCCCCGTCCGCGACGGACCGGGCGTCCCGGCGCGCAAGGGCGCCGCGGCACTCGCCCTCGAAGGGGTGAACTTCACCTATCCCGGCCAGTCGCGCCGCGCGCTGTCGGCCGTGAGCTTCGCCATCCCGGCCGGCAAGACGGTGGCGCTGGTCGGCACCTCTGGCGCCGGCAAGACCACGACGGCGCAACTCCTGATGCGCTTCTGGGATCCCGATTCGGGTCGCATCACCTTGAATGGCGCCGATCTCCGCGACTACAAGCTCGACGAGCTGCGCCGGCTGATCGCGCTGGTGGCGCAGGACACCTATCTGTTCAACGATACGCTCCGCGCCAACATCCTGATCGCCCGGCCCGAGGCCTCGGAGGCCGAGCTGCTGGCCGCCGTGCAGCACGCCTCGCTCTCCGATCTCGTCGCGGCTCTTCCCGAGGGGCTCGACTCGCCGGTCGGCGAGCGCGGCACCAGCCTCAGCGGCGGCCAGCGCCAGCGCGTCGCGATTGCGCGGGCGTTCCTGAAGGACGCGCCGATCCTGGTGCTCGACGAGGCGACCTCGCATCTCGACGCGGTGAACGAGCAGGCCGTCCGCCGCGCGCTCGATCTCCTGCAGGCCGACCGCACGACGATCGTCATCGCCCATCGCCTCTCGACGGTGCGCGATGCCGACCTGATCGTGGTGCTGGACGAAGGCCGCGTCGCCGAAACCGGCACGCACGCTTCTCTCCTGGCGAAAGGCGGCCTCTATGCCCGCCTGGTGTCGCGCCAGCTTGCGGCGGTGTACGCCCCGGCCGCACAATGAGGGCATGAAGCGTCCGCGTCAGCTCCACCTCAATCTCTTCATCCAGAGCCGCGGCCACCACGAGGCGTCGTGGCGGCATCCGGCCTCCTCGCCGCTGGCGCTGAGCGACATCGCCTACTATCGCGACGTGGCGCAGCGCGCCGAGGCGGGGCTGTTCGATTCCATCTTCCTGGCCGATCAGCTGGCCCTTGCCGACACGGCGGCGCAGGCCGGCACCACCTGGCTGGAGCCGATCACGGCACTGGGCGCCCTGGCCGCCTCGACCAGCCGCATCGGCCTGATCGCCACGGCCTCCACCACCTACAGCGAGCCATTCAACCTTGCGCGCCAGTTCGCCTCGCTCGATCACATCAGCAGCGGGCGCGTCGGCTGGAACATCGTGACCTCCTGGCTGGCGGCGGCGGCACGCAACTACGGCAGCGCGGGCCAGGTGAGCCACGCCGACCGCTATGCCCGCGGCGAGGAGTTCGTGGCCGTGGTGAAGGCGCTGTGGGACAGCTGGACCGACGATGCCGTGCTCGACGACCGCGCCGGCGGCCACTACGCGCGCGCCGACCGCATCCGGCCGATCAATCATGCCGGCGAGCATTATGCCGTGGCAGGCCCGCTCAACATGCCGCGCGGGCCGCAGGGCCGGCCGGTGTTCGTGCAGGCGGGCTCATCCGAAACAGGCCGCCGCTTCGCCGCGCGGCATGCCGAGGCGGTGTTCACGGCGCAGATGGAAAAAGCCACGGCGCAGGAATTTTACGCCGACCTGAAAAGACTCGTGGTGGCCGAGGGCCGCGCGCCCGACCAGGCGCTGATCCTGCCCGGCCTCAGTCCCGTGATCGCCGCCACCGAAGCCGAGGCGCAACGCACCGCGCGCGAGCTCAACGACCTCACCGATCCGGAGATCGGACGCAAGCGCCTGAGCGGCCGCTTCGGCGGCCACGATTTCTCGCACCTGCCGCTCGACCGGCCGCTGGCGCCGGAGGATTTCCCCGATCCCGGCACGGTCGAGGCGGCGCGCAGCCGCACCGAGGTGATCGTGGGGCTGGTGCGGCGCGAGAAGTTCACGCTGCGGCAACTCCTCGCCTATCTCGCCGGCGCGCGCGGCCACTACACCACCGCGGGCACGCCGGAGCAGATCGCCGATCTGATCGAGGACTGGTTCAGCGATGGCGCGGCCGACGGCTTCAACGTCATGCCGCCGGTGCTGCCCTCGATGCTCGACGTGTTCGTGGCCGAGGTGATCCCGCTGTTGCAGAAGCGCGGGCTATTTCGAACAGCTTATGAGGGCAGTACGCTGCGGGAACATTTCGGCCTCGCCCGGCCCGCGAGCAGGCTCTAACTTTCCATCAGGGAGAGAAACCATGTTCAGCCACGTCACCATCGGCAGCAACGACGTTGCCAAGGCCAAGGGCTTTTACGACAAGCTGCTCACGCCGCTCGGCCTGGTCCGCCATGCCGACTATCCCGAGGCCTTTGGTTACGGCCCGGCCGGGGGCCGGCCGCAGATCTGGATCGTCCGACCGCTCAACAAGAACACGGCCACGGCCGGCAACGGCATCACGGTTGGCCTGGAGGCCGCGAACCGCCCCGCCGTCGAGGCAGCCTACAAGGCCGGCATCGCGGCGGGCGGCAAGGACGAGGGCGCGCCCGGCATTCGCGCCCACTATCACCCGAACTACTACGGCGCCTATCTGCGCGATCCCGACGGCAACAAGGTCTGCATCGTCTGCCACAAGCCGGCGTGAAGGCCCAACTTGAGAGCCAAGGGACCTTTGGTCATCCCGGGCGTTATCTTGTACGTGAACGGACAATGAAAAACGCACTCACCCGCCGGCTGCTGCTCGCAACGAGCGCGGCGCTCGCAGCGCCGGCGACTGCGCGTGCCCAGGCGGGCCTGCCGCACAAGCCGATCCGCATCCTGGTCGGCTACCCCTCGAGCGGCGGCTCGGACTCGATGGTGCATATCGTCGCCGGCGCCCTGCAGAGCCTGATCACACGGACCGTCGCCGTCGACTACAAGCCCGGCCCTTCTGGTGTGGCGGCTGGCGAGATCCTCAAGAAGTCGACACCGGACGGCTCCGTCATCGCTTTCATACCGAGCGCGACCATGGTCGGGAAACTCGTCAAGGCAAGCTTCCCCTTCGATCCCCTGACCGACCTGCTGCCGCTGACGCTTGCCGGCACCTATCCGACGGCCTTCGCCGTCTCGCCCAAGATCGGCATCACCACCTTTGCCGAGTATGTCGCCTGGCTGAAGGAGGGCGATGCGACGCGCGCCCGCTTCGGCACCACGACGCCGGATTCCTTCACGCAATATTTCGGCACCCTGTTGGGGCGTGAGATCGGCGTGCCGCTCGAAGCCGTGGCCTATGGCGGCGCGCGGCCGCTGATCGGCGATCTCGAGAAGGGGCGCATCCCCGCCGGCACCGGCGGCATCACATCCTTTCTCGTGCCCGAGCGCGGCGGCCGGCTCAAGGTGCTGATGATCTCCGCCGCCAAACGTCTCGCGATCGCCCCTCAGGTGCCGACCGTGGCCGAAGTGGGGGTCCCCAAGCTGCAGCAGACCAACTGGTATGGGTTTTTCGCGCCGCCCGGCATGTCGGCTCAGCTGGTCGAAACCTGGGCCGTAGAGCTCAGGAAAGTCCTCCAATCCAGGGACGTCTCGGAACAGCTGCGGCAACTGGGGTTCTCGGTGCAGACCTCGACGCCCGCCGAACTGGCGGAACGGCTCGCCACGGACCTCAAGGACTGGAAGACGACTCTTGACACGCTCGGCGTCAACCCGATCAATTGACGTCCGCGAAGAAGCCCGCGACAGGGAGTATCGCATGCCGCCGTTCAAGGTGTTCTGGCAGCCGGGTTGAACCAGCTGCCTGAGACTCAAAGAGTTTCTATCGGTCCGTGGGATCGACTTCGTTTCCGTCAATGTTCTTGAAGATCCGGCCGGCCTGGCCGAGCTGCAGAAGCTCGGGGCCCGCTCGGTGCCGGTGCTGTCGCGCGGCGACAAATTCACCTTTGGCCAGAGCACCAAGCAGATCGTCGAGTTCCTCGGCCTCCACGAGAAGTCCGGCCCCGAACTGTCGCCGGCCGAACTGCAGGTCCGGCTCGACAAGTTCATGACCGCCGCCCTCGAGCTCCTGCCGCTGATGCCCTACGACCGCCTCGACACCCATGTGCCGGGCCGGCCGCGCAGCTACCGCACGCTGGGCTTCCATCTCTTCCGCGTGGTCGACGCCTTCCTCGACGCCAACCAGGGCGTCACGCTGGTCCAGGCGATGTTCCGCGAGGAGCCGGCGTCCGACGCCGATACCGCCACTCTCGTGGCCTATGGCACCAAGGTGCGCCAGCGCTTCCGCGACTGGTGGGCAGCAGGCGACACCTCGGGCGCGCGCTCGCTCGACACCTACTACGGCCCGCAAAGCCTGCACGAATTGCTCGAGCGCACGACCTGGCACTCCGGCCAGCATGTCCGGCAATACATGATGCTGCTCGAGCGCGAGGGCCAGACGCACAGCCGCCCCCTGGTCGAGGCCGACTTCGCGCGGCTGCCGATGCCACAAAACGTCTGGGACGGCTGAAGCAACCTCCGGCAGTACCGTGCGTTCTCTGGGGGTAATTCACCCCGGAGCGGAGAGCGAACATGCGCGCCAACGGCACGGCCACGGCCAACAGCAGCAAGGATCTGGTCAAGGAAATCTCGGTCCTGAAAGCCCAGCTCAAGAAGCTGTCGTCGTCGATCGAGAAGGACGCCAGCAACGGCCTCAACGGCGCGCTGAGCGACATCCAGGCCAAGAGCAAGGAGACCATCGACGAGGTCATCGAGACGGCGCAGGCCTTCCTCGACGACTATTCCGACAGCGCCAAGGAAACCACCAAGGCCCTGATGGCGAAGTCGGCCAAGCTGCGCGACGACGCGACCGAGGCCTTGGTCGAGACCGTGAAGGAGCGTCCGCTCGCCACGCTGGCCACCGTCGTCGGCATCGGCTTCCTTGCGGGGTACCTTTGTCGTCGGAGCTAGGCGGCCGGCATCGGGCAAGAAAAGCACCAGCGGCGTGACTGCCTTGATAGCTCCCCTGCTCCGCCTCGCGGTCGCCTCGGCGGCCGCGCGCACCATGCGCAATGCCGCATCGGATATCGCGATGCGCGCGATGCTGACCCTGGGCGCCGTGCTGGCCGGCGCGGTCGGCGTGCTGTGCTTCAGCTACGCCGGCCTCACCGTCCTGCAACGCCACCTCGATCCCGCCGGAGCGTGGGCGATTGTCGGCGGCCTCTATGCCGTGACCGGCCTTGCGCTCTACTTGGTTGCAACCCGCCGCCGTCGCGGCGTCTGACGCGTCACTGAAGCGAGCGGCGGCTTGATCGCCAGCCGTTCGCTCACCGGCCGGTCATCCGACAGCAGCACTTCGAGCCAACGCAGCGACGGCAGATGAGCCGCCACGGTGCTGACCAGGATCAGGAGCGGCACCGCCACGATGGCGCCGACGACGCCCCACATCCAGCCCAGCAACGCAATGCCCACGAATACGCCCACGGTGTTGAGCGCGCAGCGCCGGCTCACGAAGAAGGGCGTGATGAACTGCGATTCGGCCAGATGGATGAGCGTCAGCGCCGCCGGGGCCGCGACGATGAGAGTCCAGTCGTCGAAGGTCACGAGGGCCGCGGCGGCGACCAGCGCGATCAGGACCGGTGCGCCCACGAACGGAACGAAGGAGGCCAGGCCCATCAGGAAGCCCCAGATGATGGCATTGGGCAGGCCCAGCAGGGCGAGCACCGCGGCCGAAATCGCCGCGACGCAGGAATAGATGACCGCCAGCGAAAAAAGGTAGTGGCCGACCCGCTCGTTGATATCGCGCATCACGCGCGCCAACCGCACCCTCGTGGCGAACGTCAGCGGGACACGCAGAAGTTGGCGACGGTGATCGTTGCGATGCACCAGCAGCATGAAGGACAGCACGGCGGCATAGCCGAGCTGCAGCAGGACGCCGGGTGTCGTACTGGCGAGTTGACCCAGCAGCGTCTTGCCGTCCTGCACAACGATCTTCTCGACGGTCGGAGCGGCCGGGCTTGCCGGCGCCGCGGGAGTCGTGGCTTCCTCGACCTGCTTGGTGACCTTCTGGACAGCCGCGATCGACTCGCGCACGCCCGCGAGCTTCTTCTCCAGCCGGTACGTGAGGATCGGCGCATCGGCGATCCAGCCCGCGATCGAGGGAACGGCCAGCGCCAGCAGGCCGGCCAGCACAAGCGCCAGCAACGACACCGAGCCGGCGGCGGCCAATACCTTCGGGACGTGCATCCGCTCAAGTGCACTGGCGACCGGCATCAGCATCAGCGCCAACACGATCGCACCGGCGGTGGGAACGAGGAAGTCGCGCGCGAGATAGCCCACGACGCCGACGGCGCACACCGCCAGCACGATCAGGGGGCGGCGGATCGCCGAGCCGCCACGCAGGTGGACGGTCGGCACGCGCACGGTCAAATTTTTCTCGGCCACCCCAACCTCGCTGATCGGCACCAACGCGGAATGAGGCGATTGGTTGCTGGGGATAACCCGGGAACCAGCGGAAACCCCTGAAGCGACCGGGCGTTATTCCAATACGAACCCCACAAGGAGGTGTTCCATGCTTCTCAATATCCATACGCGCGCTGCTCTCACCGCCGGTCTGCTGGCCGGTTGCGTCGTTCTGCTGGCGCCTGCCCTGACAAAGGCCAATGCCCAGAACCTTGCCGCCGCGGCGCCGGCCACCGCCAGCGCAGCGACGCCGCGCCCCGGCTATGTCGTCTTCTTCGAGCCGAACAGCGCCGAGGTTTCGCCCACGGCCGCCGCGACGATCCGTACCGCCGCACAGGCGGCGCGCGCCAACAAGACCCCCCTCGTCCGGATCGTCGGCCGCGCCGACTATGCCGAGGCGGTAAAGGCCCAGCTGGTGCTCTGGGGTGTCGCCCCGACGTCGATCGCGCTGGTCGGCCGCGACGACTCCGGCCCGATCGTCCGCGCGTCGACCGGTGTCGCCGAGCCGATCAACCGGCGCGTCCTGATCGCCTTCTAAGGCGGCAAACACCCGATCCCTCTCTGCGGGCCCGATTCCTCTCTGCGGGATCGCGTGTTTGCCGCGAGGTCGGCGGGAGCCCTAGGCTCCCGCGCATGCCAACTTACGCCAACACAGTCGACGTGATGGAACGGCACCGCTTCGATGCGGTGTCGCTCGATCGCTATCTCAAGGACCACCTCGACGGATATCGCGGGGACCTGAAAGTTCGGCAGTTCGATTCAGGCCATTCCAACCCGACCTTCTTCGTCTCGGCCGAAATGGCTGGCGGCGCCCAACGCGACTTTGTCTTGCGTAAGAAGCCGCCAGGCAAGCTCGTGGCCTCGGCCCATCAGGTCGATCGCGAATTCCGCGTCATCTCGGCGCTGGCGAAGACCGATGTGCCGGTGGCGCCGACCCATCTGCTGTGCGCCGATGATTCCGTGATCGGCCAGATGTTCTATCTCATGGACGCCGTGCAGGGCCGCATCCTGGTCAACCCGGCGATGCCCGACCAGACTCCGGTCGAGCGCGCCGCGATCTTCGATTCCATGAACGACGTGCTGGCGCGCCTGCACAGGGTCGATTTCGCGAAGGCGGGCCTCGGCGACTATGGCCGCACCGGCCAGTACGTCGCCCGCCAGGTATCGCGCTGGAGCCGGCAGTATGCCGAGCTCAAGACCGAGGATATCCCGGCGATGGACAGGCTCTCGGCCTGGCTGCCGGAAAACATTCCCGACGATGGCGATCCGACCACCATCGTCCATGGCGATTACAGGCTGGGCAATCTCGTCGTCCATCCGACCGAGCCGCGCATCGTGGCGGTGCTCGACTGGGAGTTGTCGACGCTCGGCCACCCGCTTTGCGACATCGCCTACAACTGTCTCGGCTACCACCTGACCGAGCCGCCGCACGGCTACGCCACCGTCGATTTCGGCAAGCTCGGCCTGCCGACCGAGAACGACTATGTCGCCGCCTACTGCCGCCGGGTCGGCCGCGCGTCGATCGCCCACTGGAACTTCTATCTCGCCTTCTCCCTGTTTCGCCTCGCCGCCATCGCCCAGGGCGTCTACCGCCGCGGCCTCGACGGCAACGCGGCCAACCCGGAGTCGATCAAGATGAGCAAATCGGCCCGCGAACGCGCCGAGCTGGCGTGGAGTCTCGTGGGTTGACGCACACTGTCATCCCGAACGCAGTGAGGGACCTTTAAGGCCACAGGAAAGGTCCCTCGCCTTCGGCTCGGGATGACAATCTCTTTGTTCTGGGAGGAAAAACAATGACAACAAAAACCATCACCCGCCGCACATCCTTCGCCCTCGCGGGCGCGGTTCTCGCCCTGCCGTCGCTGGGCCGCGCCGATTCAGCGCTGCCCGACAAGCCGCTCAAAATCCTGGTCGGCTTCCCGGCCGGCGGCGGCACCGACGTGATGGCGCGCTTCCTGGCCGAGCCGCTGAAGCAGCGCACCGGCCGCAACATCATCATCGACAACAAGAGCGGCGCCTCGGGCACCATCGCCGTCGAGGCGCTGAAGAATTCGGCGCCCGACGGCACCGCCATCGCCTACGTGCCGTCGGCCACCATCGTGCAGAAGCTCACCATGGCGTCGGTGCCGTTCGATCCGATGACCGACATCGCGCCGATCACGCTCGCCGGCACGGTGCAGACCGCCTTCTGTGTCTCCCCCACCATCAGCGTCAACACGTTGCCGGAATACATCGCCTGGCTGAAGCAGAACCCGACTCGGCATAGCTTCGGTACGACGGCGCTGGGCTCCTTCACGCACTTCTTCGGTGTCATGGCCGGCCGCGAGTTCGGTATCCCGCTCGAGCCGGTGCCCTATCGTGGCGCGGCACCGCTGGTGGCCGACCTGCAGGGCGGCCACATCGCGGCGGGCTGCGGCGGCATCACCGATTTCCTGGAACATCACCGCGCCGGCAAGGTGAAGGTGATCTTCACCTCGGGCCTGAAGCCCACGACCTCGGCGCCGGAGATCCCGACCGCCACCCAGCTCGGCTACCCCAAGCTCAACATCCTGGGCTGGTATGTGTTCTTCGCGCCGGCCAAGACGCCGCCGGCGCTGATCGACGCCTGGGGTAACGAGTTGCGCGCCGTGCTGAAACTGCCCGAGGTCGACCGGAAGCTCACCGAGCTCGGCCTCGACGTCGAGACCTCGACCCCGGCGCAGTTCTCCCAACGCATGGCAACCGACTTCGCGCGCTGGAAGACGATCATCGACGAAATCGGCTACAAACCGGCCAACTGACGGAGAGATCACCATGCCGATGCTGAAGCGACCCGATGCGGAGATCTACTACGAGGTTCACGGCAAGGGCTTTCCCATTCTCCTCTATGCGCCGGGCGGTTTGCGCTCGAACATCGAGTTTTGGGGCCCGGGGGCCGACGGGGTACCGCGCACCTGGATGGACCCGCGCACGGCACTCGCCGACCGCTTCACCGTGATCACCATGGACCAGCGCAACGCCGGCAAGTCGGTGGCCGACGTGAAGCCCGACCATGGCTGGCACACCCTCGCCGCCGATCACCTGGCGCTGATCGATCATCTCGGATTCGGGAAGTTCCACGTCATGGGCGGCTGCATCGGCGGCAGCTACTGCTTCGAGGCGATCGAGCAGGCGCCCGACCGCGTGGCGGCGGCGGTGCTGCAGAACCCGATCGGCCTGCACGAGAACCGCGACACCTGGGACGCCGCGGTAAAAGGCTATGGCGAGACCGTACGGGCGCGCGATCCGGCGATCCCGCAGTCGACCATCGACAGGTTCGGCCACAATATGTTCGGCAACGATTTCGTCTTCTCCGTCACCCGCGACTTCGTGAAGGCCTGCAAGACGCCGCTGTTCCTGCAGCCCGGCAACGACAAGCCGCATCCCGGCCCGACCAGCGACGAGATCGCAGCGCTCGCGCCCAACATCGTGGTCCAGAAGGACTGGCGCGGCCCTGAATTCCTGGCGGAGTCGATCAAGCGCGTCGGCGCATTTCTGGAGAAGCACACGCCAGCGTGAGAGTGCTTCGCTGGGGGCGCGCGACTCCAGTCGCGCGTCTTCGTTGATCACAGAGATGATCGCGCCACTTCAGCGCGGAGGTTACTCCGCCCGCAGAGCCGCGCGCCCCCAGCAAATGATCCGGGCTAGGGCTCTCTCTTCGTATTCTCGCGCACCCACTTGCGGGCTTCGCGGAGACTGGTGAAGACCTTCACCGGCCGCTCCTCGCTCGTGAGCTCGGCGAACTTATGGGCCTGCTCGCCGCGCTTGGGATCGACGACGAAGGCCAGCGGGCCGCGGGACGTGGCCTTGGGGTCGGCGCGCATGAAGGCGGCAATGGCCGCCATCCGGTTCTCGTCGATCGGCGAACTCCCCGCCGTGGTGTCGATGATCTTGCCGTAGGCCTGCCGGCCGGTCTTCAGGAACTCGCGTGCCAGCTCCATGATGTCCTCGGGTGTGGCCTCGCCCAGGACGGCGGCAATCACGAGTCGGTCGAGATCGGAAATGGCGAGATGGATCGGCATGGGCTCAGGAAAATCCCGTTCGAAGGAATGTCGCTCGATAGCTCGGCACCATGTTACGGAGCTTTGGCTCCCCTTCCAACCGTCAGCGTCGCGGTTGGATCCTCGAAATTTCGTCGAGCCATCTCCGGGCGGTGTGGAGGCTGTTGAAAACCTTTACTGGCCGCTCGTCCGTCGTGAGTTCGGCGAATTTTTCGGCGACCGGGCTCCCCGCGGAATCGACGACGAAGGCCAGCGGCCCGCGGGCCGGCGCACCGGGATCGGCCCGCAGGAGCGCGGTAACCGACGCCAGTTCAGCGTCGTCCATCGCCAGGACTCCCGCCGTGATATTGATGATCTTGCGATAGTGAATCATGTCGGCTTCCGTGAACTGACGCGCCAGGTCCAGAAAGTCGCTGCCCGTGGCCTCGCCAATGACGACGACCATCACAAGTCGGTCGAGACGGGAGATGTCGAGATGGACCGGCATGGGCTCCGCGAAACGTCGGCCGGCAACACAGCACCGGTTCACGCGAAGCTATCGCATATTCACGGCGCTTTGTACCTTGCGACTCGCACGCAACGGGTGGCGCCGGCCCTGCTTCAACCCAGGCCCGGGAACACCACGTCGGTCAGGACCGCTATATTGACGCGGCTCTGCTCCCGGCCGGGCTTGCGGTAGTTGCCGCAATTCATCGCCACGACGAGGTCGAGTCCGGGAAAGACATAGAGTCTCTGGCCGCCCCAGCCGATGCCGCCGAACCAGTACTGCCGCTGGCCATCGACCATGCTGTCATAGATGTACCAGTGATAGCCGTAGCTGCGCGCGTCCTCGATCTTGATGACGGGCGTGGTGATGCGCTTCACCCAGTCGGCGGGCACGACCTGCCGGCCCTGCCAGACGCCGCCGGCGAGTGCCAGCTCGCCCAGCTTCAGCATGTCGCGCGGCAGCAGCCGGCAGCCCGACGCGGCGCGCGGCTCGCCATCGGCGCTGATCGCCCATTCGCTGGGGCCGAAGCCCATCGGATCGAACAGCACGCGCCGCGCATAGGCCGGCAGCTTCTCGCCCGTGCCCTTGGCGATCAGCCGTCCGAGGATGGCGGTCGCGGCGCCGCAATAGGTCCACTTGGCGCCCGGCTCGCCCACGATCGGTAATCCGAGGATGAAGCGGAAGCGGTCGGATGCCGCCTCCATCGCGATCTCGCTGTTGCGCAGATCGCTGCCGTAGGGAACCGTGAGTTCGTCCCACTCGAGGCCCATCGTCATGCTGAGCACGTGGGCGATCGTGATCTTGTCGCGGCCGGGCTGTCGGGCGAGGTCGGCATATTCGGGGAACTGCTCGTAGAGCTTGGCCTCCGGCGGCGGCACCTTGCCCTGGGCGAGGGCAATGCCATAGGCGAGACCGACCACGCTCTTGGACACCGACCGGAGATCGTGCAGCACCTCGGGCCCGAAGGTGACGGTGTCGCCGGTGTTGCGCGATATATCCTCGTTGATGCCCTTTCCGTAGTGCTCGAACAGCAGCTTGCCGCCCTTCGAGACCAGCAATGCGTCCAGGCCGCTCACCTTGCCGCTCTGCTCGGCCACGGCGAGTCGCTGCTGGAAATCGTCGGCGGCGAAGGCACGGCGCGCGGGGATGCTCAGGAAAGGCGTGGCCACGAGTCCGGCTCCGAGGACGGTCAACAGATGGCGGCGGTCGAGAAGGCTCATTAATTCATACTCCCCAGGATGATGCGCGCGCGCACCTATTGCCCCTGGAATGAACCCAAGCAGTTTCACTGTCGTTTCGCCGAAGTAAAGTTGTGTAAACGCAGCCGCTACGCGTCCTGCCAGTTGAAGGGCAGCGGCGCTTCGCGAAAGGCAAACCGATCGAGGTGGCGGGCGACCGCCCCCTTGAGCCCCTCGAGCTGGCCGGGCGAACTCGCTTCAAGGCGACATTCGATCGCGCCGTCGAGCGCCCGCAACTCCAGGGTCGCGTCGCCCGGCCAGTCGGCGCCCCGCGCATTGCGCGGGAAGGTGACCGTGCCCGTGGTCTCGTCGAATTCGACGGCAAGGTTGTGGCTCCAGTGCTTGCAAAGCTGCTGGAGGTAGCGGCTGGCGTGCGCGGTCGGCACGCTCGCCTGGCTGATGTTGGGGCTGTTGATGGTCATGTGATCCTCACAGGCGCTCGATCTTCTGCGCGGCGTCGTCGAGGATCGAGGCCACCTGGTGAAGCGTCTCGGTCTTGACCTCGCCGCTTTCGAGGCGGGAGATCAGCACCATCTTGAGGTTCTGCATGGCGCGCCGGATCGGGCCGCCGTCGCTGCGTTCGCGCTGCGTGGCGAGTTCGGCGAGGCGGGCGAACAGCGCCTCGATTTCGTCTTTCTTGGCCGCCAGTTGCGCGCTGCCGTCGGCGGTCACCGCGAACGCCTTGCGCGCGCCGTCGGAAGCCGCCTCTTCGATCTGCCCCATGTCCTGCAGCAGGGTGAGCGTCGGGTAAACGACGCCGGGGCTCGGCACGTAAAACCCGCCGGTCAGATCCTCGATGGCGCGGATGAGTTCGTAGCCGTGCCGCGGCTGGTCGGCGATCAGTTTCAGCAGGACCAGGCGAAGTTCGTTGGAGTCGAAGACCCGGCGGCGGCGGCCGCCCCGGCCTTCTTCGGGCCCGCGCCAGTCGCCATGCCCGAAGCCGTGGCGGCCGCCGCGGGGGCCGAAATGGTGCCCTGGATGGTCCTCGTGCCGGCCGTGGCCATGACCGCGACCATGAGAATGATGAGAAGAGTGCATTGAGTGCCTCGATGTATGTTTAGACATATCTAAGATATATCTTGATGCAATCAAAAATCAAGACGCTCACCGCAAATGCCACATTTTTTCCTTATTTCCAGATTTTCGGCACGACCCTGCTGCAGTGCGAGTCAGTGGCCAGCGACGGATGTGCCTACAGGCGACGCTTCATTCGATTACCTCGTCGGCCGCGGCGAGGATCGTCGGCGGCAGCGCGATGCCCTGCGCGCGGGCGGTCTTGAGGTTGACGACGAAATCGAACTTGGCCGGCGCCTGCACCGGGAGGTCGGCCGGCTTGGCGCCCTTGAGGACGCGGTCGACATAGGCGGCGGCGCGCCAGTACTGGTCGGCGGAGTCGGGGCCGTAGGACAGCAGCCCGCCTTCGACGGCGAGATAGGCGAAAGGATAGACCGCCGGCACGCGGTGGCGCGCGGCCGCGGCGATGATCGCCGTACGATTGAGCGTCGTGAAGACGTCGGGCATGACGGCGAGGCTGGCGTTACCGGCGAGGGCGGCGATCGTGGCGTCGATGGCGGCCGGCTCGCGCACCGCGGCGCGGACCAGCGTCACGCCGAGCAGCGCCGCGGCCGCCTCGAGCGCCGGCAGGAAGACCGAATGCGGCGCGGTCTCGGGATTGTAGATCACGGCGATGCGCTGCAGGTCGGGCGTGATCTCCTTCAGGAGTTGCATCCACTTGCCGGCCATGGCGGCATCCATGTTGCTGAAGCCCGTGATGTTGCCGCCGGGTTTCGACAGGCTGGCGACGAAACCGTCGCCCACCGGATCGGAGACAACGGCGAAGACGATGGGGATGGTCCGCGTCGCCTGCTGCAGTGCCCGCGTCGGCGGCGTGTTGGTGCTGAAGAGCACCTCGGGCGCCAGGCTCACCAGTTCAGCCGCCTGGACGCGGATGCGCGCCAGGTCGCCGCCGCCCCAGCGCAAATCGATGCGGAGGTTGCGGCCCTCGATCCAGTTCAGTTCCCGGAGTGCCTCACGGAACTTCCTGATCCCGCTCTGCCCGATCTGATCGCTTTCCGCGGCGCCCAGCAGCACGGCGATGTGGCGGGTGGCGCCGGCAGGTTGCGCGTACGCCGGAAAGGCAGCACTCGCCGCGGCGCCTGCCACGGCGAGGAAGCGTCGCCTTCTCATTAGAACCGTCGTCGGCTGGCGAACCGTCGTCGACTGGAGGGCAATAAAGGCGTGTCGTCTCATCCCAATCCTATTTCGATGCAGGCCTTCATTTGCAGTGCAGATCACCATACGCGAGCGTGGTGCAGGCACAAAGCCCGCACGGTCCGACGGTCCGCCACCGAATAGGCCTATTGACACCTATCATACGTTCCTATAAATCCTATCCATGCCGGCGATTTCCGGCGGAAAGGAAACTGGAACCATGTCGAACCAACCCTGGCATCGAGGCACCCCCGAACGCGATCCGGCCGAACTGGCCGAGGAATCGGCGCGCCGCCGCTCCGAGAAGGCGCTTGAAGACTGGGCCCGCAAGCCGATGACCTACAATCCAATGAACAATCCGCCGGGCGGCCCGCAGCCGCAGGCGGCGACCGGCGCGCCGGTCGACAAGCTCACCCCGGCGCTGGAGCGCGCGCTCGCCAATCCGAAGCGCCTGAACACGCCCGGCCGCCAGCAGGCCGCCTTCCTGCGCCAGGTGCCACGCTATGCCACGATCGCCGAGGCCGCCGCCGCCGCCGGCGTCAACCGCGGCACGCTCTATCGCTGGCGTGCCCGCGATCCGCGCTTCGCTGCCAAATGGGATACTGTCGTCGCCCGCCAGGCGGCGGAGGCCGCCGACAGCATCGCGCTCCAGGCCAACACGATCGACATCCAGCCGGTGTTCTATCGCGGCAAGCAGATCGCCGAGCGGCGAAAGGTCAACACGCGGCTGCTGATCCACGTCCAGAACCGCCGCGATATCGATCGCCGCCGCGCCGAGGACCGCGCCGAGCAGCGCAAGCTGATCCTGCTGAGGGCCGAACTGGCCGAGCGGAGTCTTAAAATTCGACAGGCGGCGACTCCTGTCGCCGCACCGGCCATGCCGGAAATGTGCAGCGAAGACCTGGGCTTAGCGGCTGCGGCGTGACTCCGGAAACCGCGCAAGAAGCGTGACTCCGTTGCAGCCTCAACAAGGCATCTGGTCTTCGGACCGCGAGGCTCCAGCCCCGCTCAGGATCCTGAGCGGGGCTGGAGCCCCGCGGTCCGCTGAGTCAGTTCCCCTTCAGGATCTTCGCCGCGGCATCGGCGAAGACCTGGCAGCCCAGCACGATGTCTTCATCGGCGGTGTTCTCGGTGAAATGGTGCGAGATGCCGCCGATCGAGGGCACGAACATCATCGCGGCGGGGATTTTCAGCCCGATCACCTGCGCATCGTGGCCGGCGCCGGACGGCATGCGGACATGCTTCTCCGGCGCGTGCACGACGGCCGACTCCTCGATCGCCTCGAGGAAGCGTTCGTCCATCAGCAGCGGCTTGGTGCGCGAGAGGTTGACGCAGTCGACGGTGCAGGGACCCTTCTTCTGGTGATCGGCGACGATCTCCATCAGCTTGGCCTCGAAGGCCTGCAGAACCTTGGTGTCGGCATCGCGGAACTGCAGGATCATCTCGGCCTTGCCGGGAACGATCGCGGGCGCGCCGGGCTCGATCGACATCTTGCCGACGGTCCAAACGCTGCGCGGACCGGAGACCGCGGGAAACTTGTCCATCACGTCGTTGTAGAGCCGCATCATCGCCACGCCGGCATCCTTGCGGATCGGCATGGGTGTCGTGCCGGCATGGTTCTGGATGCCGCCGAAGGTGAGGCGGAACTGCATGATGCCGACGATCGCTGTGACGATGCCGATGCGCTTGCCGCTCGCTTCCAAGAGGCCGCCCTGCTCGATGTGCGCCTCGAGATAGCCGCGGTACCTTCCCTCTTCCAGGTGCTCGCGCGGCGTCTTGTCGAGGCCGGCGGCCTTCAGCGCCTCGCGCATCGGCGTGCCCTCGTCGCGGTGCTTGGCCTTGTCGATGTCGGCCTCGGAGAACAAGCCGACGAACGAACGGCTGCCGGTCATCTGGCCCCAATGGCCCTCCTCGTCGGCCCACGAGGCGACGTCGACGGCGAGATGCGCCGTCTCGGGATCCTCGGCGAGCGCGCGGGCCACTTCGAGGCCGTAGATCACGCCCATCACGCCGTCGAGCCAGCCGCCGCGCGGCTGGGTGTCGGAATGCGAGCCCATCAGCAGGCGCGGCCCGGTCTTGGGACTCTTGCCGATCACGGTGCCGATGCCGTCGATCACCGGTTCGAGACCGGCCTCTTTCATGCGGCCCGCCAGCCAGTGCCGGCTCTCGACGTCCTGCGGCGAGAGGTGCGGGCGATGCACGCCGGTCTCATAGCGGCCAAAATCGGCGATGCGGCGCAGGTCGGCGAGCAGACGTTCACCGTTGATCTTCGGCATGTCGAGCACCTTCACCAGCGGCCCATCCTTCGAGACGCGTCCCTGCGGGCCGCTCCTCAGGATGAGGAATTAAGAACACAAATACCTCACCCTGAGGAGGTGCGAAGCACCGTCTCGATCCGGGCGGGGTCACCCCCGCCCTTTGGTGGGCTGCAACACGCATCAATCCAAATGCGCCGCGACCCATGCGGCGATGGAGAGCAGGCGGTCGTCGGCGTGGCGCAGGCCGACGAGTTGAAGGCCGAGCGGCAGGCCCTTCGCGCCCTTGCCCGCGGGAAGAGTAACGCAGGGCGTGTGGGCGAGCGTCCAGATCGAGTTGAAGACGGGATCTCCGGTGGCAGCGATGCCCTCCGGCGCTTCGCCTGGAGCGCTGGCGGTCAGCAGCACGTCGACCTTGTCGAACAGGGAATCGAAATGGGCGCGGAAACCGACGGCCTGGCGCTGGGCCGCGGCATAGCGTTCGAACGGCACGGCGAGGCCGCGCTTCATCGGCCCGTCCATCAGCTCGCGGCTCACCTTGTCGGGATTGCGCAGCCGCTCGTCGGCGTAGTTGCGCACGCTCTCCCAGCCGGTGATGGCGGCGTGGTCGTCGATGATGTCCTTGTAGGCCGGCGCGAAAGCGACATCCACGATGCTGGCGCCCTTGGACGAGAGCAGCGTCGCGGCGCGGTCCAGCAGCGCCACCGTGTCGGGTTCCGCCTTGTCCCAGACCGGCGTGCGGCAGAAGCCGATGCGCGGTGCGCCCGCCTTGCGCTCGATATGGACCGGCGGAAGCTTGAGCACGGCGCCCCGGAACAGCGCGATGTCGTCCAGCGTGCGTGCCATAAGGCCCAGCGTGTCGACCGAGTGGCACTGCATCTTTATGCCGACGCGGTTGAAATCACCGTAGGTCGGTTTGTAGCCGATCACGCCACAGTAGGCCGCGGGCCGGATCACCGAGCCGCCGGTCTGCGTGCCGAAGGCGAGCGGCACCTGGCCGTCGGCCACCGCAGCGGCCGAACCGGACGACGAGCCGCCCGGCGTGTGGGCGGGGTTGTGCGGGTTGGTGGTCGGGCCGGGATGGCGATTGGCGAACTCGGTCGTCACCGTCTTGCCCAGGATCACGGCGTTCGCCGTCCGGCAGAGCGCCACGCAGGCCGCATCGCCGAACGGGACCTTGCCTTCGAAGATCGGCGAGTTGTGGCCGGTCGGCATGTCGTACGTGTCGATGATGTCTTTGATGCCGACGGGAATGCCGCGAAGAATTCCGCCCTTGGCGGCATCGGCCGCCTTCGCCTGGGCGATCGCCAGCGCCGGATCGAGAAAGGCCCAGGCCTTCACGGTGGAGTCGCGCTCGGCGATGCGGTCGAGGCAATCGCGCACCAGTCTTTCGGAGGTGAGCGTGCCCGCCTCGATGGCGGCAACCGCTTCGGTGGCGGAAAGCGGCTTCATGCGAGCGCTCCCTTCACCCAGGCAGCGATATCGAGCAGGCGGGCATCCTCATGCTGACGGCCGACCAGTTGAATGCCGATGGGCAATCCGGCCGGGCCCTTGGCGAACGGCAGCGTCACGCACGGCATCCAGAGGTAGGTCCACAACAGGTTGAACGTTGCATCGCCGGTTCGTTCCAGCCCGAGCGGCGCCTCGCCCTTGGCCGGCGCCGTCAGGATGACGTCGATGTCGTCGAACAGCGCATCGACGGCGGCGCGGCCGGTGTCGCCCAGTTTGCGGGCAGCGACCCAGGTCGCGTAGTCGATCTTCGATCCGGCTTCGAGCTTGTCCTTCTTGAGGCTCTCGCTCAGCAGATGCGGGAAACGCCGCGCCTCGTCGGCATGGGCGCGCGGACCGTCGAAGGCCGACAGGGTCTTCTGGCCCTCGCTCATGTCACGCACCGGCGCCGGCAGCTCGATCTCCGTCATCTGGGCGCCCGCCTTGGCGAGCGCGGCAGCCGCATCGTTCACCGCCTTGGTGCCCTCGGGCGAAAGCTCGTCGCGGTGATGGGTGAAGCAGACGGCGATGCGCGGCGGCGTGCCGAGCTTGCCGATCGGCTTAAAGGGGATCGCCATCAGGGCGGCGCGGAACAGCGCGATGTCTTCGACGCTGCGGGCATAGGCGCCGATCGTGTCGAGCCATTCGGTGTTGGCCTTCATGCCGGCCGTCGGGAAGTGGCCGTAGCTCGGCTTGTAACCAACGACGCCGCAGAAGGCCGCCGGCCGGATCACCGAGCCGCCGGTCTGCGTGCCGGTGGCGAGCACGATCTGGTAGTCGGCCACGCCCGCGGCCGAGCCCGACGACGAGCCGCCCGGCGTGTGGGCGGGGTTGTGCGGGTTCTTGGTCGGGCCAGGGAAGCGGTTGGCGAACTCCGTGGTCACCGTCTTGCCCAGCAGGATCGCGCCGGCGTCCCTGGCCAGCGCAATGGTGGCGGCGTCGGCGAGCGGCTGATGCGTCTTGTAGATCGGCGAGCCGTAGGTCGTCGGCTGGTCGTGCGAATCGATGATGTCCTTCACGCCCATCGGTATGCCGTGCAGCACCCCCTTGCGTGGACCGCGATCGAGCACCTTGGCGCGTTCGAGGGCAGCGTCGCGGGCGAGATGCGACCAGGCGAGCACATCGCCGTCGCGTTGATCGATGCGGTCGAGGTGAGCGCGGACGATGGCCTCGGCGGTCACGGCGCCGGAGTCGATCTGTCGGGCGAGTTCGGTGGCGGTGAGCGTATTCGGCGCGGCCATGGTCGCCATCATGGCAGCAAGAAGCATGCCGCCATAGTGCTGGCGCGCTTCATGCTTCGTGCAACGGAACTCTGGAGGTTCCGCATGCTCACCCGTCGCGCCGCCCTTCTCGCCAGCGCCGCCATCCCTATTGCTGCCACCGTCCCCGGCGGCGCCCCCGCCAATGCCCAAGCACCCCAGCAGCAACAGACGCTGCGCATCGCCATGACGGTGGGCGACATTCCCGCCACCGATGGTGCGCCCGACCAGGGCACCGAAGGCATCCGCTTCATGGGCTATACGCTCTACGACCCGCTGATCATGTGGGATCTGAGCTCCGCAACCGAGCCCGCCAAGTTGGTGCCCGGCCTTGCCACCAAGTGGTATCAGGACCCGGCCGATCCGACGAAATGGATCTTCGAGCTGCGCCAGGGCGTAAAATTCCACGACGGCTCGACCTTCAACGCTGACGCGGTGATTTTTAGCATCGACCGCGCGCTCGACGACAAGTCGCCCGCGTTCGACCGGCTTGGCCGCGGCATGCTGATCGCCGCGCTGTGGCCGCTCGTGGGCTATCGCAAGATCGACGACTACAAGGTCGAGCTGCAGACCAAGGGCGTCGATACCGTGATGCCCTCGCTGCTCAATCGCTTCCCGATCGCGAGTCCGGCCAACTTCGAGAAGGTTGGCAAGGACTGGCAGGCCTATCGCAAGTCGCCGTCCGGCACCGGCCCGTGGAAAATGAAGGCGTGGACGCCGCGCGAGCGCGCCGAGCTCGAGCGCAACACCGAGTATTGGAACAAGGACCGCATCCCCAAGATGGAGCGCATGGTGGTGCTGCCGATCCCCGATGCCTCGACGCGCACCGCAGCGCTTCTCAGTGGCCGCGTCGACTGGATCGAATCGCCCGCGCCCGATGCGCTCGACAGGCTGCGCGCCGCCGGCTGCAAGATCGAAACCAACGCCATCCCGCACATGTGGCCCTATGCGCTCAGCATGCTGCCCGGCGCACCGACCGCAGACATCCGCGTGCGCAAGGCGCTCAACCTCGCGGTCGATCGCGACGCGCTGGTGAAGCTGCTCAATGGCCTCGCCGTGCCGGCCGTCGGCTGCGTGCCGACCGACCATCCGTGGTTCGGCAATCCGACCTTCAAGATCAGGTACGATCCCGCCGAGGCCAAGAAGCTGCTGGCCGAGGCGGGCTATGGGCCGGCCAAGAAGCTCAAGATGAAGATCGCGATCTCGACCTCGGGCTCGGGCCAGATGTATCCGCTGATCATGAACGAGTTCATCCAGCAACAATTCGCCGAGGTCGGCGTCGATCTCGAATTCCAGGTGATGGACTGGAACGCGCTGGTCAACCTCGCGCGCCTCGGCGCCAAGTCACCGGAGGGATCGCAGTTCAATGCGATCAACTCGAGCTACAACACGATGGATCCGCACAACGCCTTCATGCGCTTCGTCGACAGCCAGCAGATCCCGCCCAAGGGCTCGAACTGGGGCTACATCAACTATCCCGAGTTCGACGCGCTGGCGGCCGAAGCACGGCGCACCTCGGATCCGAAGGAGCTCGACAAGGTCTTAGCCAAGATCAACACGCTCATGGTCGATCAGGCGGTGTTCGTCTGGTTCGTCCACGACGTCTGGCCGAACGCCATCTCGGCCAAGGTCAAAGGCTACGTGCATCCCAAGAGCTGGTACGTCGACTTCTCACCGGTGACGGTCAGTTAGAGGCGGGCGGATAGCGCCTGCCAGACCCGCTCGGGCGTTGCCGGCATGTCGATCGCCTCGACGCCAGCAGGCCGGAGCGCATCGAGGATGGCGGCCATGATCGTCTGCGGGGCCGCGATACAGCCCGCCTGCCCCGAGCCCTTGACGCCCAGCGGATTGGCCGCGGTCGGCCGCTCGATCAGGTCGATGTCGAATGAGGGAAAGTCGTCGGCGCGCGGCAGCGCATAGTCCATCAGCGAGCCGCTCAGCAGCTGGCCGGACTGCGGATCGTAGACGGTGTGCTCCGTCATCGCCTGGCCGATGCCTTGCGCGATACCGCCCTGCACCTGGCCCTCGGTCAGCATCGGGTTGATGAGGCGGCCATAGTCGTCGACCACGGTGTAGCGCAGCAGGTCGCACCTACCGGTCTCGGGATCGATCTCAACCTCGGCCACGTGACAGCCGCTCGGGAAGGTGAACACGTCGGTGATGTTGAGCACGTGCTCGCCCAGTCCCGGCGTCATGCCCTCGGGCAGGTTCGCAGCATCCTGGGCGCTCTCCGCCAGCGCCTTGAGATCAATGCCACGGTCGGTGCCGCGCACGGTGAAGCGGCCCATGTCATAGTCCAGAGCATCCCCCGACGCCTGCAGGAGATGCGCCGCCAGCCGCCGCGCCTTCGCCAACGCCGCGTCCATCGCCTTCACCAGCGCGGCACCGCCCATGTGCATCGACCTCGCGCCGCCATGGCCCGCGCCGCTCTTCACCTGACGCGTATCGGCCTGCACATAGCGGAAGGCGCCGATCGGCAGGCCGAGATGCTCGGAGGCGATCTGCGCAAACGACGTCTCGTGGCCCTGGCCGTTGGACTCGGTGCCGAGCGCGATCATCACCGAGCCGTCCGGTTCGAAGCGGACTTCGGCGCCTTCGTTGGGCGCCCCGCGCGAGGTTTCGAGGAAGCAGCCGACGCCGATGCCAAGCAGCCGGCCCCGCGCCTTGGCCGCCGCGCGCCGGGCCTCGAAGCCTTTGGTATCGGCGCGCACCAGGGCGGCATCGAGATTGGCGACGAAGCCGCCCGAGTCGATCGTCAGGCCCATGGCGGTCTTGTGCGGGAACGCGGCGATCAGGTTCTGCCGCCTCAAGTCAGCCGGGTCGCGGCCGATCACGCGCGCCGCCGCCTCGATCGCCCGCTCGGTGATGTAGTTGGCCTCGGGCTTGCCGGCGCCGCGGTAGGCGTCGACCGGCACGGTGTTGGTGAAGGCACCGCGCACGTCGACAGCGATGGCTGGGATGTCGTAGACGCCGCCGTGCGCCGTCGAAGCGGCGATGGCCGATGCGCCGGGTCCGTTGCCTGAGAGATAGGCGCCGAGGTTGGCGACCATGGCGATGTCGAGCGCCAGGATGCGACCCGTCGGGTCGAGCGCGATCTTCGCCGAGGCCTCGATGTCACGGCCCTGCGCGCCCGACACGAACTCCTCGGCGCGGTCAGCGATCCAGCGCACCGGCCGGCCGAGCTTGCGCGCCGCCCACAGCAGCAATACCCATTCGGGATAGAGGAAGTTCTTCATCCCGAAGCCGCCGCCGACATCGGGTGCATGAAGCTGGATGCGGTCGAGCGGCACCTTGAAGACGAACTCGGCGAGCTGGCGGCGGATGCCGTGCAGCCCCTGCCCCGTCAGTTCGAGGTCCATCGTGTCGGTCGCGGCGTCATAGCGGGCGATGCCGGCACGCGGTTCGAGCGGCACCACGATGACACGGTTGTTCATGACCTCGATGGCGACGACGTGGGCCGCATCCTTCATTGTCTGCGCCACGGCCGCGTGGTCGCCCTTCTGGAGATGGAAGGCGAGATTGCCCGGCGCCTGATCCCACAGCGCCGGTGCGCCGTCCGCGAGTGCCGTCCTGCCGTCAACGACGGCGGGCAGCGGCTCGTAGTCAACCTCGATCAGTTCGGCCGCCTCGCGCGCGGCCTCGAAGCTGTCGGCCGCGACGAAAGCCACCGGATCGCCGACGTGCCGCACGCGTCCATCCGCCAGCGCCGGGCGCGGCGGTATGATCAGCGGCTTCACCGCCGCCAGGCAAGGCAAGGGACCCAGGCCGTCCGCCGCCAGATCGGCCGCCGTGGCGACCAGGCGCACCCCGGCCAGCGCGGCGGCCGGCGCGACATCGATCCGCTTGATCAGTGCATGGGCATACGGTGAGCGCAGCACGTAGGCGTGCAGCGCCCCGCCCGCGTCGATGTCCTCGACATAGCGACCACGCCCCAGCAGGAAGCGGGCGTCTTCCAGACGGCGGACGGACCGCCCGATGCGTTTGTCGTCGTGTTCATCGTTCATGGTCTTTTGTCGCGCACTTCAGGCTGTGGAGTCACGTCGGATAAGATCCGGCTGGCCATCATGCTCGAGCAGCGTCTGCACGAGCTTGCGGAACTGCGTCGGGCCGGCATCGAGACTGGTCGGCAGCATGCGGCGCGCGAGATCGAGATCGATCAACTTCTGCTGCGCCTCGATGATCGCCTTGTCCTCGTTGAAGGCCGCCTCGACGACGGCAAAGAGCCGGCCGACCCGATCCTGGTCGATGTCGGCGCTGCGCGCACCGGCGGCGTAGAAGTAGCGCGACGTACGATTGCTCATAGGCGTCACGGCCTGATCGTCGTAGCGCAGGAAGAGCGGCAGCTCCGACGGCGGCGCGCCCTTGCAGCGCGCGGCCGTTCCGACCGGATAGAAGGAAGTGCGCAGCAGGAAGATACCGGGGAACAGGAAGTCGTAGCTGTTCCACAGGTCGAGCGCCTCGCCCCAACGCTTCATGAAGCCCCGCGATGGCTGGCTACGCAGCCAGCGTTCTACGCGCAAGCCCCGCTCCAGCGGCAGAATGCGCGGCCGCTCGTCGGCCCATTGCGGCATGTCGAGGCCCAGCGTCTTCTCGTGCGCGAAGCTCAGATGGGAGAGGTCGAGCAGGTTGTCGTCGATCAAAAGATAGTGCGCGGCGTAGTCCATCTGGCCGCTTTGCATGCAATAGGCGGGATCGTCGAGCCGCACCGAGTCGGGGATCGACGCCGGATCGGCCAGGGCCGCGTTGCCCATCCAGACCCAGATCCAGCCGCCGCGCTCGACAGCGGGATAGCGCCGCACGAAGGCGCTTTGCGGAATGAGCTTCTGGCCGGGGATTTCCACGCAGCGTCCGTCCGGCGCGAACTTCAGCCCGTGATACATGCAGCGCAGGTCGTCCTGTTCGAGCCGGCCCATGGAGAGCGGCGCGAAGCGGTGGCAGCAGCGATCCTCCAGCACCACGACCTCGCCATCGGCCTTGCGGTAGAGCGCCAGCGGCTGCTCGATGACGAGGCGGGCCTCGATGCGGCCGGCCGCCAGGTCATGCGACCAGCCGGCGACATACCAGGCGTTGTTGACCCACATATGATCCTCCCGGACCCTTTCGCCGAATCCTCTCGTTGCCGGCCAGCATACACCATTGACGAACCGGGGCGACCGTCCGACGCTTAGCGCCTGTGGCTCACGCCCCCTACACCGGAGGAACCATGATCGATCTGCATTACTGGCCGACGCCCAACGGCAAGAAGGTCACCATCCTGCTCGAAGAACTGGGCATGCCCTACAAGATCGTCCCCGTGAACATCGGACGCGGCGATCAGTTCAAGGACGAATTCCTCGAGATGAATCCCAACCACCGCATGCCGGTGATGGTCGACCACGCACCGACAGGTGGCGGCAAGCCGATCATCATCTTCGAGTCGGGCGCCATCATGATGTACATCGCCGAGAAGGGCGGGAAGTTCTATCCGCAGGATGTCCGCACCCGTTACGACGTGAACCAGTGGCTGATCTGGCAGATGGCCAACCAGGGACCGAAGTCCGGCGAGTGCGGCCACTTCCGCCGCGTCGATCAGGAGAAGGAAGGCGACCAGAAATACGCCATCACCCGCTTCACCGACGAAGTGAACCGCCTCTACGGCGTGCTCAACAACCGGCTCCACAAGCACAAGTATCTCGCCGGCGACCAGTACACGATCGCCGACATGATCTGCTATCCGTGGACCATCAACTGGAAGTTCCAGGGCCAGGACATCGAGGAATTCAAGTACTTCAAGCGCTGGTTCGAGGAGTTGGGGGCTCGCCCGGCAGTGCAGAAGGGCATGGCCGTCGGCGCCGATCTCTCGGTCGAACGCGACAAGCTGCCGCCCGAGGAACAGGCCCGCATCCGCAAGATGATGTACAACCAGCGCGCCCGGCCCGTTCCTGCGTAAACGAGGGCCTGCGTAAAGAGGGCCGGCGTAGGCGACTGCATTGCTGGCTTGCCCGCGGCGCGTTGGTCCGCGGATGGCTGGCTGATATGGTGCGACCATGAGTGACAACACCATGGCGGCGGGCGTCGCGCCCGCCGCGGCACCGGCGACCACCGCTGCCATATCGGCTTCTGCCAACAGCACGACCTTCGCGGTCATCCTCTCGCTCAGCTTCTGCCACCTGCTGAACGACATGATGCAGTCGCTGGTGCCGGCGCTCTATCCGATCCTCAAAGATTCATACGCACTGAGTTTCGGCCAGATCGGCCTGATCACGCTCGCCTTCCAGTGCACCGCTTCGATGCTGCAGCCGGTCGTGGGCATGTACACGGACCGCAAGCCCCAGCCCTATTCCCTGATGGTCGGCATGGGCTTCACCCTGGTCGGCCTGCTGCTGATGTCGCGGGCGAACACCTATCCGCTGATCCTGTTCGCCGCCGCCCTGATCGGCATGGGCTCCTCGGTGTTTCATCCCGAGGCCTCGCGGGTGGCCCGCATGGCGGCGGGCGGTCGCTATGGCCTGGCGCAATCGCTGTTTCAGGTCGGCGGCAACATGGGCTCCGCCGCGGGCCCGTTGCTGGCGGCCTTCATCGTCGTCCCGGCCGGACAGCAGAGCATCGTGTGGTTCTCGGGCGCCGCTTTCGTGGCCATGGCCGTGCTGTTCCAGGTCGGCGGCTGGTACAGCCGTCGCCGGGCCGAATCGAAGGCGGCCGCCAAGCCCGCCGCACGCAGCAAAGCCAGCGCGACGACGACCACTGCCTCGCCGCTGTCACGCCGCCGTGTCGGGGTCGCGATTGCGATCCTGGTGGCGCTGCTGTTCTCCAAGAACGTTTATAGCGCCAGCCTCGGCAGCTACTTTACCTTCTATCTGATCTCGAAATTCGGCGTCGAGGTGCAGACCGCGCAGCTCTACCTGTTCGCCTTCCTGGTCGGCATCGTCATGGGCACCATTGCCGGCGGTATCGTGGGCGACAAGGTCGGCCGCATCCCGGTGATGTGGTTCTCGATCGTGGGCGCGCTGCCCTTCGCCCTGATGCTGCCCTACGCCAGCCTGTTCTGGACCGGCGTGCTCGCCGTCGCGGTGGCGATGATCATGGCCTCGGCCTTCTCAGCCATCCTGGTCTATGCCCAGGAGCTGCTGCCCGGCCGCGTCGGGCTGGTAGCCGGCATGTTCTTCGGCTTCTCCTTCGGCCTGGGCGGCCTCGGCGCCGCGGCCCTGGGCCAGCTCGCCGATCTCACCAGCATCGACACCGTCTACAAGGTGACGCCGTTCCTGCTCGTGCTCGGCCTGCTGACGGCGTTCCTGCCGCGTCATCCCGGCCGGCCGATCTAAGCCTCCACTGAAGAGCGTTCTCATAAATCAGGGAGCTTGAATGCCCCGTGCACGCCTGCGCGATCTCGGCCTCAAGGTTGGAACTCTGCCGCCCGGACCATTCAACGCCATTACCGATGTGGCGGGCGTTAAGGTGGGGTACTCGACCGTCGTCCAGGATAGACCGCGGATTGCCCGGACGGGGATCACCGCCATCTGGCCGCGCGGACAGGAGATCTGGACCGACTACGTCTTCGCCGGCACGTTCTCCTTCAATGGCAACGGCGAAATGACCGGCCTTCCGTGGCTCGCCGAGCAGGGCCTGCTCGGCGCGCCGATCGGGATCACCAACACCTATCAGGTCGGCATCGTCCGTGACGCCATCACAGCCCTGGCGGTTCGCGATGGCGCTTCGCAGGCCTTTCATCTGCCGGTCGTCGCCGAGACCTACGATGGCTGGCTGAGCGATATCCAAGGGTTCCCCCTGACGCAGGAGCACGCGTTTGCTGCGTTCGACAGCGCGGTCGGTGGCTGCGCCATCGCCGAAGGCAATGTTGGCGGCGGCACCGGCATGATCTGTCACGAGTTCAAAGGCGGGACCGGCACGGCATCGCGCGTCGTCGTCGAGAATGGCGAGCGCTATACCGTCGGCGCGCTGGTGCAGGCGAACTATGGCGCGCGCGATCTGCTGCGCGTGGATGGCGTGCCGGTCGGCCGGGAAATCGGACCGGAGGTGGTGCCGGCACACCGCTCGGGCAAGAGCGCGGTTCCGCCGCCGGCCACTGAAGGTTCCATCATCGTTGTTCTGGCGACCGACGCGCCTCTCATTCCGCTCCAATGCCAGAGGCTCGCCCGCCGGGCCACGACAGGGCTCTCGTGGGTGGGCGGCATCGGCGCGAATGGAAGTGGCGATATCTTCATCGCATTCTCGACGGCCAATCACATCGGCCAGAACGACAGGATCAGCGACGTGAAGATGCTCGCGCCCGACGCGATGACGAGCCTCTTCCGGGCGGCGGCCGAGGCAACCGAAGAGGCGATCCTCAACGCGATGTGCATGGCCGAGACCATGTCCGGCCGGGACGGTCGCACCATCCACGCCCTGCCGCTCGACCTCCTGCAGGCGGTGATGCGGAGGTACCAGCCCGACCAACGCGCGTAAGCATTGCGTTCACCCTCAGGCGAGGTTCACCGCCACGATCCGGCCGGCGTCGGCGATCACCGCACTGCGCGCCTCGTCCGAGATCGTCGAGCCCGTGAAGTAGACCGTGACGAGGATCGGCGCCCCCGCCGGTGGCCAGGCGATGGCGACGTCGTTGGCAGATCCGTTGCCGCCGGTGCCCGTCTTGTCGCCGATCCGCCAGTGGGCCGGCAGACCGGCCCGCAGCCGCTTGGCGCCGGTCTTGCTGGCCACCAGCCAGCCAATGAGCTGCTCGCGCGACGTGGCCGACAGCGCGTCCCCGATCAGGAGCCGCTGCATGGTGCCCAGCATGGCGGCGGGCGAGGTGGTATCGCGCGGATCGCCGGGCGTTCCCTCGTTCAGCTCCGTTTCGATGCGGTCGAGGCGCGTGATTCCGTCGCCCATGGTGCGCAGATAGGCCGTCAACGCCGCCGGGCCGCCGAAACTCGCCAGCAACAGGTTGCCCGCCGTGTTGTCGCTCAGCGTCACCGCGGCATCGCAGATTTCCGCTATCGACATGCCACCCGCCCCGACATGATCCTTGGTCACCGGCGAATAGGTGACGAGGTCTCTCTCGGAAAAGACGACGCGGCGATCGAGCCGTTCTTCGCCATGATCGACACGCGCCAGGACAAATGCCGCGGCGAGAAACTTGAAAGTGCTGCACAGCGGGAAGCGTTCATCGGCGCGATAGCCGAGCTGGCGCCCGTTCCTCGTATCCAGCGCCGACACGCCGAGGCGGCCGCCGTTCCGTTGCTCGAGATCGGCGAGCCGCGACGCGACATCGGCGGCGAAAGCCGGCAGTCCGAGTAGCGATCCAAGCAGCGATCCGCCAAGCACCACGCGACGCGTCATCGATACAGCCATGTTCTCTCCGTGTTGGCACGAGACCTGACTATTTCGCGAATATGGCGATAGAGTGAGCGCCTTGGGATCAGGGAGGCTGACGCGAATGAAAGATTTTGCAGGCAGGATCGCCGTCATCACCGGTGGCGGCACCGGCATGGGCCGCGAGCTCGCGAGACAGCTGATCGCCGAGGGCTGCAACCTCGCGCTTTGCGACGTCTCCGCCGCCGCGATGGAAGAGACGCGGCGCCTCTGCAGCGTCGACGGCCTGCGCCAGGGCCAGCGCATCACCGCGCACGTGGCCGACGTCGCCGACACCGTCCAGGTGCGCGGCTTTCGCGATGCTGTCGCGCGCGACCAGGACACCGACCGCATCCATCTGCTGTTCAACAACGCCGGCATCGGCGGTGGCGGCAGCCTCATCGTCAACGGCCAGGACGAATGGGAGCGCACCTTCAACGTCTGCTGGGGCGGCGTCTACAACTGCACACGCGCCTTCATGCCGCTGCTGCAGAAGGCCGACGCCGGCCACATCGTCAACACCAGCAGCGTCAACGGCTTTTGGGCAGCCATCGCGCCCCACATCCCGCAGACGGCTTATGCCGCGGCAAAATTCGCGGTCAAGGGTTTTACCGAAGCGCTGATCACCGACCTCCGCCTCAACGCCCCGCACATCAAGTGTTCGGTGGTGATGCCGGGCCACATCGGCACCTCGATCGTGGCCAACTCGCGCAAGGTCCAGAGTGGCAACGATTCGGATGTCATGACGCCCAAGGAAATCGCCCAGGCTCGGGCGCGCATCGCCTCGATGGGCCGGGACGCCACGGCGCTGTCAGACGACGACGTGCGCAAGATCGTGGCGGAGCGCGCCAAGCGCTTCCTCGAGGAAGCGCCGACGTCGGCCGCCGAGGCCGCGCGCATCATTCTCGACGGCGTCAGGAACGAACGCTGGCGCATCCTGGTCGGCCGCGACGCCGAGCAGCTCGATGCCCGGGTGCGCTCCGCCCCCGAGCGTGCCTACGAGCCCGACTTCTTCGCAAGCTTCGAAGCAGAGGCCGGCTGGCGCCTCGGCCGCTGAGATTTCAGCGGGTGGAGCTTTCAAGCACCCGGTCGACCATGCGCGGCGCCATGCCGAGATAGTTCGCGGGATCGGTCAGGCGATCGAGCGCCGGCCGGTCGAGATGCTTGGTGATCTCGGGCACCTTGGCCAACGCCTCGGCCAGCTCGCCGCCGCTCTCCGCCACCGTCCGGCAGGCCGCATAGACGACATCGTGCGCCTGCTGGCGGCCGAGGAATGGCGCCAGCCCCATCATTACCGCCTCGGCCACGATCAGGCCCTTCGACATGGCGAGGTTGGCGGCCATGCGGCGCTCGTCGACGATCAGGCCGCCCAGCGCCGTTCTCGCTTGATGGAGTGCGCCGGCGGTCAGCACGAAGCTCTCGGGCACCGCCATCCATTCGGCATGCCACGGGCCGGTCGCGCGCTCGAAATCCTGCACCATGGCGTCGAGCATCAGCCCGGCATGCTGACGCACCGCCTTGCCGGCAGCCAGCATCAGCTCGGAAGAGATCGGGTTGCGCTTCTGCGGCATGGTCGACGAGGCGCCGCGGCCGGTGACGAAGGGCTCGTAGACTTCGGCGAATTCGGTCGAGGCCATGATCATCACGTCGAGCGCGATCTTGCCCAGCGAGCCGGTGACCAGGGCGAGGAAGTTGACGGCTTCGGCGAAGCCGTCGCGGGCCACGTGCCAGGTCGAGGCCGGCTCGGCGAGGCCGAGTTCGGCACACAAGGCCGCCTGGACCTCGAGGCCCTTGTCGCCGAGCGAGGCCAGCGTGCCGGCGGCGCCGGCGAACTGGCCGACCAGCACGCGCGGCTTCAACTGCTCGAGACGTTCGGCGTGGCGGTCGAACATGGCGAGCCAGATCGCCACCTTGTAGCCGAAGGTGATGGGCAGCGCGTGCTGCAGATGAGTACGCCCCGCCATTGGCGTGTCGCGATGTTTTTGCGCAAGACTTGCCAGGATGCCGCGCAGGGCCGAGATGTCTTCGCCCACGATGCGCAGGCCCTCGCGCAGCTGGAGGACGACGGCGGTGTCCATGATGTCCTGCGTGGTCGCGCCCCAATGGACGAAGCGACCCGATTCGCCGCACTGCTTGGCGAGCTGATGGACCAGCGGCAGGATCGGATAGCCCACGATGTCGGTCTCGCGGCGCAGGTGATCGTAGTCGAGGGCCGTGGCGTCGCTCCGCCGGGCGATCTCTTCCGCGGCCGCCGCCGGAATGACGCCGCAGCGCGCTTCCGCCCTGGCGAGGGCCACCTCGACCTCGACACAGCGCCCGATGAAGGCCGTATCGGAAAAGACCGCGCGCATGCCGGGCGTTCCGAAGGCATCGCGGAACAGGATCGAGTCCAGCACCGTCGTGGAACTCTGGAAGGCGGCCATCACATCTGCTCCTCTGCGAAACGATCGACCCATACCCTATTGCGGAACGACCCTCGCTGGGAAAAATTAGGAAGAAACGAACACACTGGGAGTTGGGCCACATGAGCATGATGCAAAGACGCGCCATCCTGGCCTTCTCTCTCGCCGCACCGCTTCTGGCGAAGCAGGCGTTCGCCGCCGACTATCCGACGCGGCCGATCCGCATCATCGTTCCCTATGCGCCGGGCGGTGGCGCCGACGCCGTTGCCCGCGTGCTGGCGCGCAAGGTGGGCGAAAGCGTCGGCCAGACGATCGTGGTCGAGAACAAGGGCGGCGCCGGTTCCATCGTCGGCACCGAGCTGGTCGCCAAGGTGGAGCCCGATGGCTACACGCTGCTGCTCGGCCAATCCGGGCCGATCTCGATCAATCCGGCCGTCTACAAGTCGCTGCCCTACGATCCGGCGAAGGACTTTGCGCCGATCACGATGACGAATTCCTACCCTTACGTGCTGGTCGTGAACCCCACCCTGCCGGCCAAGACGCTGCAGGAGTTCGTGGCGCTGGGCAAACGCGAGCCGGGAAAGATGAACTACGGCACCACTGGCGTCGGCGCCGCCAATCACCTCGTGAGCGAGCTGTTCTGCGCCAAGGCCGGCCTCAAGATGACCCACATCCCCTACCGCGGGACGGCGCTCGCGGTGGCCGATCTGGTCGCCGGGCAGGTGACGATGGTGTTCGCCGATCCGGTGAGCGTGCTGCCGCACATCAACGCCGGCCGGCTGACCGCGCTCGCCGTGACCAGCCCACAGCGATCGCCGGTCGCTCCGCAGATTCCGACCATGGCGGAGAGCGGCTATCCCGAGATCGACGCGGTGGCCTGGCACGGCATCCTGGCGCCGGCCAAGACGCCGCCGGATATCATCAAGAAGCTCAACATGGAGTTCGTGAAGGCCCTGCAGGATCCCTCGGTCAAGTCGTTGCTCGACAATCAGGCGATGCAGGTCGTGGGCGACACGCCGGAACAATTTTCGGTCTTCCTTCGCAAGGACTCTGCGACCTGGAAGGCCGTGGCAGCGATGGCGAACGTCTCGGTGGAATAATGCAGGCGACGGATTGACCGCACGGCGGCGGCGGCGCGCGACTGCGATAATGCCGTCGCAGCGGCATGTCCTCGTCGTCCAGATCGACTTCGCCAGCCCCTCGGGACACGGATTGCTCGTGTAGGCCTATGGGCACACGACGGTCCTCGGCGTGGCCGTCAGCGAGAACCCGCGCGACCACCTACGGCAGTATGAGCCGGACGATCAATCGCTGCGTGAATGCTGACGGAACGGGAAAGTATATGCGTATGGCGCCAGCGGGCGTCCATCGCTTACCGAGGGATTGGCGCACTAGGCGCTAACCCATTGAAAGGAAATGGTGCCCAGGGGCGACCTACAAGAAGCACGAGAATTCAAAGCCTTGCAGCGAGAGGGCCGGGAAGTAAACGGCCCTCGAGCCTCACCTCTCCAGTGAATCGACAATTCCATCCATGATCAAGGCACACGTTCTCGGCTTTCTGTGACGGAAGCTCCTGGAACTGCGCGTCCAGGCCTCAAGGAACTGCGGGCGGGCGCCGTTCCCGATGATCCGTTTGGCAAAACCGCCGGCCGCGGGTCATGCCGGGGCGATGCCATGCGGGGATGCCGGGCGCGGGATGCCGCCAGTCCGTCCCC
>CANJHI010000001.1 GCA_947474005.1 Alphaproteobacteria bacterium | reverse complement strand
GTCCGCACCGGCGGCACGCCCGCCTACGTCGATGCGCTGAACGAGGTGGTGATCGCCATCATGGTCGAGAAGAAGTCGTGCGTGGACAATCTCGAGGCCGTGCTGTCGGTGCCGGGCATCGACATGGTGCAGTTCGGCGCCTCCGACTTCTCGATGAGCATCGGCAAGACCGGCCAATACAACGACGCCGAGGTTCTGGCGGCCGAGAAGAAGACGATCGAGATGGCACTGAAGATGGGCCTGCATCCGCGCGTCGAACTGCGCGACCCCGGCCAGGCCGGCAAGTATCTTGAGATGGGCGTAAAACATTTCTGCATCGGCTGGGACGTGCGCATTCTGGCCGACTGGTGGGACACCAAGGGCGCCGCGATGCGCGGCATGCTGGGCGGCAAGGCCGACGTGCCGGCAAAGGTGGCCGCCAAGGCCGGCAACTACTGAGCACGTGATGAAGCCGCCGATCGCGCCGCGGCGCCCCTCTCAGCGTACGCTGCATGGCATCACGGTCTCGGACGACTATGCCTGGCTGAAGGACGAAAAGTGGCAGGAAGTTCTGCGCGACCCGTCCCTGCTTGATCCCGATATCCGGGCCTATCTCGAGGCCGAGAGTGCCTACGCCGATGAGCTGCTGGCGCCGACGCAGGCGCTGCAGAAGACGCTGGTCGCGGAGATGCGCGGCCGCATCAAGGAGGCCGATTCCGGTGTCCCGACACCGGACGGGCCTTTCGCCTATCTATGGAAGTACCGCGAGGGCGGCCAGCATCAGCTGATCGGCCGCAAGCCGCGCACGGGCGTTGGCCTGCAGACCATCCTCGACGGCGACGAACTGGCCAGGCATTCCGACTACTTCAAGTTCGGCAGCACGCGTCATTCGCCGGATCACCGGCTTGAAGCCTGGAGCGCCGACCTGCGCGGCTCCGAGTTCTTCACCATCCGTATCAGGCGCTGGGATACGGGCGAAGACCTGCCCGACGTGCTGACGCAGACCGGCGGCAGCGTGGTCTGGGGTCTCGACTCGACGTTCTTCTTCTATGTCCAGGTCGACGACAACCATCGCCCACTCAAAGTCTACCGCCACCGGCTCGGCACGCCGCAGGCCGACGACGTTCTCGTCTACGAGGAGAAGGATACCGGCTGGTTCACGCGCATCGAGGAAAGCGCCAGTCGCCGCTTCTGCATCATCGGCGGCGGCGATCACGACACGTCGGAGCAAAGCCTGATCGATCTGTCCGATCCAGACGCAACGCCGCGGCTCATCGCTCCAAGAGAAACCGGCGTGCGCTACAGCGTTGCCGATCGCGGCGACGAGCTCTTCATCCTCACCAACGCCGGCGATGCCATCGATTTTCGCGTCGTGACCGCGCCGCTCGCCGCACCGGAGCGGGCGAACTGGCGGGAACTGATCGCGCACCGCCCGGGCACTTATATCCTCGGCCTAGAACTCTTCGCCGGCCACCTCGTGCGGCTGGAGCGCGCCAACGCCCTGCCCTCGATCGTGATTCGCGACCTCGGCGACGGAAGCGAGCACGTCATCGCCTTCGACGAGACCGCCTACTCGCTCGACATGGCGGGCGGCTACGAGTTCGACACGACGACCATGCGCTTCTCCTACTCGTCGATGACGACGCCGGCCGAGATCTACGACTACGACATGGCGAGCCGCGCGCGCACCTTGCGGAAGCGCCAGGAGATTCCCTCCGGCCACGATCCCGCCGCCTATGTCACGACGCGGATCATGGCAGTCTCGAACGATGGCGCCGAAGTGCCGGTCTCGATCCTGCACCGACGCGACCTCGTGCGCGACGGCCGCGCGCCGCTGCTGCTCTACGGCTACGGCTCCTACGGCATGGCGATGCCCGCCTCCTTCTCGGCCAACCGCCTGTCGCTCGTCGATCGCGGCTTCGTCTATGCCATCGCCCATATCCGCGGCGGCGCGGACAAGGGCTGGTCGTGGTATCTCGACGGCAAGCGCGAGAAGAAGACGAACACTTTCGACGATTTCGCCGCCGCAGGTCGCGCGCTCATCGCCGAGAAATACACATCCGCCAAGCGCATCGTCGGGCACGGCGGCAGCGCCGGCGGTATGCTGATGGGCGCGGTCGCCAACCGCGCCGGCGAGCTCTTTGCCGGCATCGTGGCCGAAGTGCCTTTCGTCGATGTGCTCGCCACCATGCTGGACGACAAGCTGCCGCTCACGCCGCCGGAATGGCCCGAGTGGGGCAACCCGATCACCGACGAAGCGGCGTTCCGCCATATCCTGTCCTACTCGCCCTACGACAATGTCGTGGCCCAAGACTATCCCGCGATCCTGGCGATGGCCGGCCTCACCGATCCGCGCGTCACCTACTGGGAGCCGGCGAAGTGGGTCGCACGGCTGCGCGCCACCATGACGTCGGGCGGCCCGGTTCTTCTGCGTACCAACATGGGGGCTGGCCACGGCGGCTCCTCCGGACGGTTCAGCCGCCTCGACGAGGTCGCGATCGCCTATGCCTTCGCCCTGAGGACGGTCGGCCTGGGGACGGGCGGCCTGGCAGTCACGCCAGCGTGATTCTCCCGCGTTTCGGCTAGACAGGGCTTCCGCCGCAGGTTCATCCTGCCTACAGCGTGGCGTTGACAAATAAGAAACAAACACACGGAGGAAACTCATGTCGCAGATGAAAGAGTCGCGTCGCAAGTTCCTGAAAGGCGCTGCCGTTGCCACGGCAGCAACCGTCGCCGCCCCGGCCGTCGTCAAGGCCCAGGGCCCGATCAGCATGCGCTGGCAGAGCACCTGGCCGTCGAAGGACATCTTCCACGAATACGCGCTCGACTACGCCAAGAAGGTCAACGACATGACCGGCGGTGATCTCAAGATCGAGGTTCTGCCGGCCGGCGCCGTCGTGCCGGCCTTCGGTCTGCTCGACGCGGTATCCAAGGGCACGCTCGATGGCGGCCATGGCGTGCTGGTCTATCACTACGGCAAGCAGACGGCGCTGGCGCTGTGGGGCTCGGGCCCGGGTTACGCCATGGACGCCAACATGCTGCTCAGCTGGCACCGCTACGGCGGCGGCAAGGCGCTGCTCGAGAAGCTCTACGCCTCGATCAACGCCAACGTCGTGTCGTTCCCCTACGGGCCGATGCCGACGCAGCCGCTCGGCTGGTACAAGAAGCCGATCACAAAGGTCGACGACTTCAAGGGATTGAAGTTCCGCACCGTCGGCATCTCGATCGACGTGTTCCAGGCCATGGGTGCGGCAGTGAACGCGCTGCCCGGCAGCGAGATCGTGTCGGCGATGGACCGTGGCCTGCTCGACGCGGCCGAGTTCAACAATGCCAGCTCAGACCGCATCCTGGGCTTCGCCGACGTCTCCAAGGTCTGCATGCTGCAGAGCTACCACCAGAACGCCGAACAGTTCGAGATCCTGTTCAACAAGGACAAGTACAACGCGCTGCCCGAGAAGATGCGGGCAATCATCGCCAACGCCGTCGATGCCGCCAGCCAGGACATGTCGTGGAAGGCGATCGACCGCTACTCGCAGGACTACATCGAGCTGCAGACCAAGGACAAAGTGAAGTTCTACAAGACGCCCGACGCGGTCCTGAAGCGCCAGCTCGAAGTCTATGACGAGGTGGTGGCGAAGAAGTCGGCGGAGAATCCCCTGTTCAAGGAAATCGTCCAGTCGCAGCTCGCCTTCGCCAAGCGCGCGACGCAGTGGGAGCAGGACACGGTGGTCAGCCGCAAGATGGCGTTCGACCACTACTGGGGCGCCACCGCCAAGCCGGTGAAGCTGTAGAGGACACTGTTGTGACGGAAGCACATCATCGCTGGGGGCACGTGCCCCCGGCAAAGAGGCTGCATGACCGTTGAGCGTTTCCTGCACACGATCGACGGCATCAGCACGTGGGTCGGCAAGGCCGCGGCCTGGCTGATCATCGCGCTGATGGCCGTGGTCTGCATCGAAGTCTTCAAGCGCTACCTTCTTAATGCGCCGACGGCGTGGATCTTCGATCTCGACAATATGCTCTATGGCTCGCTGTTCATGCTGTGCGGCGCCTACACGCTGGCGCAGAACGCCCATGTCCGCGGCGACTTCCTCTACAGCTCGATGCGCCCGCGCACCCAGGCCACGCTCGACCTGGTGCTCTACATCGTGTTCTTCCTGCCCGGCATCGCCGCGCTGATCTATGCCGGCACCGACTATGCCGCGGACTCATGGCGTATCAACGAGCATTCCAACGTCACGGCGGACGGCCCGCCGGTCTACCACTTCAAGTCGGTCATCCCGATCGCCGGCGCCCTGGTCATGCTCCAGGGCGTGGCCGAGATCGTGCGCTGCATTGTCTGCCTCAAGACCGGCGCCTGGCCGAGCCGTCTCAAGGACGTCGCCGAGATCGACGTCGTGGGCGAGCAACTCGCCAACAGCGAGTATGTCGACGAGGAGTCGCGCAAGATCGCGATCGAGCACGTCCAGCAGATCGACGAGACCGCGCGCCAGCGTGGCCTCGGGGGTGACAAGACGGGTGGCGACAAGACGGGCGGAGACCAGAGGAAATGAGCGATCCCGCCCTTGGCCTGCTGATGCTGGGCCTGATCGTCGTGGTGATCCTGATGGGGTTCGCCACGGCCTTCACGCTGATGGGCCTGGGCATGTTCTTCGGCTTCATCGCCTTCTACGACCCTAACCAGTCGTGGGCGCACAACCGGGTGTTCGACTTGATGGTCCAGCGCACCTACGGCGCCATGACCAACGACGTGCTGATCTCGATCCCGCTGTTCGTGCTGATGGGCTACGTGATGGAGCGCGGCGCACTCGTCGACAAGATGTTCTATTCGATCCAGCTCGCCTTCCGCCGGGTGCCGGCGGCGCTTGCCGTGGCGACGCTGATCGTCTGCACATTCTGGGGGATCGCCAGCGGCCTGGTCGGCGCGGTCGTGGTGCTGATGGGCGTCATCGCCTTCAATCCGATGCTGCGCGCCGGCTACGACGTCCGGCTGGCCTCGGGCGTCATCACCGCCGGCGGCACCTTGGGCATCCTGATCCCGCCCTCGGTCATGATCATCGTCTACGCCGCCGTCGCCGGCCAATCGGTGGTCAAGCTTTACGCCGCGGCAATGCTGCCCGGCTTCTTCCTGGCATTTCTCTATCTCCTCTACGTCATCGGCTGGGCGCTCCTGGACCCCAAGATCGCGCCCAGGCTCCCCGAGGAGCAGACCCGGGTGCCGATCCCGGCCTGGGTGGAAAAATTCCGCGCCGCCTATTCGGCCAACATGCTGGTCGGCCTCGTTTCGGCGCTGCTGTCGCCGTCGCGGGCGGCGGCAATCGACGCCGACGGCAAGCCGCTCGGCTATTGGGAGCTGGTCAAGAATTTCGTCATTGCCCTCGTGCCGCTGATCATGAGCGTCGTCACCTTCTGGGGCCTGTGGTGGTACGTCGTCATCCACCAGCAGGTCGAAGCCGAGGCCGTCGTGACCGGCGTCCAACAGCTTGGCACGCCCGGCATCGCGACCGGACCAGCAGCCCCTTCCGAATCGGGGCCGCCGGCCGATTTCTACCTCTACTTCTGGATCTGCGCCGCCCTCTTGGCGCTGATGCTGGTGCGTTACTACTGGCGCATGGATGCCGCGCGCTTCGTGGTGCTGAAGCTCCTCACGGCATCGGTGATGCCGCTCGGTATCCTCACCGTCATCGTGCTGGCGGTCATCCTGTTCGGCATCACCACGGCCACGGAATCGGCGGCGGTCGGCGCCGCCGGCGCCTTCGTGCTGGCCTTCCATGCCCGCACCCTCGACTGGCAGCGGACCAAGGAGGCGGTGTTCCTGACCGCCAAGACCACCGCCATGGTGTGCTGGCTGTTCGTGGGCTCGGCGCTGTTCTCCGCCGTGTTCGCCATCCTGGGCGGCCAGGCGCTGCTCGAACACTGGGTGCTGTCGCTCGACATGAGCCCGGTGCAGTTCATGATCCTGTCGCAGGCCATCATCTTCCTGCTCGGCTGGCCGCTGGAATGGACGGAGATCATCATCATCTTCGTGCCGATCTTCCTGCCCATGCTGCGGCACTTCAACATAGACCCGATCCTGTGGGGCACGCTGGTCTTCGTGAACCTGCAGGCCGCATTCCTGTCGCCGCCGGTCGCCATGTCGGCCTTCTACCTGAAGGGCGTCTCGCCACCGCATGTCACGCTGAACCAGATCTTCGCCGGCATGATGCCGTACATGCTGATCGTCATCCTGTGCATGGTGATCATGTACGCGTGGCCGGGCATGACTCTGTGGCTGCCGAACTATCTCTACGGGAATTGAAACCGGAGGAGCGCACCATGAAAGTCCAGGCGGACAAGGTCCTGAAGGAGGCCGTGAGCAGGGGCGATGTGCCCGGCGTCGTGGCGGTCGCGACCGACGCCAAGGGCCAGACCTACGAGGCCGGCTTCGGCAAGCGCGTGCTGGGCGAAGCCGCCGACATGACGCCCGACACCGTGGCGTGGATCGCCTCGATGACCAAGGCGATCACGGGCGCCGCCGCCATGCAGCAGGTCGAGCGCGGCAAGCTCTCGCTCGACGCGCCGGCCAAGGCCACGATCCCCTATCTCGGCGAGGTCGGCGTGCTGGAGGGCTTCGACGCGGCCGGCAAGCCCAGGACCCGCAAGCCCAGGCGCGACATCACGCTGCGCCATCTGCTCACCCACACCGCCGGCTTCTCCTACGAGATCTGGAACGCCGACATCGGCAAGTACCAGGAGGCGATGGGCGTGCCCGGCATCACCGGCTGCGAGAACAAGGCGCTGACCACGCCGCTGCTGTTCGATCCCGGCGAACGCTGGGACTATGGCATCAACATCGACTGGGCCGGCAAGATGGTCGAGGCGGCGAGCGGCAAGACGCTCGGCCAGTATTTCCGCGACGAACTGCTGGGGCCGCTCGGCATGGACAGCACGGGCTTCTTCATCACGCCGACGATGCGCGCGCGGCTGGCCAAGATCCACCATCGCGGTCCCGACGGCGCGCTGGCACCGGACCTGGCGCTCGAATTGCCGCAGCAGCCCGAGTTCGAGATGGGCGGCGGCGGCCTCTATTCCACCGCCGGCGACTATCTCAAGTTCGTGCGCATGATGCTGAACGAGGGCCGGTCGGATCGCGGCCGGGCCGTGCTGAAGCCCGAGACGGCGGCCCTGATGTCGAAGAACGCCATGGGCGAGACCAAGGTCACGCTGCTCAAGACCGTGATGCCGCCGCTGTCGAACGACGCCGAATTCTTCCCCGGCATCGACAAGCAATGGGGGCTCTCATTCATGATCAACAATGCCCAGGCGCCGACAGGACGCTCGGCCGGCGCGCTGGCGTGGGCCGGCCTCGCCAACACCTACTACTGGATCGACCAGAAGAAGGGCCTGGGCGGCGTCTACGTGACCCAGATCCTGCCCTTCGCCGACACCAAGTCGCTGCCGCTGTTCTACGAGTTCGAAAAAGCGGTCTACGCCGGCTAACGGTCAGGCGAGCGCGAACAGTTCAGTGTCCTCGCGCACGCCGCGCAGGCGATGGCGACCGAGCGAGACCAGATGCGCCCGGCTGCCGGTCGCCGCTACCGCGAAGGCCTGAGAGACCAGGAGATCCTGGCCCAGTTCCTTGCACAGGACTTCGATACGCGCCGCCTCGTTGACGGCCGGGCCGATCACCGTGAAATCGAGCCGCGCATCGGTGCCGACGTTGCCATATTGGACCGTGCCGATGTGGAGCGCGATGTCGAGGCCCGGGGTCGACTTGCCCGCCCCGGTGCGTTCGGTCGAGAGCATTTCCATCAGGTCGAGCGCCTCGCTGGCTGCGGTGAGGGCGGCGGCGCAGATTTCGGCGCGACGCCGCTCGTCGGCGTGCCCTTCGATGCGAAAGATCGCGAGCAATCCGTCGCCTAGGAACTTCAGGACCTCGCCGCCATGCCGATTGACCGGCCGCACCATGCAGGCGAAGCACTCATCGAGCAGCACGAACAGCTCGCGGCCGGACAAGGTGTCGGCGAACGGCGTGAAGCCGCGCAGGTCGGCGTAGAACAGCACCGCTTCCACGCTCTGCGGCTCTCCGCGCAGCACCGTGCCCGCCAGGACGCGGGCGGCGGGATCGGCCCCGAGATAGGTGGCGAGCAACCCCTCGCCGACGGTGCGAAGCATCGTGGCCTTGGCCGCCAGCGCGAACAGCGGCGCCAGGGCGGCAAGCGTGGCGAAATCGGACTCGGTGTAGCCGCCCTGCCGGTCCGTGGAGAAGGAGCAGACCAGCCACAGCTCGCCGGCGCGCTCCGGTCCCGACGGTCCGCCGACGTGCGGCGCCAGCTCGCCGAAGGGAAAGACGCGGCCCAGCCAGTCGGTCATGCCGGCCGCACGCAGCTCGGCGAACACCGGGAGTTCGTCCTCGGCCGGAGTCCGCGCAAGGTCGTGGCGCCGTTCGGAGATGCCGCCCCGCAGCATCGAGTTGAACGGGCTCTGACGCACCACCTCCGCATCGATCTGGCCGTGCGGGAACTCGAAATGCGTGCTGGGCCCGGTGGCGCGGTCCCAGATCATGCTGCGCGCACGGATCAGCGGATGCAGCGTGTTGGTACCCACGAAGATGCGCGCGACCGGCACGCCAGCCTGGTTCAGCCGGCGCGCGACACCATCGACCATCTCCTCGATCGGCAGGTTGCGCAGGCCCGCATCGGCCAGCCAGGTCGCGATCTCGGCGCCGGTCGTCAACCTAGGCCTTCGCCCGATTGCTCGCGCGGCAATTGCATTTGTCGATCTGGTGCAGTTCCACCATGTTGCCGCAGGGATCGTTCATGAAGACCTGCAGCGCGTCGGGACTAGTGAGGCCCTCGATCTGCCAGTACTTCACGCCCATGCGATCGAGTTCCTTCTTGGCCGCGAGAATATCGGCCACCGCGAAGGCAACGTGCGGCCGGGTCGGGTCCTCGCCCGGCCCCTTGGCGACGGGTGATGGCTGCGCGCCGCCGATCAGGTGCAATTGGCCGACCTCGCCGACGTTGATCCAGGCCCCCGGAATGCCGGGAATGGTCGGACGGCTCTTGTCGCGCTCGAGCCCGAGGACGTCGGTGTAAAAATCCACCGTGGTGTCCAGAAGCGTCTCGTCGATGCGATAGCCGGGATGGTGGAGTTCGACAATCTCGATCGCCATGATTTCCTCCTGCTGGGTCTAGGCCGTCGGCGGCACCATCGTGCCCTTGGGCAATGCCGCGCAATGATCGTAGATGTCGGATGGCCGCGTGAACCACACCTTGTCTTTCTGCGGGTGCTTGGCGATGTGGGTCAGCGCCTCGCGCAACGCCCTCAGGCGATAGGGCTGACCCACGATCATGGTGTGAAGCGCGATGCCGCAGACCAGCGGCTGCTTGGCCGACTGGCGGAGAAGTTCCTCGAACTGGCCGATGATCATGTCTCGGAACTCGTCGCCCGAATGGTGGCGTACCAGGATCTGCGGGCTGTCGTTCACCTCGATCGGATAGGGCACGCTCATCAGCGGACCCGATCGCGTCTTCATCCAGATGGGCTGGTCGTCGTTCGGCCAATCCATCAGGAAGTCGAAGCCTACTTCCTTCAGGAGATCCGGTGTCCAGCGCGTCGAGGCCATCCACGGCGCCATCCAGCCACGCGGGCGCTTGCCCGATGCCTTCTCGATGGCGTCGCGAACCTCCTCGAGAAAACGCTTCTCGTCGGCTTCCCACATGCTGCCGTGACGTTCGGCGTTGGTGCGGCCGTGGCCGACGAATTCGTCACCGCGAGCCTTCAAGGCATCGACGATCTGCGGCGCATATTCGAACACGGTCGTATTAATGAGGTGCGAGGCCGGCAGGTTGAGCTCGTCGAACAATTCGAGGCAGCGCCACACGCCGACCCGGTTCCCATAATCGCGCCAGGCGAAGGTGCGCGGATCGGGCGGCGGATTGGCCACCGTCAGCAGGTGCCCCTCACCTGCACCGTAAGCGAAATGCTCGATGTTGAGACCGAGATAGACGGCCAGCCGCTTGCCCTCGGGCCAGGAGTAATCCTTGCGCTCGGTGATCGGTGAATAGGGATAGCGGTCGTGATACGGCATGCGGATCGTATGCATCAGGCACTCTTCCTGTTCAGGCTGGCATTCATGTCGCGGAACGTGGCGACAGCGCGCGCATGGAACGCTCGCTCCTCCGGACCGGCGTTGGCTTCAGGCCGGCGCTCCTCGTCGAAATGCCCATAATTGTCCCGGCCGCGCACCAGCATTGCCGTCACGCGGTTGGCAGCCGTGCACCGCGCGTGGGTCGGGATGTAGCTGATGCCGAGGCCGATGCGCCGGTCGTTGGACTTATTGGGCCGCGAATTGTGCACGAGGTGCGTGTGGTGCAGCGAGAACTGGCCCGCCTTGACCGGCATGAACGCGGTCTTCGTGCGATCGACGTCGACCGCCAACGCTTGACCACGCGACAGCAGATTCTCCGGATCCTGCATCTCGGCGTGGCGCAATTGGCCCAACTTGTGCGATCCCGGCACGACTTCCATGCAGCCCGCCTCGACCGGCGCATCGGTCAATGCCACCCAGGCCGTGACGTGGCAGATCGGATCGAGGGCAAAGTAGGTCGCGTCCTGATGCCAGCTCACGTAGGCGCCGGAATGCGCGTCCTTGGGCCATACCGTAAGATGGAACAGCCGGATGTCCGGTCCGATCAGGTCCTCGACAGCGTCGAGCACCTCCGGCGAATGCACGATCTCGTCGACCCAGGGAAAGAGCAGGTGCGGCTTGAAGTTGTGGCCGCGCGTCATCTTCTGGCCCTCGGCGCGCTCGAACGACTCGAGCTGGCTGCGCCACTCCGTGGCCTGCTGGGTCGAAAACGCATCCACCGGACAGATGTAGCCGTCGTGCTCGTAGGCCGCGATCTGGGACTCGGTGAGTTTCTTGGCCATCAGTGCGCCGTCCAGCCGCCGTCGACGAACAGCAGCGTGCCGGTGACGAAGGATGAGTCATCGCAGGCAAGGAACAGCGCCGCCTTGGCCACCTCCTCCGGCTGGCCGATGCGGCCCATGGGATGGCGATGCTTCCAGAAGGTCCGCATCGCCTCGGGATCGGCGTAGCGTGTCAGCGACTTGGCCGGCATCGGCGTATCAATGACGCCCGGCATCAGCGCATTGACGCGAATGCCCTGGGCCGCGTGGTCGACCGCCATGGTCTTGGTGAAGGACGCGATGGCACCCTTGGAAGCGATGTAGGCCGCGTTCTTGCCCGGACTCGACTGCGCGAGCTGCGAGCCGATGGTGACGATGGCGCCCGACCCGGCGGCGATCATCGGGGCGATGGCGTAGTGGATCCAGAGATAGGTACCCTTGACGTTGATCGCGAAGGTGCGGTCCCACGCTGCCTCCTCGATCGTGTCGACGGTGCCGCCGGTCGAGGCGCCTGCCGCCGTCAGCAGCACGTCGATGCGGCCCCACTTCTCCATGACCCGGGCCACGCCGTCACGCGCCTGATCGTCCCGGCTGACGTCGGCGGCAATGGTCATCGCCGTGCCGCCCCTGCCTTCGATGTCGGCCGCGACCTGGCCCAGCCCTGCTTCGTCGAGATCGACCAGCGCCACCTTCGCGCCTTCCGCGGCGAACAGGCGGGCCGAAGCGGCGCCGATGCCCGAGGCGCCGCCGGTGACGATGGCGACCTGATCCTTGAGTTTCATGATGGCGAGTTTAGCCTCGGAGCACGGCGGCCGCACGACAAAGTGACCATCGGTGATGGTGGATCGCCTTACTTCCGGCCCGCGCGCGGCGCTATGAGCAACATCATGAAGCCGATCAATCGACGACATTTCCTCCTGGGGAGCACCACCCTCATGGCCTTCGGTTTCGGCGCCAAAGCCGCGCACGCACAAGCCGCGGCCTTCGAGATCACGCGCAGCGATGCCGAATGGCGGCGCCTGCTGACGCCGGAACAATATGCCGTCCTGCGGAAGGCCAGCACCGAGCGCGCCGGCACCAGTCCGCTCGACCGCGAGAAACGCGCCGGCACTTTCTGCTGCGCCGGCTGCGACCTGGCGCTGTTCTCCTCGGCCTCCAAGTACGACAGCGGCACCGGCTGGCCGAGCTTCTGGCAGCCGCTCGACAATGCGATCGGCACCAAGCAGGAGTCGGGGTTCCTGTTCATGACCCAGACCGAGGTTCACTGCCGGCGCTGCGGCGGCCATCTCGGTCACGTCTTCAAGGACGGCCCCAAACCCACCGGCCTGCGCTATTGCATGAACGGCGTGGCGATGATCTTCAAGCCGACCGGAACAGGCGCATGAAAAAGCTCGCCCTCCTCGCGGTGCTGCTGATCGGCGCGACCCTGGCGTCCGCACAGGCCCAGACCCGCGCGGTCGCCATCTTCGCTGGCGGCTGCTTCTGGTGCATGGAACCGCCGTTCGACAAGGTCGACGGCGTCCTGGCAACGACCTCCGGCTACACCGGGGGCACGAAGATCGATCCCACCTACGAGCAGGTCTCGGCCGGCCGCACCGGCCACTACGAGGCACTGCAAGTCGAATATGACCCGGCGCGCGTAAGCTACGAGAAATTGCTCGACGTGTTCTGGCACAACGTCGATCCGCTCGATGCGAGCGGGCAGTTCTGCGACAAGGGCCCGCAATACCGCGCCGCGATCTTCGTGGCCGACGAGAGCCACCGCGCGCAGGCCGAAGCCTCGAAGGCCGCGCTGGAGAAGTCGGGCAAGCTATCGGGCCGGATCGTCACGGAGATTCTGCCGGCGGCCAAATTCTATCCGGCCGAGGCGTATCATCAGGACTATTACCGCAAGAACCCGACGGCCTACACCTACTACCGATGGAGCTGCGGCCGCGATCGGCGGCTGGAACGCCTGTGGGGCACTCCAGCCACGCACTAAGTCAGCGTTTCTTCTGCCGCGCGCGCCGCGCCATCATGTTCAGCCCCTCGATCAGCGCCGAGAAGGCCATGGCGGCGTAGATGTAGCCCTTGGGGATCTTCACCCCCATGCCCTCGGCCAGCAGCGTACCGCCGATCATCAGCAGGAAGCCCAGCGCCAGCATGACGATGGTCGGGTTGTTGCCGATGAAGCGGGCCAGCGGATCGGCGGCCAGCAGCATCAGCGCCACCGCCACCAGCACGGCCGCAACCATGATCGGCAGATCGTCGGTCATGCCGACGGCGGTGATGATGCTGTCGAGCGAGAAGACGATGTCGAGCACCAGGATCTGGCCGATCGCGGCGGCGACCGTGACGCTGCCTGCGGCCGATGGCTTGTCGCCGTGCCCTTCGCCGCCGGCCACGCTGTCGTGAATCTCCGTCGTGGCCTTCCAGATCAGGAACAGGCCGCCCGCGATCAGGATGAGGTCGCGCCATGAGAAGGCATGCCCGAGCAGGGTGAACAGCGGCTGGGTGAGCTGGACGATGATCGATACCGTGCCGAGCAGCGCCAGCCGCAGAAAAACCGCCAGGCCGATGCCGAGCCGGCGCGCCCGTGGGCGCTGTTCCTCGGGCAGCTTGTTGGTCAGGATGGAAATGAAGATCAGGTTGTCGATACCGAGCACGATTTCCATGACCACCAGCGTGGCCAGTGCCGCCCAGGCGTTGGGGTCGCGGGCGAGGATGAGAATCTCTTCGATCATCCCTGCACCATAAGTCATTGCAGCTGCCCGCCAAGAGACCTTTCTTTTACCGGTTCCAGCCGCTAAGCCCGCTGCCGATGCCTCCCTCCGCCGCCGTGCCGCGGCCCACCCCACCTCCGGCGCGTGCGCCCACCCTCGCCATCGTGTTCCTGTCGGTCGCTGCCTTCGCGTCGGCCGCCAACATGCGTGTGACCGACCCGCTCCTGGTCCAGCTTGCGGCCGAATTCGGCGTCACCGTCGGCGGCGCCTCGATCGTGGCCACGGCCTTCCTGTTCGCCAACGGCGTGTTCGTCCTGGTGCACGGCCCGTTCGGCGACCGCTACGGCAAGATGCCGGTGGTGACGATCGCCTGCATCGGCGCCGCCCTCTGCTGCATCCTGAGCGCGCTCGCGGCCTCGCTCGGCCTGCTCACCCTGGCACGCTTCCTGACCGGCGCCGCGAGTGCCGCCATCATTCCGCTGGCCATCGCCTGGGTCGGCGACAACGTGAGCTACGAGCGGCGCCAGGCCATGCTGGCGCGCTTCCTCACCGGCCAGACGCTGGGCCTGATGACCGGCGCCGCGCTGGGCGGCGCGATCGGCGACTGGCTGGGCTGGCGCTCGGTCTTCTGGGTGCTGGCCACCATCTATCTGATGGCCGGCGGCGCCTTGATCGCCGTCATGCGCACCCGCCCGGATCTTGCCCGGCCCGGCGAACGCGCCGAGGGCTCGATGGTCGGCCAGATGGTCCGCGTGCTGCGCCGGCCGTGGGCGCTCACCGTCATCATCGTGGTGGCGCTCGAGGGCGGCGTGTTCTGGGGTGCCTTCACCTTCGTCGGCGCCGATCTCCATCAGCGCTTCGGCCTGGGCTTCGCCGCCATCGGCCTCGCGGTCGCGGCCTTCGGCGCCGGCGGCTTCCTGTATGTGATGTCGGCACACCATCTCGTGCGCCTGCTGGGCGAGCGCGGCCTCTGCCTGTGGGGCGGCGCGGGTCTCGGCATCGCCTTCGCCGGCATGGCGCTCGCCCCCTCGGCCGAGGTCGAGTTCGCCGCCATCGTCCTCTCAGGCGTATCGTTCTACATGTTCCACAACACGCTGCAGACCCACGGCACGCAGATGGCGCCCGAGGCGCGCGGCGCCGGCATGGCGCTGTTCGCGCTCTGCCTGTTTCTGGGCCAGGCGATAGGCGTGCCCGTCGCCGCGCCCATCGTCGACCGCTGGGGCGCGCCGCCGGTGTTCTGGGCCGCCGCGATCTTCCTGCCGCTGCTCGCGCTCTGGTTCGCGCACGCGATCAGAAAGCGTGCAGTGTCATCCTGAGGCGAAGCCGAGGGATCCTTCGCTTCGCTCCAGGGCGGAGTAAACTCCGCCCGCGATGACAGCTACCGCTGTCAGTTCTCCGGCGACACCCGGAACTCGTAGGGCTGCTCGAGCAGTTTCGACTCTTCCGCCGTGAGCGTGATCTCGGTCGATTTCGCGGCCGAGGTGAGCTGGTCGAGGTCGGTGGCGCCGATGATGGGGGCGCCCATGTAGGGCTTGTGCAGCAGCCAGGCGAGCGCCACCTGGGCCGGCGTCACGCCCTTTCCTTTGGCGATCTTCTTCAGCCGCTTCACGATCTCCCAGTCGCTATCGCGATAGGTTCCGTCCTTCACCACCGTGTCGTTCTTCGAGCGCTCGGTCGAGCCGCCGCCGTCCTTGCTGCGATTACCGGCCAGGAAGCCGCGCGCCAGCGGCGAATAGGGGATGAGGCCGACGCCTTGTTCGTGGCAGAGCCGGTTCATCTCGCGCTCCTCCTCGCGCTGAACCATATTGTAGAGATTCTGCATGGCAATCGGCCGCGCATAGCCTTTCCAGTCGGCGATCGCGATCATCTGCGCGAACTTGTAGGCCGGCATGGTCGAGCCGCCGATGTAACGGACCTTGCCGGAACGCACGAGCTGGTCGAGCGAATACATCGTTTCTTCCATCGGCGTGTGCGGATCGAGGCGATGCACCTGATAGACGTCGATGTAATCGGTCTGCAGGCGCTTCAGCTGCGCGTCGACCGCGGCCATCAAATGCTTGCGGCCGGTGCCCTGGTCGTTCGCAACAGGGCTCATGCGAATGCCGACCTTAGTCGACAGCACGATCTCCTCGCGCTTCGTTGTCTTCATGAGCGTGGCGCCCATGATCTCCTCGGAGCGGCCGGCATTGTAGGCATCGGCGGTGTCGAAGAAGGTGATGCCGACGTCGAGGGCGCGCTTGAAGTAGGCCGGCGCCTCGGCCTCGTCGAACTTGCCCCAGCCGCGGCGGCCCTTGGCGCCCCACGAATTGCCGCCGAGGCAGATTCTGCTCACGATCAGGCCCGAGCGGCCGAGCGGTCCGTATTTCATAAAATCTCCCCCTTGATGGCGCGAGCCCAGGCCGCCACCTTAGCAGGATGAAAGTCCTGATCGAGTATTGCGGCGCTTGAGGTTATAAGCCGCAGGCCCTCCGTGTGAGGGCACACCTTGAGAGGCTGGGCGCTGCCGACATCGAGCTGCGCCCCGGCAAATCCGGCCAGTTCGACGTCACCGTCGACGGCGCGCTCAAATACACCCGCAGCAAGACCGGCCGCTTCCCGACCGACGACGAGATCGAGGATCTTGGAGAAACACCATGAGCACCATCACGACCAAGGACGGCACCGAGATCTTCTACAAGGACTGGGGCACTGGCACGCCGGTCATCTTCTCGCATGGCTGGCCGCTCTCGGCCGATGCCTGGGACGACCAGGCGATGTTCCTTGCCGGGCACGGCTTCCGCGCCATTGCACACGACCGCCGTGGCCATGGCCGCTCGGGCCAGCCGTGGGGTGGCAACTTCATGGACCAGTATGCCGACGATCTCGCCGAGCTTTTGGACAAGCTCGACATCAAGGGCGCCACGATGATCGGCCATTCGACCGGCGGCGGCGAGGTCGCGCGCTACATCGGCCGCCACGGCACCAAGCGCCTCGCCAAGGCCGTGCTGGTGAGCGCCGTGCCGCCGATCATGCTGAAGACCGCGGCCAATCCCGGCGGCCTGCCGATCGATGTGTTCGACGGCATCCGCAAGGGCGTCGCCGCCGACCGCTCACAATTCTACAAGGACCTGACCACGCCGTTCTTCGGCGCCAACCGTCCCGGCGCCAAGGTGAGCCAGGGCACGCGCGACAGTTTCTGGCTGCAGGGCATGATGGGTGGGCTGAAAGGCCAGTACGACTGCATCAAGGCTTTCTCGGAAACCGATTTCACCGAGGACCTGAAGAAGTTCGACGTGCCGACGCTGCTGATCCACGGCGACGACGACCAGATCGTGCCGATCGGCGCTGCCGCGCAGCACTCGGTGCAACTGGTCAAGGGTGCCACGTTAAAGATCTATCCGGGCGGCCCTCATGGGCTCGCGATCATCCACAAGGACCAGCTCAACGCCGACTTGCTGGCGTTCGTGAAGGGTTAGGACGAAGCCTTGTGATCCTGAGTCGCGCGGGGGTAACCCCCGCGCGACTCAGGACGACAGGGTGCGTCAGCCCAGCACTTCCTTGTTCACGCAATGGGCGGCGTTGGGACGGCCGTCGAAGACGCTCAGGATGTTTTCGATGGCGGTCACCGCCATGCGGTCGCTCGCTTCCTTGGTGACGCCGGCCATGTGCGGGCTGAAGATCACGTTCTCCAGGCTGAACAGCTTGTTGGTCGGATCGGGCGGCTCCTTGTTGAGCACGTCGAGGCCGGCACCGCGCAGCTTGCCGGTGGAGAGCGCCTTGTAGAGCGCGTCCTCATTGATGATGCCGCCGCGCGCGGTGTTCACCAGAAAGGCGTCGGGCTTCATCAGCGCCAGCGTCTCGGTGTTGAACATGTCGATCGTCTCGGGCGCCTTGGGGCAATGCACCGAGACGAAGTCGACCTTGGGCAGGGTTGCCTTCAGATCTTTCACCTTGGTGGCGCCTGCCTTCTTGATCTCGGCCTCGGAGATGTTGGGGTCGAGCACGAGGACGTCCATCTCGAAGGCGGCGCAGCGCTTCACGGTGCGCGAGCCGATGCGGCCCATGCCGACCACCAGGATCGACTTGCCGGAAAGATCGGCCGGCAGGTCGGCGAGGCGCTGGCCCCAGCCGCCCTCGCGCACGAAGCGGTCGTACTTCTTCACCAGGCGAGCCGAGGCCAGCAGCATGTACATCGCATGCTCGGCCACCGACACGGAGTTGGCGATGCCCGTGGTCATGAGCGGGATCTTGCGCTTGTTGAGGGCCGGCACCTCGACGGCATCGAAGCCGACGCCGAGGCGGGCCACCACCATCATGCCGGGCGCGGCGTCGAGTTCGGCTTGGCGGAAGGCCGTGCCGCCCAGGGTCACGGCATTGGCGTCCTTGAGCTTGGGGTGCAGCGACGGAACCGTATCGTCGGCCAGGATCTCGAAATCGACGTCGTCGCGTTTCTTCAGGACGTCGAGGCCGGCCTGCGGCATGCGGCCGACGATCAGCACCTTCTTGCGATTCTTGCCAGTATTCGGGCCCGTGTTCATCGTTTCCCCTGCTTTTCCTAGGTCGAACTGGGGCGATCCTAGAGCCCGGGTCGGCCCGAGGCTAGGGGAGGTAGGAAAGCGGGAGCCGCGTGGTGGACTTGATTTCCTCCATGGCGAACATGGAGGTGACGTCGCTGAGGTCGACCTTGGCGATCAGGCGCTTGTAGAAGGCGTCGTAGGCCTCGATGTCGGGCAGCGCGAGGCGGATCAGATAGTCGATCTCGCCGCTCATACGGTAGCAGTCGATCACTTCGGGAAACGATGCCACGGCCTTGGCGAAGCGGCCGAGCCATACGGCCGTGTGCTGGGCAGTGCGCACAGCCACGAACACCGTCACTCCGGCGTTCACCGCCTTGCGGTTCAGCAGAGCCACTCGCGCACGGATGATGCCCTGCTCCTGCAGCCGGTTGATGCGCCGCCAGCACGGCGTCGTCGACAGCCCGACCCGGCGGGAGATCTCGGCGAGAGGCATGTCCGAATTGTCCTGCAGGCAATCCAGAATCTTCTTGTCGAAGGAATCCAGCGACAATTTCGCGGCCATCGTCGGTCCTTTAGAATGAATTTCTCAAAATTTGGCCGGATTGCGCAAAGGTAGCAAGCCGTTTCCTGAAACAGCCGGTAAAATTCAACAATGATCCGCCGCTTCACCGCTCACCCCGCCACGGTCAACGAGACCTACTTCCAGCACATGGGGGTGGCCTTCAGTTTTGGCGGGCGCATGCTGCTAGGCAGCCTCGGCTGCTTCGTGCATGGTTTCTTCCCATGGCTCTGCCTGACCCGGGGAAGCGATACCGTCCGTGCGCTGCATCACAGCATGGTGACGCATCGTGTCGCCCGGCCGATCGAGACCGTCTCGACCACGGCCGCCACGGCGGGAGACTAAGTTCCTTCTTCTTTGCTGTTGGCCTGATCGCGGCCCTCCCGGTCGCCGCGCAAGATCGGGCGATGGTGCCGGTCATGATCGACGGCGAGCATGTGAAGCTTGCCACCATCACCTACAAGCCGACTGGCCCTGGCCCCTTCCCGACCCTGATCTTCCATCATGGCTCGGCCGGCCGCGGCAACGATCCCTCGATCTTCACGCGGCCCTACGATCCCAGGACACTCGCCCAATGGTTCACGGCGCGAGGCTGGGCCGTGGTGCTGCCCTCGCGACGGGGTCGCGGCGGCTCGGAGGGCCGCTATGACGAAGGCCTCTCGAACGACCGCGAGCAGGGTTATAGCTGCGATCCGACGCTTTCAATTTCCGGCGCCGAACGCGCATTGCGCGACATCGATGCCATCACACCCACGATCCTGGCACAGCCCTTCGTCGATCGCGCCCGCATCGCCGTGGGCGGCCTGTCGCGCGGCGGCATCCTCGCTATCGCCTGGAGCGCCCGCCAGTCCGCCGTACCGCGCGCCGCGATCAACTTCGTCGGCGGCTGGAGGGGGTCAGTCTGCGCCAACGCGAGCGTGATCAACCCGAACCTGTTCAATCGCGGCGCCGCCTTCGGCCAGCCCACGATCTGGCTCTATGGAGACCAGGATCCGTACTATCCGCTGTGGCACAGCCGCTCGAACTTCGCCGCGTACCAGCAGGCTGGCGGCAGGGGTGCATTTCACGAATACGAACCGCCCGCCGGTCTGAACGGCCATCAGATCAGTTCGGCGCCATCGCTATGGACGGCCGCGCTGGAAGCCTATCTCGCGGCGCAAGGGTTGCCGGCGAAGGCACCTTAATTGCCGCTTGCAACCTACCACGTACGCCCCACGTTGAATAAGGACGTTGAAGCATCGCAGGGAGGATCGACATGGAAACACCCCTCAAGATCAGCTTTCAGGGCGGCGATACAAGCGATGCGTTGAGCCAGATGATTACCGGGCATGTCGAGGCCCTGGAGCAACTGTACGGCCGGATGACCGCATGCCATGTCGCGGTCAAGATTCCCGACAAGCATCACCGTAGCAGTGGCCTGTTCAGCGCCAACATCCACATGACTTTGCCGGGCGGAATCGACATCAACATCGACCATACGCCCCAGGCCGACGACCGCTTCTCCAGCCCGCAATTCGCAGTGAACGACGCCTTCCGGCGCGCCAAGCGGCTGCTCAAGGAGCGAGCGCAGAAGCAGCGCGGCGCCGTCAAAACCCTGCACGAGCGCATCGAACGCACGATCGACCAGCCACCAGATGCCTAGATTGGGCGCCTAGCGCCGCTTCACGCCCTTCTCGTCGAGCCGTTCGCGCAGCAGGCCGATCCGGTCTCCGCCCCAGAACAGCTCACCGTCAAAGGAGAAGCTGGGCACGCCGAATACACCCGAAGCTTCGGCCTCGCCGCGCAGGCGGTCGTGCTCCGTCCCACCCTCGCCCGCGAGGAAGTCTTCGAAACCCGCAGGTGCGCCTGCCGCGACAAGCACCGCGGCGACGGCCTCGGGGCTCTCGGGATCGAGTTCGCGTCGCCAGAAGAGATCGAACGCCCGGTCGTTGTAGCCGCGGAAGACACCATGCTTCTGGGCATAGAGCATGCCGGCATTGATCGGCCGGGCGTAAAAGATCTTCCTCGGCCCCATCAGGGTGAGCCCCTGCTTGTTGGCGAAGCGCCGCGCATCCATGTAGGCGTAGCGCACGCGGCGCCAGTGATGGGCATCGCGCTCGGCCACCGAGCCCTGGAAAGAGGCGATGTCGAGCGTGTAGGGCCGCCACAGGACGGGAATGTCGTAGTCGGCCTCGAGTTCATAGGCCCACGCCTTGGCAACGAAGGCATAGGGACTCACATAGTCGCTCCAGAGAACGATCTCGCTCACAGCCGCGCGCTTTCGCGCCGCCACAGCCACCAGAAAACCGCGACAACGGCAACCGCCAGCAGCCCGCCGACCAGCAGCAGCACGGCGGACTCCTGGATCCACGCCACCGCCGGAACCGACATCGCGAGAAAGACGCCGACCAGACTGATCCGCCACACCCGGGCATGCACGCCGGCCAGGAAAGTGCCGAGCGCCAGCAGGATCAGCAGGGCGAGACTGGTCGCGTTATCGTTGATGACGCCGCGCACCTCGGGGAGGAACATCAGCCACATCGCCGCCACCAGGGCGAACCAGTGCAGCGCCTGGGTCAGCACCAGCTGCATGCGCTCGGCGCCGGTCTCGAGCATGCGCCATCCCGAGATCACGCAGATCAAGCCATAGATCGGCGCGAGGGCCATCCAGTAGTAGTAGGTCGTCGGGCCGCGGAAGCTGGTGAGCACGATGCCGCCCACTGCCAGCGCCAGCATCAGCGCATAGGGCAGGTCCCGGAGCAGCCAGTGCCGGGTGCTGGTCGCGCTGTCGGTCACTGTATGGCCCTCATCGGGCGTCCTTCGCCAGCTTGGTCTCGACCACGCGCGACCACAGCGTGGCGCCGAGGGTCAGGATCTCGTCGTTGAAGTCGTAGCTGGGATTGTGCACCTCGCAGCCACCCTCGCCGCCGCCGTTGCCGATGTTGATGAAAGCGCCGGGCACCTTCTCCAGCATGTAGGAGAAGTCCTCCGAGGCCATGACGTACGGCCCCTCGCGGTTCATGTTCTCAGGCCCGACGATTTCGGCGGCGACATCGGCGATGAACTTCACCGCATCCTTGTCGTTCACCAGCGGTGGGAAGGCGATGCGCACGTCGGCCTTGGCGCTGCCACCCAGCGTGTGCGCGATGCCGGCCGAGATCGTCTCGATGCGCTCCTTGATCAGCGCCATCGTCTCCTTGCGGAAGGCGCGGACAGTGCCGCGCAGCACGGCCTCCTGCGGGATGACGTTGTAGGCGTCGCCGGAATGCATCTGCGTCACCGAGATCACCGCCGAGTCGAGTGCCGCGACATTGCGCGACACCACAGTCTGCAGGGCAGAAATGATCTGCGTGGCGATGATCACCGGGTCGATGCCGCTCTCCGGCCGCGCGCCGTGCGCGCCCTTGCCGGTGATGTGGATGTCGAACAGGCCGCCGCCCGCCATCTGCGGGCCGGAGCGGATGGCGAACTTGCCGACGTCGAGTTTGGGCCGGTTGTGCATGCCGAAGATCTGTTCGCAGGGAAACTTGTCGAACAGCCCGTCCTTGACCATGGCCTCGGCGCCGCCGCGGCCTTCCTCGGCCGGCTGGAAGATGAGGTGCACGGTGCCGTCGAAGTTGCGCGTCGCCGAAAGATATTTTGCCGCGCCCAGCAGCATGGTGGTGTGGCCGTCGTGGCCGCAGGCGTGCATGCGGCCCTTGTGCGTGCTGCGATGGTCGAAGGTGTTGAGCTCGTCCATCGGCAGGGCGTCCATGTCGGCGCGCAGCCCTATCGCGCGCGGATTGTTGCCGACCCGGATGGTGCCCACGACACCGGTCTTGCCGATGCCGGTCGTGACCTCGAGGCCCCACTCCTTCAGCTTCTGCGCCACGATGGTGCTGGTCCGCTCCTCCTCGAAGCCGAGCTCGGGATGGGCGTGGATGTCGCGCCGGATGGCGGTCAGCTCGGAAGCGAAGGCGGCGATCTTGGGCTCGATGTTCATGAATCAGGACTCCAACAGGAAGGACGTCAGTACACGACAAAATTCGGCACCGTGCACGTGCGGATAGAAGTGGCCGCCATCGGGCAGCACGTAGGATCGAGCCTCAGAGATCAATCGTACCAGCTCTTCCGTGAAATAGAGCGGCGTCACCATATCGTCCCGGGCGCAGATCGCCAGGGTCCGCGCCTTCACCTGCTGCAACTGGTCGTACCGGTCGTGCGCGATGATTGCGGCAATGCGCGACAGCATGATCTCGGGTTCCGGGATTGTCTCCTTGGCCTTCGCCTCGGCTGCCGCCAGATCGGCCTCATGATCGCGCACCCACCATGGCGAATTGAGTGCCAGCGCACTCGACTTCTGATAGGCGGCCGGCCCCAGTTCACGCAAGATCATTGCGCGGACCTCGAACGAACGGCGGAAGAAGACATCGGTCCGGGCCCAAGTGGCGCTCAGCACCAGGCGATCGATGCGGCCGGGATGGTCGATCGCCAGCACCTGGCCCATGGCACCGCCGGTCGAATGACCGCACCAGTGCACCTTGTCGTAGCCCAGGCCTTCGATCAGCTGCAGCGCATCGTCGGCCATCTGCTCGACGCTGTAGGTGAGCCGCGACAGCGTGCTGCGCCCGGTGCCGCGATGATCGTGCACGACCACCGTGAAGCGCTTGGCCAATTCGGCCACATTGGCCCCCCAGAAGCGGCCGTCCCCGCCCAAGCCCGGCACCAGGAACAAGGGCGGGCCGCTACCGTTCTTTTCGTAGTAGAGCTCGGCGCCATCATGCAGTTTGAAGAGTGGCATTTGCACGTCCCCTCGATTTCCTTAAGGTGCTGCCCTAGGGAGGAAAGCGCAGGATGAAGCGCCTGTCGATTGTTGCGATTGTCCTGCTGGGCGGCTGCACCGCCGAGCAGCCACTCCAGACAAACCTGATTCCCCGGCCCGCCCCCGACGATCCGACGCCACAGGGCATTGCCTATATCTGCGACGGCCGCAAGGAAGTGGCGGTGGTCTACGCCAAGAACCGCGCCTCGGTGACGCTCGACGGCAGAACCTGGCGCCTCGAATACCAGGCGACCGACCAGGGGTTCCGCTACGTCGACACGACCAACGAATGGGCGGGCCGCGACGATCTCGCCACCCTGCGCGAAATCGGCGGCAGCGCGCGGCCGCTGGCCTTCAACTGCCGGCCGAACCGGCGCACGACCTAGGGCATCACCGCAGCCAGAACCTGATGCCGTAGCTCACCAGCGCGGTCACGCCGACACCGGCGGCCCACAGGCCCACGAACCACAAAAGCTGGCGGGTTCTCGTTGTCCTTGGAGGATTCACCTCAGTGATAGCCTTCATGACCGGTCTTGCCGCGGAACACCCAGTACGAATAGGCGGTGTAGGCGAGGATGATCGGCACCATCACCAGCACGCCCGGCAGCATGAACATCAGGCTGACGTGCGGCGCAGCAGCATCCCAGATCGAGATGACCGGCGGCACGACGTAGGGATAGAGGCTGATGCCGAGGCCGGCCAACCCCAGGGTGAACAGGGCCAGCGTCATCAAGAACGGCGTGTAGTGATGCTGGCGCCGCAGGCTCACGAAGAAGGTGGCCGAGGCGATGACGACCAGCAGCGGCACCTGGGCCGTGAACAGGACCTGGGGCCAGGCGAACCAGCGCAGCCAGTAGGCATCGCGCAGGAACGGCGTCCAGGCGCTCACCGCCGCCATGGCCAGGATCACCGCGATGCCCAGCCGGAAGGCGAGCCGGTAGCAACGCTCCTGTAGCGAGCCCTCGCTCTTCATGATCAGCCACGTGGCGCCGAGCAGGCCATAGCCGAAGACCAGGCTGACACCGACCAGCAGGCTGAACGGCGTCAACCAGTCGAACCAGCCGCCGGCATAGCCGCGGTCCTGGACCGCGATCCCCTGCAGCAGAGCGCCGAGCGTGATGCCCTGTGCGAGCGTGGCGACCACCGAGCCGAGGTTGAAAGCGACATCCCAATAGGCGCGGTGCGCGGGATCGCGCCAGCGGAACTCGAAGGCGACACCGCGGAACACCAATGCCAGCAGCATGGTGATGATCGGCGCATAGAGTGCCGAGAAGATCACGCCGTAGGCCAGCGGAAAGGCCGCCAGCAGGCCACCGCCGCCCAGCACCAGCCAGGTCTCGTTGCCGTCCCATACCGGCGCGATGGAGTTCATGGCGCTGTCGCGCTCGCGGCCGGCGGGGATCATCGGGAACAGGATGCCGATGCCGAGATCGAAGCCATCCATCACGACGTAGGCATAGATCGCAAAGGCGATGATGAAGGCGAAGAAGACGGGCAGATCGAGGGTGAACGGCATGATCAGGCCTCCCCGCCCGTCGCGATCTTTTCCGCCACCGCGGGCGACGGGGTGATGCCCGCCGCACGCACCGGCTCGCCGCGGTTCGGACCCAGCTCGCCGCGGTGCGGCGGATGGCTCATCAGCTTCAGGATGTAGAAGACGCCGGCGCCGAACACGATGAAGTAGACGACGATGAAGGCCAACAGCGAGGCCGCGACCGCGGGCGCGTCGAGCCTGGAGGCCGAGTCGGCGGTGCGCAGCAGGCCATGCACCGTATAGGGTTGGCGCCCGACTTCTGTCGTCACCCAGCCGGCGATCACCGCCACGAAGCCTGCCGGCCCCATTGCCAGCGCGAAGCGATGTAGCAGCGGCCAGTCGTAGAGCCGATGCTTCACACGGGCGAGCAGGCTGAAGGCGGCAAGCGCCAGCATCAGCATCCCCATGCCGACCATGATGCGGAAGGCCCAGAAGACGATGGCCACCGGCGGCCATTCCTTGCGATCGACCGAGTCGAGTCCCTTGAGCGGCGCGTCGAGCGAATGCTTCAGGATCAGTGACGAGGCCTTGGGGATCTCGACCGCGTAGAGCGTCTTGGCCGCGGCCGCGTCGGGCCAGCCGAACAGGATCAGCGGCGCGCCGTCAGGATAGCTGTGGAAATGGCCTTCCATGGCCATGACCTTGACCGGTTGGTGCTCGAGCGTGTTCAGCCCGTGCTGGTCGCCGGCGAAGATTTGTAACGGCGCCACCACCGTGATCATGCCCATCGCCATGGAGAACATGACGCGGGCGCCGTCGTTGGCCCCTCCTTTGTCCGACTTGGCACGCAAGAGATGCCAGGCGCCGACCGCGCCCACCACCAGAGCCGTGGTGAGGTAGGCGCCGAACACCGTGTGGACCAGCCGGTAGGGAAAGGACGGATTGAAGATCACCGCCAGCCAGTCGACCGGCACGAACTGACCACCGGCGTTCATGGCGAAGCCGGCCGGCGTCTGCATCCAGCTGTTGGCCGACAGGATCCAGAAGGCCGAGATGAAGGTGCCGACCGCGACCGCCAGGGTGGCCACGAAGTGCAGCGTGCGGCCGACGCGGTTCATGCCGAACAGCATGACGCCCAAGAAGCCCGCCTCGAGGAAGAACGCGGTCAGGACCTCGTAGGCCATCAGCGGCCCGATGACCGGGCCCGCCTTGTCGGAGAAGGCCGCCCAGTTGGTGCCGAACTGATAGGCCATGACGATGCCCGAGACCACGCCCATGCCGAAGGCCAGCGCGAAGATTTTCAGCCAGTACTTGAAAAGGTCGAGATAGATCTGCCGGCCGGTCCACAGCCACAACCCCTCGAGCACCGCGAGATAGCTCGCGAGTCCGATCGAGAAGGATGGAAAGATGAAATGGAACGAGACGGTGAAGGCAAACTGCGCCCGGGCCAGCACGATCGCATCGAAGGCTTCGAACATGGCGTCCTCCTCAGACGATGCGTGACGCGAAGGCCGGCGACTTGAGCGCGACCGTCAGGACGTCGAGGGCGCCCACGAGATCCGAACGGCTGCGAGCCGCGCCGAGCGCGACGCGAATCGCATGGTCTGGATCGCCGTCGACGCTGAAACTGTCGCTCGTGACCACGGCGAGCCCCTGTCGTTGGACGTGCGCTGCGAACTCGGCCCGGGTCCATGTCGGTGGCAAGGTGAGCCAGACGTGGTGTCCCTTCGGATGGGCGGCGTAAGTCTCACCCGAAAGCGCCTTTGCCGCCAGCTTCTGTCTTGCCGCAGCCTCGGCGGCGATGGCGGAGATGATTGCATCGGCGCTGCCGTCCGCCAGCCAGCGCATCACCAGGGCGACCATCAGCGGCACCGGCATCTGCGCCATGGTGCGCAGTGCGTTGCCGAGCATGGCGGCAGCAGCGCGATCGGGCACGAGCAGGAACGAGACCCGGAGACCCGGCGCGATGTTCTTCGACAGGCTGACCGCCAGATAGCTGTGTTCCGGGATCAGGGTGGCGATCGGTTGGGCTTTGGGATCGAGACTGCCGTACGCATCGTCTTCGAACAGCAACAGGTCGTTTCGACGAATCGCCCCGGCAAGCTGCTCGCGCCGGCCCGGCGTGATCGTGAGCGTCGTCGGATTGTGGATCGTGGGAATCAGATACACAGCCTTCGGGACGTGCCGACGGCAGGCTTCCTCCAGTGCCGCGGGGATCATGCCCTCGCCGTCCGACGGCACGCCGACGAGACGCACGCCGAGCGCCGCGGCCGCGGCCTTGAAACCGGGATAGGTCAGGCGATCGACCAGCACGACGTCGCCCGGCCTGGTGAGGGCGAGCAGCAGCGCCGCGAGCGCCGTCTGCGTGCCAGGAAACACGACAAGCCGGTTCGCCTCGGCGATGCGGACGCGACGGCGCAGCCAGTCGGCCGCCACGCCGCGATCCGCCTCGCTGCCGCCTGCTTTCTGATAGCTCAGGAAATCGGAGATGCCGTAGTCGCGCTGCAGGGCGGCGAGGCCCCGCGCCACCCGGCCCTCCAGATCCGCCTCGATGGGCTCGGGCGGCACGTTCATCGACAGGTCGAATTCGACGCCGGCCGACGCCGCCCGCGGCGCGTGCACCCGGCTCTCGGCGACGAAGGTCCCCTGTCCGACACGCGCTTCGGTAAGGCCGCGCCGCCGTGCCTCATTGTAGGCGCGTGTCACTGTCGTGAGATCGACGCCCAGCGCCTTGGCGAGCGCACGATGCGTCGGCAGTCGCTGGCCGCGATGGAGCCGGCCCGAGGCGATATCGCCGTTCAGCGCCTCGACGATGCCCGCATAGACCGGCCCGGGCTGGCCACCTAATGTAGGGATCCAATCCATACAATATCCCCTCAATGACCTTGAATGTATGCCTCATTGTAAGGACATACAAGCAGCGAAGAGGAAGGGAGAAGGTGATGTTGAATACGCGAACCGAAAAAGGCGGCCTCTATCTGCTGCGGGGCCTGCTGGGCCGGTGTCCGGCCTGCGGCGAAGGCCATCTGTTCCGCGCCTTCGTGAAGGTGGCCGACTCTTGCGAGAAGTGCGGCGAGCCGCTGCATCATCACCGGGCCGACGATTTTCCCGCCTACCTGACCATCATCCTGGTCGGCCATCTGATCGTGCCGCTCGCGATGTATGTCGAGATCGCCTTCATGCCGAACTACTGGCTCCACGCCGCGATCTGGCTGCCGCTGGTGCTCTTGCTCTCGCTCGGGCTGTTACAACCGCTCAAGGGCCTGATCGTCGCGATGCAGTGGCACATGGGCATGCACGGCTTCGCCGAAGCGAAGCAGGCGCGAGGCGAAGCAGTCCCGAGTCTTGGCTAGCCCCAGGCGTCGAAAACCTCGGCGATCGCCGCATGATCGAGCCCGCCCCGCAGGCAGGTTTCGAGCAACACGCGCGCCTTCAGCGGTTGCAGGCGACCGCCCCAGATCAGGCCCTCCTTGCGGAGCGCAATCTCGGAACTGGGACCGCCGTAGGTCTGCCGCAGCATCGGCCCGCCCGCCCCTGCGCGCGGCGAAACGACCGTAGGCAGCAGGCCCGCGAGTTGCCCCACGAGCGGCGCGATGCGCTCCGGCACATGACCGCCGCCCATCGCCCCCAGCACGACGCCGCGGTAGCCCAGTTGGTCGCGATGATCGAGCATCGCCTCCAGCATGAAGCCCGGCTCGTCGAGTCCCATCCACAAGAGCGCCACAGGCTGTTCCCTGGCGCCCGCCACGTCACCGATCCGGGCGCGTGTGTGCGTCATCGCATCGCGCACCGGCAGAGCGAGCGGCACCACGCGGTCCTCGACAAGTGCTGCGAGCGGGCCGGTCTGAGGGGCTGCAAAGGCATTGAGTCGCGTCGGATGGATCTTCAATACATCTGACGCGGCAAAAACCTCGTCCAACATTACGGCCATCACGCCCAGCGCGCGTGCATGCGCCCGCACCCAGGGATTGCCGGCGACGCGGACGGCCGCCAGCAGGTTACCCGGCCCGTCGGGCGAGGTGAGCGCCGGGTTGCGCATCGCCGCCGTCACGATCACCGGAATGTCGCGGTCGAGCAGCAGGTCGAGCAGGAACGCGGTTTCCTCGAGCGTATCGGTGCCCTGCGTCACGATCACGCCATCGGCATCGAGCACCGCAATTTTCGCCGCCAGTGCATGGATCTGATCGAAGCCCAGCGAATGGCTGCCGACTCTCGACACTGTCTCGGCATCGATCGCGGCCAGCGTCGCCAGAGCGGGCACCGCCGCCACCAGATCGTCGGCGCCCAGTCCCATCTGCATGGCACCCGAGGCATCGGGCCGCGTGGCGATGGTGCCGCCCAGCGCCAGGACTTTTATGCGCGGCAATGTCATGTGAGCCTCAGGGAGCGGAAGAAGCGTTCGGCCTCGGGCGCGCGCATCGCGTCGGCCGGCGCAAGATAGCCCAGCGACACGAAGCGGCGGCCTTTCAGCAGCGAGAGCTGGCGCAACGCACTGCCGCCGGCGATCGGGCCGATCGCTTCGACCGCTGTCGCGCCCTGCACGTCGCGCCAATCGACCTTGCTCCACTTGCCGCCCTCGAGGCGCTGGGCGCGGTCGTCGAGCGCAATCTGCAGATTGTTGCGCGGCCGCGATACGTCGACGTCGGCGGGATAGAGCGCCGTCTGCGCCACGAAGGAGAGCCGGCGGTATTCGAGACTGTAGGAATGGTAGACGAAGGCCGTGCCGGCCGGCGTCGTCGTGTCGATCACCTTGTAGATGGGCCGTCCGGGCATATCGACCAGGAAGGAATTGTCGATGTCCTGCACCGCAATCCATCCGGTCTGGGCCGAGGCTTCGCCCGCCACGACCGCCGCCAGGGGCAAGGCCACCGCCTGTCGACGCAAGAGGTTCATTCTGCGGCGGGCCGCGTTCCGAACTTCTCGCGCGCCTGGTCGGCGGTGTAGTAACCGCGCGCGACGTCGCGGGCGATCGATCCTGGGTCGCGCTTGGCGGGATCTCCGAAGCCGCCGCCGCCTGGCGTCGACACGCGCACCACATCGCCGACACCGATCTCGATATCCTGGTCCTTGGAAAGATGCGGCGGACGGTAGGTCTTGCCGCGCTGGGTTACGGCTACTGTGTTGACGCCGCCCGCGTCGCCGCCCAACGCGCCCTGCGGGCCGGTTCGGCCGTGGTCCATCACCATCGAAACCCGCGCCTCGCCGCGCCTGAGCTTGATCGCGTAGTTGATGCCGAAGCCACCGCGGAACTCGCCGGCGCCGCCCGAGCCTTCGCGCAGCGAGAACTCCTCGAACAGGATCGGATAGAACTGCTCCAGCACCTCGACCGGCGGCATCTTGGAGATGCCGATGGTCGAGCAGCCGTTGCTGAGGCCGTCGCCGCCCTGGAAGCCGCCGTAACCGCCGCCGGTGAAGAGATACATGATGTAGGAGCGGTTGCGCTCGGGATCGAAACCGCCGACGCCGAGATTGCCCGACGTGCCGGCGGGTGCGGCGAACAGAATGTCGGGAATGGCGTGGGTGAGTGCCGCGAACACTGCTTCGGCGATGCGCTGGCTCACTTCGGCGGCGCAACCCGAGACCGGCCGCGGATACCTGGCATAAAGGAACGTGCCCTCGGGTTCGACGATCTGCAGGGGCTCGAAGGTGCCGGCATTGATCGGCACCTCGGGAAAGATGTGTTTTATGGCGAGATAGATCGCCGACTTGGTCGTGGCGATGACGCTGTTCATCGGCCCACGGCAGGGCGGGCTCGAGCCCGTCATATCGAAGGTGAGGGTCTCGCCCTTCTTCGTGACCTTCATTTTGATCGTGAGCGGTTCGTCGACCACGCCGTCGCTGTCGACTTGCGAGGTGCCCTCGTAGACACCGTCGGGAATGCCTGAGATCTTGGCCCGCATCTGACGCTCGGCGCGATGTCGCATTTCGGCAATCGCCGCCCGTACGACGTCGGCGCCATAGCGATCGATCAGCGCGGTCAGCCGCACCTCGCCGGTGGTGAGAGCCGCGGCCTGGGCCTTGATGTCGCCGATGCGCTGGTCGGCAATGCGGATGTTGCTGAGGATGATCGAGAGGATCTCCTGGTCCATCTCGCCCTTCTTGAAGAATTTCACCGGCGGCAGGCGCAGGCCCTCCTGCTCCACTTCCGTGGCGCTGGCCGAAAAGCCCCCGGGCACCATGCCGCCGACATCGGGCCAGTGGCCGGTGTTGGCGAGCCAGGCGAAGACCTCGCCCTTGTAGAAGAACGGTTTTACAAACCGCACGTCCATCAGATGGGTGCCGCCGAGGTAGGGGTCGTTGACGATGAAGACGTCGCCCGGCTCCACCTTTCCTGCATAGTGGGTGTTCACCCGCTCTATGACGGCACGGGTCGAAAATTGCATGGTGCCGACGAAGACCGGCAGCCCCAGTTCGCCCTGCGCGATCAAGGATCCGTCGGTCGCGTCGTAAATACCGTCGGAGCGGTCCATGCCCTCGGAAATCACCGGCGAGAAAGCCGCACGGACAAACGCCAGGTCCATTTCGTTACAGACCTGGATCAGGCCGTTCTGGATGACGGTCAAGGTGACGGGATCGAGGTTCGACATGCCCGAATCACTAGCACAGCGCATGCCCGCGTGCGCTATAGTCCGGGTCTAATTTCCCCTCTTTTAGAATGGGTTCCCATGAACGCGCCTTTCGCTGCGGATAATCTCGATTTGATGAAATTTGGCGTCGGCCAGCCCGTGCCGCGCCAGGAAGACCCGACCTTGCTGAAGGGCGAGGGAAGCTACAGCGACGACGTCAATCTCGAGAACCAGGCCTGGTGCGTGATGGTGCGCAGCCAGGTGGCGCACGGGATCATCAAGGGCATCGACACCGAGGAAGCGAGCCAGATGCCGGGCGTGCTCGGCGTCTGGACCGGCGCCGACCTCAACGCCGCGGGCTACGGCGCGCTGAAGACGGTGATGATGGTGCCGCAGCGCGACGGCTCGCCGATGAAGACGCCGACGCGCTATTCGCTGGCCACCGACAAGGTGCGCTTCGTCGGCGACCCGGTGGCCTTTGTTGTAGCCGAGACGCAGGCAGAGGCCAGGGACGCGGCCGAGGCGGTCGTGGTCGACATCGAGTCCCTCCCGACCGTCACCGACGCGCGCGAGGCCGCCCAGCCCGGAGCACCCGTGGTGTTCGACGACGTGCCCGGCAATGTCTGCGCCGACTTTCACTCGGGCGATACGCCCAAGGTCGAGGAAGCCTTCGCCAAGGCCGCGCACGTCACGCGCCTGCGGCTGATCAGCAACCGCATCGTTGTCTGTGCCATGGAGCCGCGCTCGGCGGTCGCCTTCTACGACAAGGCGAGCGACCGCTACACCTTCCAGGCCGGCAATCAGGGCGTGTTCGGGCTCAAGCACCAGATGGCCGCCCTGCTCGGCATCAAGCCGGCGCAGATGCGCATCCTCACCGGCAACGTCGGCGGCTCGTTCGGCATGAAGGGCTCGCCCTATCCGGAATATGCCGGCCTGTTCCATGCCTCCAAGCTGCTCGGCCGGCCCGTGAAGTGGACCGATGACCGCAGCGGCAGCTTCCTCTCCGACCAGCACGGTCGCGACCACGACTTCGACGCCGAGCTGGCGCTCGACAAGGACGGCACCTTCCTCGCCGTGCGCCTCGTGGGCTACGCCAACCTCGGCGGCTATCTCTCCAACGTCGGTGCGGCGATGGGTGCGCTCGGCGTCACCCGCAACCTCGCTGCGATCTATCGCACGCCCCTGATCTCGGTCTCGACCAAGGTCTGCTTCACGCACACCTCGCCGATCGGCGCCTATCGCGGCGCCGGCCGGCCCGAGGCCAATTACTTCATGGAGCGTCTGATCGACACCGCGGCGCGCGAGATGGGCATAGACCAGGTCGAGATGCGCAAGCGCAACCACATCAAGCCGGAAGAGATGCCCTACAAGACCGCGTCGGGCACGGTCTACGACTCGGGCGAGTTCTCCATTCTGCTCGACAAGGCGCTGAAGCTCGCCGACGTCGGCGGCTTCGCCGGCCGCAAGGCCGAGAGCAAGGCGCGCGGCAAGCTGCGCGGCATGGGCATCGGCGACTATCTCGAAGTGACGGCGCCGCCGACCAACGAAATGGGCGGCATCCGCTTCGAGCCCAACGGCGACGTCACCATCATCACCGGCACACTCGACTACGGCCAGGGCCACTGGTCGGCCTTCGCCCAGGTGCTGACGACCAAGCTCGGCATTCCGTTCAAGAAGATCAAGCTGATCCAGGGCGACAGCGACCTGCTGATCGCGGGCGGCGGCACCGGCGGCTCGAAGTCGATCATGGCCTCGGGGGCGGCGATCGTCGAAGCCTCCGACAAGGTGATCGACAAGGGTAAGCAGATCGCGGGCGTGGCACTCGAAGCCTCGGCCGCCGACATCGAGTTCGAGGCCGGCCGCTTCACCATCGTCGGCACCGACCGCGGCATCGGCATCATGGATCTGGCCGAGCGGCTGCGTGGCGGCATGAAGCTGCCCGAGGGCGTGCCCGCCACGCTCGACGTCAGCCACGTCCACGAGGCGGCACCCTCGGCCTTCCCCAATGGCGCGCATGTCGCCGAAGTCGAGATCGATCCCGACACCGGCGTCGTCGATGTCGTGAAGTACACGATGGTCGGCGACTTCGGCACGGTCATCAATCCGCTGCTGGTCGAGGGCCAGAGCCACGGCGGCGTGGTGCAGGGCATCGGCCAGGCGATGTTCGAGCATGTCGTCTACAACGAGGATGGCCAGCTCATCACCGGCAGCTTCACCGACTACGCCCTGCCGCGCGCCGACACGGTGCCGTTCTTCGCGATGGACTATCACTCGGTCCCCGCCAAGACCAACGTGCTGGGCGCCAAGGGCTGCGGCGAAGCGGGCTGCGCGGGCTCCCTGCCCTCGGTGATGAACGCCATCGTCGACGCGCTCGGCGGCAAGCACATCAACATGCCGGCGACGCCCGAGCGGGTGTGGGAGGCGTTGAACTCCTGAGCGGCGTCGCACGCCGGCTCCGATCAGTCGCTCGCGCTTGCGCCGTCGCAGGTCGAGAGCTGATTGGAACAGGGCGACAGCGACCAGCCGCGCAGGGGTTTGCCGCCCCAGGTGCCGGTCACCTCGAGATACTTGCCGTCGCAGGCATGCACAGTCGACACAATGAAACTGTCCGGCCCTCTATTCGGGCCTGACAGATCGGCCGCAACAGGCGCTTCACGGCTCGGCGCCGATCGCAGCGAGCGGTTGCCCAGCACGACGCCGACGAGCTTTCCCGATATCCATCCGCGCCCATCGGCGGCGTTGACGGCATCGAGCTTCAGGCCCGATTTCGGATCCGGCTTCTGAATGAGGAGCCAGCCGTCCTTCGAGCCGACGACTTCGAATTCGACACCCTCATAGGTGCCCGGCCCGAGCAGGGTGCGCGGCGCCAGTCGGCCGATGACTGGCGCGTCGGCGCGGGGCGCACTTCTGACGTTCGTTCCCGCTGGATCTGTATCGGTCGAGTAGCCGCGCGTCCGGCACTGCGACGCGCCCGTCGTGTCGAGGGGCGCCGCACTCGCCGTGACAGGGGCCAGGGTCAGAAGACCACCCAACGTCACGGCGACGAGGCGCCAGCCGGTCACGCCGCTCAGGCCGGCGTGAACATCGGCAGCGGTGGGCCACCGTCGGTCGGCTTGAAGACCAGCTTCACCGGCTGATCGCATTTCAGCTTGTCGAAGTCGCAGTCGACGATGTTGGTCACCATGCGCGGGCCTTCGGCCAGGGTCACATAAGCCATGGCGTAGGGTACCGGGGCGCGGCGCATGACGCTGTAGGAATAGAGCGTGCCCTTGCCAGAGGCCTCGATCCATTCGGTCTTGTCGCTGAAGCAGAAGGGACAGATCGTGCGCGGATAGTGATGCGCCTGGCCGCAGCTCGTGCATTTACGCACCAGCAGCTTGCCCTTGGCGGCGGCATCCCAATAGGCCTGCGTTTCCTGGCTGGTCGCCGGTGCCGGCAGCTTTCTCTCTTGCGCGGCCATGGTCTACTCCCTCTCCAGAATGACGGTGGCGCTGCCGTGGCGCAGGCCGAGCGAGCCGCCGGTGCCGTGCGCGACGGCGAGATTGCAGTTCTTTACCTGCACGGCGGGATGGGCCTCGCCGCGCAATTGCCGGACGGCTTCCAGCACCTTGGTGAGGCCGCCGCGATTGCCCGGATGGTTGCTGCAGAGCCCGCCGCCGTCGGTGTTGAACGGCAGCTTGCCGGTGCCCGCGATCAGGTTGCCGTCGGCCACGAAGGCGCCGCCCTTGCCCTTTTCACAGAAGCCGAGGTCTTCGAGTTGCATCAGCACCGTGATGGTGAAGCTGTCGTAGATCGAGGCGTACTTGATGTCGGCGGGCCTGACGCCGGCTTCGGCGAAGGCCGCAGCACCGCTGAAGCGTGCACCCGAGTAGGTGAGATCGACCTTGCCGCCCATCTGGGTCTTCACGAACTCGCCGGCGCCGATCAGCTTGACCTTGGGCCGCTTGAGCTTGGCCGCGATCTCAGGCGCCACCACGACGATGGCGCCGCCGCCATCGGTGATGACGCAGCAGTCGAGCCGGTGCAGCGGATCGGAGATCATCGGCGAGTTCACGACCTCCTCGACCGTGACCACGTCGCGCAGCAGCGCGTGCGGATTGTGCTGGGCGTGGTGCGAGGCCGCGACCTTGATCCAGGCGAGTTGTTCTGACGTCGTGCCGAACTCGTGCATGTGGCGCATGGCGCACATGGCGTACATGTTCACGACAGTCGGCCCATAGGGGAACTCGAACGGTTCGTCCGGAGTCGGCGTGCCGCCGCGCGAACGCGGCACGGTGCCGGTCGCCATGCCCTCGGCGCGCGGCCGACCGGCGAGCGTGATCAGCGCCACCTTGCACTTGCCGGCAGCGATCGCCTCGGCCGCGTGGCCGACGTGGAGCACGTAGGATGAGCCACCGGTGTCGGTCGAATCGACGTGGCGCGGCTTCAGGCCCATGTACTCGACCATCGACATCGGCCCCAGACCGGGCGCGTCGCCGGCGCAGAAGTAGCCGTCGACGTCGTCCTTGGTGAGGCCGGCGTCCTCGAGCGCGCCCTTGGCGCACTGGGCATGGATTTGCGCCAGCGAGATGTCCTTGGCGAGCCGCGTCGGATGCTCGTAGATGCCGGCAATATAGGCTTTGCCCTTGATACTCATTGGTGGGCCATCCCCCTGGTCATTGTGCGGTGCACATGTTGGGCGATCAGGGGCTCACAGGAAAGTGCGCTCTTTCGCTGCGAAAAATGGTGCTAGGCTCTGCAAAACAAACCTGGGGGGCACGGCTCATGATCTTCCGTCTTCTTTCCGTCATCACCGCGGCTTGTCTGGCGTTCGCGGGCGCCGCCAATGCGCAGGGCAAGGCCGAGCTGCTGTGGTACAGTCAGGCCGCCTTCAAGCTCACCACCCAGAGCGGCAAGGTGATCATGATCGACCCCTGGATCATGGGCGCCACCAAGATCCCGCCCGAGCTCAAGGATCTCGGCAAGATCGGCAAAGTCGACCTGATCCTGGTGACGCACGGCCACGGCGATCATCTGGGCGACGCCATGGAGATCGCCAAGACGAACAACGTGCCGATGTGGGCGCCGGCCGGCCTCAACCAGACGCTGCTGACGCTGGGCCTGATGCCCGCCAACCTGGTGCCGCGCATGAGCAAGGGCGGCACGATCGAGCCCTTCCCCGGCGTGAAGATCACCATGGTCCACGCCGACCATTCGTCCGAAATGATCCTGAAGGACCCGGCGACCGGCAAGGACACGAGCTATGCCGCCGGCGAGCCGTGCGGTTTCATTATCGAGCTCGAGAATGGCTTCAAGATCTACCACATGGGCGACACCGGACTGTTCGGCGACATGAAGCTGATCGGCGACTACTACAAGCCCGACCTGCTGCTGGTACCGATCGGCGGCCACTATGTGATGGACCCGAAGGCCGCCGCCTACGCCACCAAGGAGCTGATCAAGCCCAAGATGGTGTGGCCGATGCACTACGCCAGCAACCCGTTCCTCCGCGGCACGCCTGCCGAATTCAAAGCGGCGATGGGCCAGTCGTCGATCCAGGTGATCGATGCGGAGCCGGGAACGAAGAAGCAGTTCTAGTCGATCCTCTCGAGGGTCGTTTCCCAGACCGATTTGGGGTGATCGTATCGCGCGATCACCCCTTCTTCGTTGTGGAGCATGCGCCAGCCCCTGGCAAACAGCCGGTCCACGGCCACGCGATCGAAGAAACGCTTGGGTTCACCGTCGACCCGATAATAGTCGTCGGAAATGCGCGGATGACCTGACGCACCGAAGTGATGGTCGTTGGTCGAGTTCAGCCGGCACAGCAGCACGCCCGACGGCGTGAGCGTCTCATGGATACGGGCCGCAAGCGCTTCCGTCTCCGGCCAGGGGAAGTAGTGCAGCGACAGGCTGGCGACGACCACGCCGGCGCGCGCCACCGGCCACGGTCCCTGGATGTCCTGACAATGGAATTCGGCCAATGGCGCACGTGTCCGAGCATTGCCGATCGCCTTGGCCGAAAGATCGATGCCGACGACCTTGTGTCCAGCCGCTCCCAGCACCTCGCTGTCACGACCGCCGCCGCAGCCCAGTTCGAGAATGGGAAGACCCGCCGCGCGCTCGCCGATCAATGGCAGCCAGCGCGCAAGCCAGTCGTCCTTAGTCATCCGCAACATCGCGCGCACCGGGTGTCCGGGACCGGAACTCCTCGGGCGCTTCGCGGCCGGCGTCGGTGAAGGCCTTCTTCACGGCGGCGACGTTGGGCCCGAAGATGCCCTTGCGGTTGTCCTTGGCCCACTGGTTCGAGTTGACAATGGTGTCGAGCGAACCCTGGAAGCGCGGCATCACATAGCGCGCGAAGAGTTCGTAGGAGCGCAGGATCTGCTCGCGCGTCGCCCATTCGTTGGCGCGGAACAGCACACCGCCGAAGCCGCCGTTGGAGAAGCCGAGCAGCCGCTCGATGCCCTTGGCAACGGTGTCGGGCGAACCGACGAGCGTGGTGCCCATCTTCACGCCGTCGCGCAGCGGATCGTCGGCGCGGCCCGGCGGGCGGCCGAGCGTGTCCTCGAAATAGGTGATGGTCTCATTGCGCTCGCCCTTGTGGACCTGGCGCAGCGCCTCCTCGTCGTCATCGGCAACGTGGCAGTTCACGACCACGCGCCACTTGGACCGGTCGGCCGTGTGGCCATGCTTGGCCGCGGTCTCCTCGTAGATACCCCATTGCTTGCCCAGCATCTCAGGCCCGCCGGGAATGCCCGCGCCGATCGAGAGCACACCCAGCCCATGCTTGCCGGCAGCGATCATGCCCGAGGGCGTGATGGTACTGGCGCAGGCGATCGGGAAATGCGGATAGCTGTAGGGCGCCAGATGCAGGCGCGCCTCCTTCAACTCGAACCAGTCGGTCTTCATGGTGACCGGCTCCTCGCACTTCAGCAGCGCCATGATGGCGGCCAGCGCCTCCTCCATGCGCGGTCGCTGCGTTGAAGGCTCGATCCCCATCATGTAGGCGTCGGACGGCAGCGCCCCCGGGCCGCAGCCCAGCATCGTGCGGCCGCGCGACATGTGGTCGAGCTGCACGAAGCGGTTCGCGACCATCAGCGGATGGTGATACGGCAGGCTGGTCACGCCCGAGCCGAGGCGGATGTAGCGCGTGCGCTCGATAGCGGCGCCGATGAAGATTTCTGGCGAGGCGATGGTCTCCCAGCCGGCGGAATGATGCTCGCCGATCCAGGCCTCGTCGTAGCCCAGCTCGTCGATCCACTCGATCAGCTCCATGTCGCGCGCCATGCCCAGCGTCGGGTTCTCGCCGACGCGATGGAACGGCGCCAGGAAGATGCCGAACGTAAGCCCCTTGTGATTGCCGGTCTGTGCCATGAAGTCCCCGCGAAATTCGTCCGTAGACCGGCACAGTAGCACACGCCACGATGCGCAGAAGATGAGCAACGATACCGCCCTGCCGCTGGCACGCTTCACGATCCTCGAAGTGAATGACGCAAACGTGCCGCTCTGCCTGCGTCTGTCGACCTCTCTCGCCGCCAAGATCGCGGCCGATCTCGGCGCATCGGTGCTCAAGATCGAGCCGCCCGGTGGCGATCCGGTGCGCCGCGCACCGCCATTCCTGCCGCAGGGCGAAAGCGCACTCTTTCAGTTCCTCAACACGTCCAAGCGCTCGCTGGTGCTCGACCTCGCAAGTGACGCGGGCCGCGCCACGCTGAAAGGTCTGCTCGACAAGGCCGACGCCGTGCTGTTCGAGGAGCCGGCCGCCTCGGCGCCACTGCTGCGCGCTTCGCGCGCGACGCCGATCGAGATCGCAGCGTTTTCGGTCGAGATGAACGCGGCTACCCGGCCGGTCAGCGAATTCGCCATCCTGGCGCTGGGCGGGCTGCTGCACATGGTGGGCGAACCCGAGCGCAAGCCGCTGCGGCTGGGCGGCCATCAGGCTTCCTACGCCGCCGGCCTCACGGCCTTTACCGGTCTTGCTGCCGCCCTGGCCGCCCGTGATGCAGGCCAGACGGCGCCTGATGTCCGCGTATCACTGGCTGAAGTGATGCAGTGGGTGAACTGGAAGGCCGTATCCGGGGCCGATGCCGCCGGCGCCTCGCCCGGCCGTGAGGGCAGAATTTCCGAGTTCCAGATCGTGCCCTGCCGCGACGGCCATGTGGCCGTCGTCTACACCGTCACGCAGTGGCCGGCGACGCGCACCCTGATCGGCGATCCGCGGCTGGCCGATGCCAAATTCAGCACCCGTGCCGGGCGCCGCCAGAACATCGCCGAGTTGTACGAGATCATCACGCCGTGGTTCGTCGGCAAGACCCGCACCGAGATCCAGAAGACGGCGCAGGCCAAGGGCGTGCCGTTCGGTCCGATCTTCTCGCCGGCGGAACTGCTCCAGACCGAACAGTATGTCGCGCGTGGCTTCCTCGCCGACATGGACCATCCGACACTGGGCACCTTGCGCCTGCCGCAACTGCCGGTGCAATGGAACGGCCGGTCATTTGCACCGAGACCCGCGCCGGAGCTAGCAGCATGAGCGCGCGGCCACTCACTGGAGTCCGCGTCCTCGACTTCGGCCTGCTGACGGCCGGCGCCAATACCTCGGCCATGCTGGCCGATCTCGGCGCCGACGTGATCAAGATCGAATCGGGGGCCTACCTCGATCCCTTCCGCATCGTCGGCAAGCCCGACAACGAGGATGGTTGGTGGAACCGCTCGCCGCAGTTCCGCTTCACCAACCGCAACAAGCGCGGCCTGGCGCTCAACCTGAAAGCGCCCGAAGGTCAGCGCGTCATCCGCGAGCTGGCGGCCCATTGCGATGTCGTGGTCGAGAATTTTCGCCGCGGCGTGCTCGATCGCGCGGGCCTCGGCTACAAGGACCTGAGCGCGCTCAACCCGCGCCTCGTCTTCGCCGCCATTTCGAGCCAGGGCGATACAGGGCCGGAGCGCATGAACGTGTCGTTTGGCTCGACGCTCGACGCTACCTCCGGCATCGCCTCGCTCACCGGCTACGAGGGCGAGGAGCCGCGCATCTCCGGCATGGACGTGAACTACCCCGACCAGATCGTGTCGCTGTTCGCCACCGGCATCGTGATCACGGCCGTCATGGAAGCGCGCCGCACCGGCCAGGGCGCGTTCCTCGATTTCTCCCAGCGCGAGGTCGCGTCCTTTACCCTGGGCGAGGAGATCCTTGCCGCCTCGGCCGATCCCGCGCGACCCAACGGCCGTCGCGGCAACCGGGAAGAAGGCGTGACCCAGCAGGATGCCTATCGCTGCAAGGACGGGCGCTGGATTGCCGTCACGCTCGACCAACCTGATGCCACGCTCGCAGCCTTCTGCGCCAGCCTCGACAGCACCGCCGCCGTCACCGCCCTTCTGGCGCGCGGCATCGCCGCCGCGCCCTGCAACGACGGCAACGACCTTTTAGGCAACACGGCACTGCAGGGCGTCACGCTCGTGCGCGATGAGCGCGGTGGCCTGGTCAAAGGCCTGCCCTATCGTCTCAGCGGCAAAGGCATCAGCATCGAACGTCCCGGGCCCGACCTGGGCCAGCACACGAGCGAGGTGCTGCGCGAATTGCTGGGCTACGACGATGCGCAGTTGAAGAAATTGGCAGAGGCAGGCGTCACCTCGACGATGCCCACTATTGGGGATGTCTGAGCCATGGCACGCGCTGAAGTAAAGAAGTTGATGGAGCGCATGGCGATTCCCGCCATCGCCGCTCCCATGTTCCTGGTGTCCAACCCCGCGCTCACGCTCGCCTGCTGTGCCGAAGGGATCATGGGCAGCTTCCCCGCCCACGGCACACGCAGCCGCGAGGAGTTCCAGGCCTGGCTCGACGAGATGCAGGCAGGCATGAAGCGCCTGGAAGACTCGGGCAAGAAGCCCGCGCCCTGGGCAGTGAACCTGGTCGTCCACGCCTCCAACCCACGCTACCCCGGCGATCTGGAGTTGGTCGAGAAGTACAAGGTCCCGGTGGTGCTGACGTCCAAAGGCGCGCCGGGCGACGCCATAAAACGTATCCATGGCTGGGGTGCGGTGGCGCTGCATGACATCGCCAACCGCCGTCACGCCGAAAAGGCGCTGGAGGCCGAGGTCGACGGCGTGATCGCCGTGGCGGGCGGCGCCGGCGGCCATACCGGCACGATCAATCCCTTCGCCCTGATGAACGAGGTGCGCCAACTGGGCGATCACTTCGCCATCGTGCTGGCGGGCGGCCAGACCACCGGCCGCGACGTGCTGGCGGCCGAGGCGATGGGCGCCGATCTCGCCTACATCGGCACGCGCTTCATCGCCACCCGGGAAGCGATGGCCGCCGCCGCGCACAAGGACATGATCCTGGCGACGCGTGCGACTGACGTCTTCCTTACGGCCTCGATCGACGGCGCGCCGGCCAACTGGCTGACGCCGAGCCTGCTGGCAGCCGGCGTCGACCTCGACGTGCTGCGGACGACCCTACCCGGCAAGATCGTGGCGGCGCAGGAGAACAAGAAGCGCTGGAAGGACATTTATACGGCGGGCCACGGCGTCGGGAACATCGAGGACATCCCCGCCGCCGCAGAACTCTGCCGCCGCCTGGTCCAGCAGTACCGCGAGGCGAAGTCTGAAATGGCACGTATGCTGGCCAAGTCAGTCGCGGCATAGACTGAAGCCGCTTCCCTGCTCTAGGCTCCCCGCTTCTAAAGTCGGGGGAATGTTCGCGTGAAGACAAAGGCAGCGGTCTGCTACGAAGCCGGCAAGAACCTCGAAATCGAGACGGTCGATCTCGAAGGGCCGAAGTTCGGCGAGGTGCTGGTCGAGATCAAGGCATCCGGCGTCTGCCACACCGACGAATTCACGCGTTCCGGTGGCGATCCCGAAGGCCTGTTCCCGGTCATCTTCGGCCATGAGGGTGCGGGCGTCGTCGTCGACGTCGGGCCCGGAATCGTGTCCTTGAAGAAGGGCGATCACGTGATCCCGCTCTACACGCCCGAATGCCGTCAGTGTAAGTCGTGCCTCTCGGGCAAGACCAATCTCTGCACCTCGATCCGCGCCACCCAGGGCCAGGGCGTGATGCCCGACGGCTCGTCGCGCTTCTCGATCAAGGGCAAGAAGATCCACCACTACATGGGCTGCTCGACCTTCTCGAACTACACCGTGCTGCCCGAGATCGCGCTGGCGAAAATTCGCCCCGACGCGCCGTTCGACAAGGTCTGCTACATCGGCTGCGGCGTCACGACGGGCATCGGCGCTGTCATCAACACCGCCAAGGTCGAGCCAGGCGCCAATGTCGTGGTGTTTGGCCTGGGCGGCATCGGCCTCAATGTGCTGCAGGGCGCCCGCATGGTCGGCGCCAACATGATCATCGGCGTCGACCTCAACCCGGCGCGCGAGGCGCTTGGCCGCAAGTTCGGCATGACGCACTTCGTCAATCCGAAAGACCTCGGTGACAAGGATCTCGTGGCGCATCTCGTCGAGCTGACCGACGGCGGCGCGGATTATTCCTTCGAATGCGTCGGCAGCACCAAGCTGATGCGCCAGGCGCTGGAATGTTGCCACCGCGGTTGGGGCAAGTCGGTGATCATCGGCGTCGCCGGCTCAGGCCAGGAGATCGCGACGCGTCCCTTCCAGCTCGTCACCGGCCGTACCTGGGTGGGCACGGCCTTCGGCGGCGCCAAGGGCCGCCGCGACGTTCCGAAGATCGTCGACTGGTACATGGACGGCAAGATCGACATCGATTCGCTGATCACCCACACCATGCCGGTCGAGAAGATCAACGACGCCTTCGACCTCATGCACCGGGGCGAATCGATCCGCAGCGTCGTCACGTTCTAGGGGGAAGCGCCATGACGGTTCGCAAGATCGGTGGCGCCACCATCGAGAAAGTCGAGGAGCTCTGCGCCGCGGGCTTTCGGCCCAACCGCATGTTTCCCAAGTTCGACCAGCAGGCCTTCGACGCCCAGAAGGGCTGGATGGTGCCCGATCATGTGGAGGCAGGCTCCGACCGCCTCGTCGGCTCGGTGCACACCTGGGTCGTGAAGACCGGCCGTCACACCATCCTGATCGATACCTGCCTCGGCAACGACAAGCAGCGCCACAACGCGGCCTGGAACAAGCTCGACACGCCATTCCTCAATCGCCTGAAGGCTTGCGGCTGTCCGCCCGAGTCGGTCGACTTCGTGATGTGCACGCACCTGCATGTCGATCACGTGGGCTGGAACACCAAGCTCGAGAATGGCCGCTGGGTGCCGACCTTTCCCAACGCCCGCTACCTCTTCGCCAAGCGCGAGTACGCGCACTGGGAGAACGAGCGCAAGACCAAGGACGGCGTCAACGACGGCTCGTTCGACGATTCGGTGCTGCCGATTGTCGAGGCCGGCAAGGCCGTCATGATCGAAAGCGACCACCAGCCCGATCCGCTGCTCACCATAAAAGATTACCCCGGCCACACGCCTGGCTCGATCGCCATCAACCTGAAGGACGGTGGCAAACAGGCCTGTTTCTCGGGCGACATCATGCATCACCCGATCCAGGTCTATCATCCCGACTGGTCGAGCCAGTTCTGCTGGGACCAGGAGATGTCGGCCCGGAGCCGCCGCAAGCTGCTGGAGGATTGCGTGGAGACCAATGCGCTACTCTGCCCCGCCCACTTCCCTGGCGCCAACGCGGGATACATCAAGCCCCACGGCGACAGCTTCCGCATCGACTGGGATGCCGTGACGTGAGGAAGAGGCAATGAAGCTCGCCCCCCTCCTCACCGGCCTCTCCTTCGGCGAAGGGCCGCGCTGGCGGGACAACCGGCTCTACTTCTCCGACTTCTACGTTCACCAGGTCCGGACCGTCGACGAGAGCGGCAAGGCGGAGACGATCGTGGAAGTGCCGGGTCAACCATCGGGGTTGGGCTGGCGGCCCGATGGAACGATGCTGATCGTGAGCATGACCGACCGCCGCCTGATGCGCTTCTCGGGCGGCAAGCTCTCGGTCGAGGCCGAGTTGGGATCGCTGGCGACCGGTCACTGCAACGACATGATCGTCGATGGAGCAGGCCGCGCCTATGTCGGCAACTTCGGCTTCGATCGGCATGCCGGCGAGGCCCAGCGCACGACCTGCCTGATTCGTGTCGACCCCGACGGCTCGGTGCACAAGGCGACGGATGATCTCCTGTTTCCCAACGGCACCGTGATCACGCCTGATGGCAAGACCATGATCGTGGGCGAGACCTTCGCCCATCGCCTCACGGCGTTCGATGTCGCGACCGACGGCACGCTTTCCAATCGCCGAACCTGGGCTACCATCGAGGGCTGCTTCCCCGACGGCATCTGCCTCGATGAAGAGGGGGCGATCTGGGTCAGCGATCCGTTCGGCCGCCGCGTGCTGCGCGTCCTCGAAGGCGGAAGGATCACGCACAGCCTCGATCTGGCACCTCGCGGCGCCTACGCCTGCATGCTGGGCGGCAAGGACCGGCGTACCCTGTTTGTCGTCACCAATTCGAAAAGCGGGCCGACCACGGCCAAGACGCTCGAAGGCCGTATCGAGACGATGCGAGTCGACGTGCCGGGCGCTGGTTTGCCATGAGGAGAATGAGATGAAGGGTCCCGAGGACGATGCCGGCCTGTCCGGCAAGGTAGCGATCATTTCCGGCGGCGGCGCGGTGGGCGACGGTATCGGCAACGGCCGCGCGGCGGCGATCCTGCTGGCGCGCGGCGGCGCCAAGGTGCTGGTGGCCGACCTCGATCTGAAACTCGCCGAGCGCACGGCCGAGATGATCAAGGCCGAGGGCGGCACGGCGGCGGCGCATGCCGGCGACGTCACCCAGGAAGCCGAATGCAAGCGGCTGGTCGATGCCGCGGTCGACCGCTGGGGCCGGCTCGACTTCCTCGACAACAACGTCGGCATCGGCAGCCGCGCCAGCGTGGTCGACGAAAAGCCCGAGGAATATCGGCGCGTGATGCAGGTGAACGTCGAGACGATGTTCCTGCTCTCAAAGCATGCCATCCCGGCCATGATCAAGACCGCCAAGGGCGGCGCCATCGTCAATATCTCGTCGATCTCGGCCCTCAGGCCACGCGGCCTCACCACCTACACGGTCTCCAAGGCCGCCGTCATCGGCCTTACCCAGGCGATGGCGGTCGATCACGGCAAGGACCATATCCGGGTCAACTGCATCTGCCCCGGCCCGATGTACACGCCGATGGTCAATCGCGGCAACGGCATGAGCGAAGCCAACCGCGCCCAACGCGCCAAGGCCTCGGTACTCAAGATCGAAGGCACCGGCTGGGATATCGGCCATGCCGTGCGATTCCTGCTGAGCAACCACGCCCGCTACATCACCGGCCACGTGCTGGTGGTCGACGGCGGCGTCACGCTGCAGGGCCCGGAACGCGATTCAGCCGCTCAGTGAGGAGACGAACAAGATGGCCCGCCTGCCCTATCTCGATGTCGATCAGCTTCCGCCCGAACACAAGGAACTTCTGAAGCGGCCGATCAATCTCACGCGTTTGCTCGTCAATTCGCCCGGCATGGCGCGTGCCTTCCATGGTATCGGCGGCTACATCCGCAACAAGAGCACGCTCGATTCGAGGCTGCGCGAGCTCGCCATCCTGCAGGTCGGCTGGATGGAGAAGTCGGAATACGAGTTCACGCACCACGTGAAGATCGGCAAGGAATTCGGCGTCACCGACGAGGACATCCAGAACCTCTTCCTTGAGACCGAGGGCAAGCCGTCCAAGCTGGAGCCTCTCGCTCGCGCGATCCTGAAAGGGGCGCGCGAGATGGTTCGAGACCTGTCCATGTCCGATGAAACCTTTGCCGAGATCAAGAAGGACCTCAGCAATGAGCATATGACCGATCTCGTGCTCACCATCGCCTTCTATTGCGCGGTCGTACGCGTGCTCGCGACCATGAAGATGGACAACGAGCCCTACTACAAGGAAGTCCTGAAGCAGTATCCGATTCCGGGAGTAAGCTGACATGCGCCTCAAAGATCGCGTCGCCATCGTCGTCGGAGCCGGCCAAAGTCCCGGCGAGGGCATGGGCAACGGCCGCGCCACGGCCCTCACCTTCGCGCGTGAAGGCGCCAAGGTCCTGTGCGTCGATCACAATCTCAAATCGGCCCAGGAAACGGTCGAGATGATCGGTGCCAACCAGGGCACGGCGATGGCCTTCAAGGCCGACGTCACCAAGGAGGCCGAGATCAAGGCCATGGTGGCCGATGCGCATAGCCGCTGGGGCCGCATCGACATCCTGCACAACAACGTCGGCGTCAGCCTCTCGGGCGGCGACGCCGAGCTGCTCGAGATCACCGAGGAAGCGTTCGACCGCTGCGTGGCGATCAACCTGAAAAGCTGCATCCTGGCCGCCAAGCACGTGATCCCGATCATGCGCGCCCAGAAGAGCGGCGCCATCATCAACATCTCCTCGATGGCGGTGATCACCACCTATCCCTACGTCGCCTACAAGGCGACCAAGGCGGCGATGGTGTCCTTCACCGAGCAGCTCGCCTACCAGAACGCCGAGTACGGCATCCGCGCCAACGTCATCCTGCCCGGCCTGATGAACACACCAATGGCCGTCGACACGCGGGCCCGCACCTTCAAGAAGACGCGCGCCGAGGTCGAAGCCGAGCGTGATTCCAAGGTGCCGCTGGGCAAGAAGATGGGCACCGGCTGGGACGTGGCCAACGCCGCGCTCTTCCTAGCTTCCGACGAGGCGAGCTTCATCACGGGCGTCACCTTGCCGGTAGACGGCGGCGCGAGTGTGCGTCGAGGCTGACGCCGGGCGATGAAACGGCTCGCCGGGAAGACTGCTCTCATTACCGGCGCCTCCTCGGGCATCGGCCGGGCCATTGCGACCCGGTTCCGTGCCGAAGGTGCCGCACTCCTGCTGATGGACATCACCGAGGCGGTGGTCGAGGGCGGCGAGCCCACGCACAAGATCCTGGACGTGCCGTTCTTCCAGGGTGACGTCTCGAACGAGAAGGATGTCGACGAGGCCGTGCGACGGGCCGCGCTGCCGACCGGCCGGCTCGACATCGTGGTCAACGACGCCGTCATCCGCAGCGGCAAGAAGCTCACCGACACCAGCCTCGACGAATGGAACCGGGTGATGGAGGTGAACGTCACCGGCGTCTTCCTGATGTGCCGCGCCGCCGTGCGCCGCATGCTGACGCAGGAGATCCGCAACGAGGCGCGCGGGCGCATCGTCAACATCTCCTCCCAGCACGGGATGATCTCCTCGCCCGAGGATTTCTCCTACGGCGTCTCGAAGTCGGCCGTGGTCTATCTCACGCGCCAGATCGCCTCGGATTACGGCCGCGACAGCATTATCTGCAACGCGGTGGCGCCGGGCAAAATTCTCACCGGCAAGGGTGGCCGCGCAGTCGAGCCGCGCTGGATCGACTACTCGAATGACCGCACGCCGCTACCGCGCCTCGGCCGGTCGGAGGATGTCGCCAATGCGGCCCTCTTCCTCGCTTCCGACGAAGCGACCTTCATCACCGGCGAGAACCTGATGGTCGACGGCGGCTGGATGGCGAACTAGCCCCCAGCAATCCGCCCAGCACTTCGAGGAAAGCGCGCACCAGGCGCGCGTTCTGCCGCTCCTTGAGATAGACGACGTGGGCGTAGGTGTAGATCTCCGCATCCGTCACCGGCAGGGCATGGATGCGCGGATCGGGGATGTATTCGGCCTCCGACACGACACCGAGCCCGATCCCCTTGGCCACCGCCTCGCGAATCGATTCACGGCTGCCGATCTCCATCACGACCTTGGGCCGCGTGTCGGCCTCGCGCATCGCCTGATCGAAGGCGCGGCGCGTCGTCGAGCCGGCCTCGCGCACGATCAGGCGCTGCCCTTCCATATCGCGGGCGCGAAGGGTGCGGCGCTGGGCGAAGGCGTGGTCGACAGGGCACATGACCACGACCTTGTGCCGCCGGTAGGGAATCGCGATCAGCCGGAGGTCGGGGTCGACATGCGCCAGCACGGCAACGTCGGTGCGGTAGTCCAGCAGGTCGCGCAGCGTGTCGCGTGAATTGCCGACGGTCACCGACACGTAGATCCCGGGATAGCGCGCGTTGAAGGCGGCCAGCATATCGGTGACATGGTACGGACCCACCGCGCCGACGCGCAGATGACCCGTCTTCAGCCCCCGCGTTTCGTTGAGGTAGTCCGCCGCTTCCTTTTCGTCCGAGAACAGCCGGCGCGTGATGTCGAGCAGGCCGCCGCCCGTTTCGGTGAGCTCGATGCGCCGGCCACGCCGGACGAACAGTTCCAGGCCGAATTCGGCCTCGAGCGACTTCACCTGGGTGGTGATGGTGGGCTGGCTGACGCCGAGCGCGCGCGCCGCCGCGGTGAAGCTGAGCCGCTGGGCGACGGCGTGGAAGGAGCGGAGCTGGGTGTGTCTCATATTGATTTTCTCAATGTGAGTTGGAGAATCTTTGAATTGGATAAATGTGAGACCCGGCCGGAGACTTGTCCACAAAAGAGCAACAGAGTTATGGGAGAGAGGCGCGGATGTGGCGCTACCGTAATCCGGTCGACGTGAAGTTCGGCGCCGGCGTCTTCGAGACGCTGGGCAAGGTCCTGGCCGGCCGGGCCTATTGCCTGGCGACCTACGACGACGCCAATGGCGGCGGTGTCTTTGCCGAGTTGACGCGCCGCGTCGTGGCGCTGGCCGGCTCGCCCACCGTCATGGTGCGCAACATCGGCCCCAATCCGGATTTCATCGGCTTGGCCGAGTCCTGCCGGACCTATGCCACCGCAGCACGCCCCGTCGAGGCGATCGTGGCCCTGGGCGGCGGCTCGGTGATGGATGCCGCCAAGGTCCTGGCGGCCGCGTCAGGAGATTTCGACAGGGCGCGACGCCACTTGGAGACAGGCACTGGTGGCGAGGCACTCGGCCGGACGCCGATCATCGCCATCCCGACCACGGCAGGCACCGGCAGCGAGGTCACCTCGTGGGCCACGGTGTGGGACACCGGGGCGATGAAGAAATACTCGCTGGCCCGCGACACGCTCTATCCCGAGGCGGCGCTGGTGGATCCGCTGCTGACCCTTGGGCTGCCGCGCGCCATCACCATCAGCACCGGCCTCGATGCGCTCAGCCACGCGCTGGAAAGCATCTGGAACGTCAACGCCAACCCGGTGTCGGGATCGCTGGCCGAAGTCGCCGCTCGCGAGGTGCTCGACGCCCTGCCGCTGCTGGCCGACGATCTCCGAAACGAGGCCCTGCGGACGCGCGTGGCCCGCGCCAGCCTGTTCGCCGGCCTGGCCTTCTCCAACACCCGCACGGCGCTCGCCCATGCGCTCTCCTACCATCTGACGCTGCATCACGGCGTGCCGCACGGCATTGCCTGTTCCTTCAGCCTGCCCATGGTGATGCGCGCCGTGGCCGGCTGCGATCCCGCCTGCGATGCCTCGCTGCGCCGCATCTTCGGACCCGACCTCACGGCGGGTGCAGCGCGGCTGGAAACCTTACTGAAGAAGCTCGGCATCTCGCCCGACGCCACCCAGCACGGCATTGCCGCGCGCGACTGGGCGGCGCTGGTCGACGACGCACTGGCGGGCGACCGAGGTCGCAATTTCATCGGACGACGGGAGACGTTGTTGGCCGAAATGGCCGCTTAAACAAGAAAAGACGAATAACGGAGGAAAAAATGACCAGGATGACGCGTCGCGATTTCGGACTTCTCACCGCCGGCACCTTCTTGGCCGGCTCAGGCAGCGCCTACGCCCAGGCTGCTCCGCAGGTCCTCAAGGTCGGCTTGATCCCGTCGGAGGATTCGCGGGCCATGCTGGCGCAGAGCAAGGACATCCTCGACGCGGTCGAGAAGAACTCCGGCTACAAGGTCCAGGGCTTCGTCGCCACCGACTACAACGGCGTCATCGAGGCCTTGCGCGCCAAGCATCTCGACATCGCCTACCTCGGGCCGTTCTCCTACGTGCTGGCCACCACCGTGACGCCGGTCGAGGCCTTCGCCATCGCCGAGACCGCCAAGGCCGGCCGCACCTACTATCACAGCAAAATCATCGCCCTGAAGTCGAGCGGCATCAAAACCCTCGACGATCTCAAGGGCAAGAACTTCGCCTTCGTCGATCCCGCCTCGACCTCGGGCTACGCCTTCCCGCTGGCGGGCCTGATCAAGGCCGGCATCGATCCCAAGCGCGACTTCAAGACGGTGCTCTTCACCGGCGCCCACGACGCCAACGCGCTGGCCGTGGCCAACGGCAAGGTCGACGCCGCCACCATCGCCGACCGCATCCTCGATGCCGCCATCGCCAAGGGCCACATCAAGGCCGACCAGATCCAGGTCGTATGGGAATCCGCGCCGATCCCCGAGTCGCCCATGGTGTGGCGCAAGGACCTCTCGCCCGAGATGAAGGCCAAGGTGAAGGCCGCGTTCCTGTCGATCAAGGACCTCAACTGGTCCGACCAGGGCAAGCTGAACGGTTTCAAGGAAACCAACGACCAAGCCTACGACATCGTGCGCGAGACCGCGAAGCTCGCGAACATCGACCTCAAGAAGCAGAAGTAGCGGGCGATGATCGGGGGCCGCACATGATCGAAATAAAAGGCCTCGCCAAGTCCTACGGCGAGCACCAGGCGTTGCGCGACGTCAGCCTGTCGATCCGGCCCGGCGAGTTCGTGGTCGTGCTGGGGCCGTCGGGCGCCGGCAAATCGACGCTGCTGCGCTGCATCAACCGGCTGATCGACCCGACCGCCGGCAACATCGTGGTCGACGGCACGTCGCTGTCGTCCAACCGCCGCGACCTGCGCCTGCTTCGGCGCAACGTCGCCATGATCTTCCAGCAGCACAATCTGGTGAAGCGCCTCAGCGTGCTGAAGAACGTGCTGGTCGGCCGCATGGCCGATCTCTCACCCATTCTCAGCTCGTTGCAGCTCTTCCCCGAAGCCGACGTCCGTATCGCGATGCATTGCCTGGAACAGGTCGCGATGTCGCACAAGGCCAAGAGCCGTGCCGATGCGCTGTCGGGTGGCGAGCAGCAGCGGGTGGGCATCGCCCGGGCGCTGGCGCAGCAGCCCAAGTTCATGCTGGCCGACGAGCCGGTGGCCAGCCTCGATCCCAAGACCTCGCGCACCGTGCTCACTTATCTCAAGAAGAGCTGCAAGGAATCCAACATCGCCGTGCTCTGCAACCTGCACCAGATCGACTATGCGCTGGAGTTCGCCGAGCGCGTGGTCGGCCTCTCCGCCGGCCAGATCGTCTATGACGGCCCACCATCAGGCGTGAGCGGCGACGTCATCCGCAGCATCTACCCCGGCCTCGACGATCCCAACGTGCTCGACGCCGCCCAGCGCCTCACCGAGCGCCGGCGCACCGCGGCTGAGGCGGTCATCGCCGCCGCCGCTGTCGAAGAAAGGGCCTAGCCATGTCCCTGCAATTCGTCGTCAACAAGCCGCGCGGTCCGCTCGGCTGGTGGATCCTGGCCCCCATTCTTGGCCTCTCGGCGGCCGTGCTGTGGTGGTCGGCCCAGGGCACCCACCTCAGCATCACCGGCTTCATCGACGGCCTGCCGTGGATTGCCGACTTCATCAGCCGCATGCTGCCGCCCAACTTCGCCTTCATGCAGAAGCTGGTGAAGCCCGCCGTCGAGACGGTGCAGATCGCGCTCTGGGGCACGCTGCTTGGCATCGTGCTGGCCCTGCCGGTCTGCTTTTTCGCCGCGCGCAACCTCTCGCCCTACGCCTGGGTGTTCCACGGCCTGCGCCAGGTCCTGAACGTGATGCGCGGCATCAACGAGATCATCCTGGCGCTGATCTTCGTGGCCGCCGTCGGCCTCGGCCCGTTCGCCGGCGTGCTGGCCATCGCGCTGCATGGCGCCGGCATGCTGGGCAAGTTCTTCGCCGAGGCCATCGAGGAGATCGACGAGGGCCCGCTCGACGCCTTGCGCGCCGCCGGCGCCGGAACGCTGCAGCGCATCGTGTTCGGCGTGCTGCCGCAGGTCCTGCCGACCTGGATCGGCGTCGTGCTCTATCGCTTCGAGACCAACATTCGCGTCTCCACCGTGCTCGGCATGGTGGGCGCGGGCGGTATCGGCTTCGAGCTGATCAGCTCGATGAAGCTGTTCGCCTACGAGGACACCGCGGCCTGCGTGATCGTGATCCTGGTCCTCGTGCTCGCCACCGACCTGGTCTCGTCCATGCTCAGGGCCATGATCCGCTAAGCGAAGCACGGTAACGCAGCGTTCTCGACGCGCCCGGCCCGACCGTTCATCCTCTCTGCAAATCGAGGCAGGGAGGAATGAAAATGCGGTTTTGGACGGGAGTATCGTGCGCCCTGGCGGCCCTGGGAATCGCTGCATCTCCGGCGCTGGCGCAGAAGAGCGGCGGGACGCTCAGGATGTACTTCCAGGACAACCCGCCAAGCGCCTCGATCCTCGAGGAGGCCACGACCTCGACGGTCGTGCCCTTCATGGGAATCTACAACAACCTGGTGCTGTTCGATCAGCAGATCCCGCAGAACAGCCTGAAGACCATCCGGCCCGACCTGGCCGAAAGCTGGGCGTGGAGCGCCGACGGCAAGCAGCTCACCTTCAAGCTGCACCAGGGCGTGAAATGGCACGACGGCAAGCCGTTCACCTCCAAGGACGTGAAGTGCACGTGGGACATGCTGGCCGGCAAGGGCGAGACCAAGCTGCGCAAGAACCCGCGCTCGTCATGGTACTGGAACGTCGAGAAGATCACGACCAACGGCGACTATGAGGCGACCTTCCATCTCGGCGCCCCGCAGCCCTCGCTGCTGGTGCTGCTGGCCTCCGGCTACAGCCCGGTCTATCCCTGCCACGCCACGGCCGCCGAAATGCGGACCAAACCGATCGGCACCGGCCCGTTCAAGCTCGCCGAATGGAAGCAGAAGGAGATCGTGCGGCTCACCCGCAATCCCGACTACTTCAAGAAGGGCAAGCCCTACCTCGACGGCATCGAGTTCTCGATCGTGCCGGCCCGCGCCACGGCGATCCTGGGCTTCGTGACCAACCGCTACGACATGACGGCGCCCTATGCCGTCACCATTCCGCTCTTGAAGGACATGAAGACCCAGTCGCCCAAGGCGATCTGCGAAGTGGCGGCGATGAACAACAGCACCAACCTGATCGTGAACCGCGAGGCGCCGCCGTTCGACAATGCCGACGTCCGCCGCGCCATGCTGCTCAGCATCGACCGCAAGACCTTCATCGACATCATCAACCAGGGCGAGGCCGACATCGGCGGCGTCATGGAGCCGGCGCCCAACGGCGTGTGGGGCCTGCCCCAGGCGATGTACGACGCGGTGCCGGGCTACGGACCCGACGTGAAGAAGAACCGCGAGGAAGCCCGCGAGATCATGAAGAAGGCGGGCTACGGACCGGACAAGAAGCTCAAGCTAAAAGTCGCCACCCGCAACCACCTGCTCTACCGCGACCCCGCCGTGCTGCTGATCGACCAGCTCAAGGAGGTCTACATCGACGGCGAGCTCGAGCTCGTCGACACCTCGCTGTGGTTCGCCAAGGTGGCGCGCAAGGACTACTCGATCGGCCTCAACACCACCGGCAACGGCGTCGATGATCCCGACCAGACCTATTTCGAGCACTACGCCTGCAAGTCGGAGCGCAACTACACCGGCTACTGCAATCCCGAGATCGAGAAGCTGTTCCCGGTGCAGTCGGCCGAGACCGACGTGGAGAAGCGGAAGCAAATCGTCTGGCAGATCGACAAGCAGCTGCTCGAGGACGGCGCCCGGCCCATCATCATGTGGAACGCCTCGGGGAGCTGCTGGCACCCCTACGTCAAGGGTTTCAGCCCCATGGTGAACAGCCTCTACAACGGCTCGCGCTTCGAGGACGTCTGGTTCGACAAGTGAATGTCACATCCCAGATTGTCACACCAAGTTGAGACAAATGTTGTGACACAGGCTGAGCGCCCACCTGTGACATCGACGAGAATCTGACCCTGCGGCCCCACCTCGGGCGGCCACAGTAGACCGTCAAAACTATGTGCTGGGACGCGTTTTTGCGCCTCGGTCCACCCACCTGCCGGACAGTCAATGCGGTGGGGCGGCCTTGTGCTTGCTACTCACGGTTCAGTAGTCGGACACCGAATATCCGGTACAGACCGCGGGACCTCCCCTGGTCCTCCAGGGAACTATACCCGGCGGGCGCGCCGGGCGGGGCATGGCCAAAGGTTCTTGGTGGCGGGACGCCACCGGTCCACGAAAAAGGCCGCTCCGGATCGGTGATCCGGGCGGCCTGCGCATTTCGTGGCGATGCTATCGTAAACTTAACTCAAAACCTGTTCAACCTGCAAGTATTTTTCCATCACGATTTCGTGTGCAGCCCGCCGGGGACAGCAAATATTTCCGTCGTCTCGACCGGAGCCGAGCGCAGCGAGGCGTAGTGGAGAGACCTCGTCTGTTGCAGGCAAGGCCCCTCGGCTTCGCTCGGGGCGACGGTTAGACCAGTGCGAATTTATCGACGTCGACCAGGCCCTTGTCGGTGATACGGAGGTGGGGGATCACCGGCAGCGGCAGGAAGGCCATCTGCAGGAAGGGCTCGTGCAGCGTGGTGCCGAGGCCGCGCACGGCGGTGCGCAGCGCCCGCAGCCCCTGCTCCACCGTCTCGAACGGCTGGTCGCTCATCAGGCCGGCGATGGGCAGGGCCAGCTCGGCCACCACCTGGCCATTGACGGCGGCCACGAAGCCGCCCTTCAGCGCGATCAGGCGATTCACGGCGACGGCCATGTCGGCGTCGGTGCAGCCGATGACGCAGACATTGTGGCTGCCGTGGCCGATCGACGAGGCGATGGCGCCGCGCGCGATGCCGAAACCCTTCACGAACCCGCGCCCGACCCTGCCCTCGGTGTTGTGGCGGCCCAGCACCGCCACCTTGAGCACATCGGACGCTGTATCGGCCACGAAGGCGCCGTCCCGCCGCGCCACCGGGACCGAGAGCCGGTCCGTCAGGATCTGGCCCGGCCGGATGCCGATCACCGGCGGCGATCCGCCCGCACCCGCCGGAACCCGGAACGTCCCAGCCGTCACCGGCCGCAGCTTCACCGAATCGAGCCCGACCAGCGCCACGTCCGGCCGCGTCCGGAACCGGTCCGGAGTGACCAGGGCGCCCCGGCAGATCACCTGCTTCACGGCGCAGGTTTCGAAATCCTCCAGCAGCACGAGATCGGCGCGCTGGCCCGGCGCCACCAGCCCGCGGTCGAACAGGCCGAAGTGGCGGGCGGCCGACCAGGTGGCGGCGCGATAGGCGTTGAGCGGCTTCACGCCCTTCCGGATGGCGGCGCGGATCAGGTAATCGACATGGCCCTCCTCGGCGATGTCGAGCGGGTTGCGGTCGTCGGTGCAGAAGGCCAGGAACGGCGCGCGCTCCGTCGTGATCAGCTCGGCCAGCGCCGCCAGATCCTTGGACACCGTGCCCTCGCGCACCAGGATCTGCATGCCCTTGCGCAGCTTCTCGCGCGCTTCCTCCGCCGACGTCGTCTCATGGCAGTTGCGCACGCCTGATGCGATATAGGCATTGAGATCATAGGACGACAGCAGCGGCGAATGGCCGTCGATCTGCACGTCGGAGAAGGCCGCGAGCTTCTTCAGCACCTTGGGATCGCGCGCCAGCACGCCCGGCACGTTCATGAACTCGGCCAGCCCCAGCACCTTGGGATGATGCTTGAACGGCAGCAGATCCTCGGCCTCCAAGGTGGCGCCCGAGGTTTCGAGATGGGTCGACGGCACGCACGACGAGAGCTGGACGCGCAAATCCATCACCGTGACCATCGCGCACTCGAGGAAATACTTCAGCCCTGGGATGCCCAGCACGTTGCTGATCTCGTGCGGATCGCAGATCGCCGTGGTGGTGCCGCGCGGCACGACGCAGCGGTCGAACTCCAGCGGCGTGACCAGGGTGGATTCGCAATGGACGTGGGCGTCGATGAACCCCGGCACGGCGGTGAGGCCGCGCCCGTCGATCTCGGTGGCGCCCCGATAAGTCTCGTGCGTGCCGACGATGCGGTCGCCGGCGATGGCGATGTCGCCGGTTTTGATCTCGCCCGAGGTGAGGTCGAGGATGCCGACGTCTTTTATGACGAGGTCAGCCGGTGCGTGGCCGCGCGCCTGCTCGATGATGTCGGAGAGGCGGGATTCGGAGAGGAGTTCACGCATGTCGCATCATGTAGGAACGCGATGAGATGATGGCAATGCGGTTAGTGATCCGCACGCTTCCGTTCTTTGAACCCGTCGCGAGTGTCGAGTGATTCTCGGATCTTGACCGGTCGAAATTGGTCGCGATCAGCTGCACTGCGTGCATCACGCCAAGTCGCCACGAGCCCGGGCGCAGTACCCAAATAGTCCAACAAGAATGCCGTTTCCAATAGGTCGCGCAATTGCGCCGTCGAGTTCTGGTAGTAGCCGCATAGCAACAACCGCCAAGCCGAAGCGGCGGCGTTGAACAAGCGGATACCAAGATGCTGGATAGTTAGTTCGTCCAAGTCGGCCGTAAGCCATCCTGCTGTGAAGTGCTCGATCACCGACATTGCAGCCTCAATCGCGTCGGCGTGAAGGCCCAAGTCCTCATGCTGGCGAATATGGGCGAGACTGATTGACCTAATGCGATCTTCCTCCGCCTGTAACGTGAGCAAATTGTCGGCTACCGTCATTAACGCCTCCCTCCCCGCGGCAACCTAGCTTTGCTATTTCAGGAATCCGTGGCGAAAGAACGCCCGATCAACTCATTCCCTGCACTGAGAACACGGAAATCTCAAACATCACCCGCACATCTTCCGCCTTCGCATAGGGGTTCTTGTCTAGGCCCAGATATTTGAACGCGAGCTGGTCGATGTGTCGGGCGGCGACATCGTCCTGCCGCACGCCCGTCACGGTGCCGCGTAGCTGGACGTATCGGTCGGGATTGTCCGGGTCCATGATCGAGAGCGCCACCTTCGCGCCCTGCTTCATGTTGCGCACCTTGGTGCGCCCGAGCGCCGAGTTCACGCGCACCTTGCCGTCAACGAAGTCGAACCACACCGGCGTGTTCTGCGGCGAGCCATCGGGCATCACCGTCGCCAGGTGGGCGAAGGCTTTCTTCTCCAGCAACAAATCCATGTAGACGTCGGGTATCGTGGTCATGGAAATAGTCTCCTTGTCTCTCCCGCGGACGGGTACCGTTGCCTGCCCGCGCGAGGTTACCTTTGCGCTGGAACGAAGGATCCTTCGCTTCGCTCAGGATGACAACCTTTTCGCTGTGAATGACAACCTTGGAGTAATCGCTTGCCCCACCCCGATATCAGCCGCGTTCCCAACAAGGCCCTGCCTTCCAAGTCGGCGGTGTCGATCTACCGCTTCCCGGGCGGCGGCGGGCTGCTCAATGCGGTGGCGACCTCGCCCGACAAGTCGCTCGACCTGCCCGGCCAGACCGCGGCGACCCTGGCGCTGCTCGACGCGCACCTGGCGAGGGCCGGCATCGACCGCACGCGCATCCTGCGCGCCGACGTGGTGGTGACCGACCACGACCAGAAGCCCGCCTTCGATCGCGTATGGGCGTCGTGGATGCCCGACGGCGAGGGGCCGGTGCGCTCGTTCGTGCAGTCCGTCATGCCCGAGGGCGACCTGATCGAGATCCTGATCACGGCGGCGCTGCCGGCGTAGAGTCTTTCCGACTGATTCGGAATCGCTCTCCTCCTGTCTCGGGCAGGGCAATCGCACGTGGCTTTCCGCTTCTCCTCCCCCGTCTCGGGAGAGGTGCCCGAATCGGCGCTGTTTACAGCGCCTGTGGCGGAGGGGGCGCTCGTACGCGGGCGATGACCCCCTTCGCCCCCTACGGGGGCACTTCCCCCGCTTCGCGGGGGCAGAGAAAGGCCATATGCGATAGCCCTGGTCAGACGGGATAGGAGAAGAAGCGATTCTGATTTGGCGGGAAAGACTCTAGTATTGCCGTCTCCAGCGACGAGGCCGACCGTGACGCCTTTTCCGCACCAGAAGCTCCTGATCCGCGCCGGCGCCGTCATCGGCGTGCTGGTCGTGGCGTTGCTGGTGCTGCCTTCCCTGATCGACCTCAACAGCTACAAGCCGCGGATCATTGCCGAGGTGAAGCAGGCCACCGGCCGCGACCTCGCCATCGAGGGGCCGATCCGGCTGTCGCTGCTGCCGTTGCCGGTCGTGAGGCTCGAGGGCGTCAAGTTCGCCAACGCGGCCGGCGCCCAGAATCCCAACATGGCCGAGGCGAAGTCGGTCGCGGTGCGGCTGTCGCTGGGCGCGCTCCTCACCGGCGGCATCGAGGCGACCGAGGTGACGCTGGTGGCCCCGCGCATCAACCTCGAGATCGACGCCACGGGCCAGCCCAACTGGGCCTTCGCGCCCTCGCCCAATGGCAGCGCGCCGCTGCCGGTGCACGACGTCCGCATCGACGGCGGCACGCTCTCCTTCAGCGATGCCAGGACGGGCCTGTCTGTGAGCGCCGACAGGCTGGATTTCGCCGCTTCGGCCACGTCGATGACGGGCCCGGTGGCCCTGACCGGCAGCGGTTCGGTCGACGACACGCCGCTGAAGTTCGCGGTCGCGCTCGGGGCCAAGGCGACGGCGGGCCATGAGGTGGACATCGCGCTGGACACAGCCGGCGGCCGGCTCGCCTACAAGGGCAGCGTGAGCGCGCTCGGGCCCGACGCGCGGCTGTCGGGCACGGTGTCGGCGTCGGCGGACAACCTGGTGCTGTTCGTCAAGACACTGGCCAGAATCGCGGGCCAGCCGAAGCCCCATGTGCCGCCGCTGCTGGCCGGCAAGTTCAGTTTCGAGGGACCGGTCGCGCTGTCGCGGACCGACGTGAGCGCAAAGGACTTTACCCTCGTGCTGGGCGGCGACACGGTCACCGGGTCGCTCGCGGCAAAGGCCGGACCGGTGCCCACGATCGAGGCGCGCGTCAGCGCCGCGCGGCTCGATCTCGACCGCTGGCTCAAAGAGATCGTGCTGCCGCCCGAGGTCGAGGCCAAGAAGCAGGAGGCCGCGCAGCAGGCGGCCCCGCCGCCTCCCCCGTCCCTGCCAACGGTAACCCCGGCCACGGCGCGCGAGCCGAGCTGGCTGATCGGGCTCAACGCCAAACTCGTACTCGACGTTGGCGAGCTGATCTACAACCGCCAATCCGTGCGCAACATCGCGGTCGAGATCGAAGCCCGCAACGGCGCCATCGCCGTGCCGAAATTCGGCGTCGAGCTGCCGGGCGACTTCGTGGTGCGCGCGGCGTCGATCCTGTCGGACAGTTCGGCGCGGCCGCGCGTGTCGGGCGATTTCAGCCTGGAGGGGCCGAAGCTGCGCGAGACGCTGGCGTGGCTGCAGGTCGACACCTCGGCGATCCCGGCAGACAAGCTCACGCGCGTCAGCATGCGCGGCCGGATGGGATCGCGCGACGGCGATGTGCAGGTCGACGGCACGAGCTTCGAGCTCGACACGCTCCGGGGCCGGGCCGGCATCACCGTCGCCTTCACCATCCCGCTGTCGGTCGAGTTGCAGCTCGAGCTGGGCACCGTCGACCTCGATGCCTTCGTGCCGCCGCCCGGGCAGGCGGCCGCGTCGACCTCGCCGGCCGGCGCCGTCGTGCCCATCCTGGCCCTGCTCGGCCCGTCGCTCGGCCTCAAGCTCAAGGTCGCCCGGATCGACTATCGCGGCGAGGTGGTGTCGGGCGTCGATCTCGATGTCGCGCGACAGGCCGGCACGCTGAAGCTCAACGGCCTCAAGGTGGCGAGCCTGGCCGGCGCTCGGCTCGACGTGCGCGGCGCGGTGGCCGACTACTGGACGCCGCTGCCGCGCGCCAATGTCGTCTTCAGCTTCGAGACGCCCGACATCGATCGCGTGCTGAAACTGGCGGGTGCGCCGCCGACGGGGTTCGGCCGCGTGTCCGCCGCCGGCGACGTCGCAGGCACGTGGGAAAGCCTCGCCATCCGCCGCGGCGCCGTGAGCGCCCTGGGCTCGACCGTGCAGGCGAGCGGCGTGCTGGCCCTGCTCGGCGTCACCGACGGCAAGATCACGTCGATGTCCTACACGGGCAGCGTCACGGCCGACGGCCAGCCGATGACGGTGGCGATCTCCGCCGACCACCTCGCCGGCCGGCCCCAGATCACGGCGGACGTGAAGGCGGAGACCTTCGAGTTCGACAAGTTCTTCCGCGGCGGCGCGACACCACGGCGTTACGAACGCGGCCGGGCTGGCGCAGCGGACGAGATCGACACGGCCTCGCTCCGCGGCTTCGACGGCACGTTTAAGCTGGTGACGGCCGCTTTAGGCGGGCCGGCACGTCTCGGCAACGCAGAGATCGCGGCCGATCTGAAGGACGGCACGCTCACGATCACGCACCTCAGGGGCGGCCTCTATGGCGGCACGCTCAACCTGTCGGGCGTCGTCGATGCGACCGAGCCCGCGCTCTCGTTCCACCTGAAGGGCAGCGCCGAGGGGCTGCGGATCGGCGAGATGATGCGCGCGAGCTCCGGCAGCAACGAAGTCGGCAGCCTGATCAAGGTCGCGCTCGACGGCGTGCTGAATGCCAACGACATCGTCCTCAAAGGGTCGGGCAAGACGGCGTTGCAGCTCAAATCCTCGCTGGCGGGCGGCGCGCGGCTGGGCGGGCATCTCTATCCCAGCGCCAACCACTTCCTGCAGATGATCGGCGCCGCGGCGACCGGCGTCACCGGCGGCGCCATCGACTTCACCCTGGGCAATATCGCCAGCCTGTTCGGCGAGCGTGGCGGCGTCGGCGTCGGCAATATCCTGAACGCGGTCTCGCTGGTGCTGAACCGCTTCGTGAACCATGACGATCCGATACAGGGCGAGATCGAGATCGCCCAGGGTGTGTTGAGCGACAGGAACCTGCGGCTCCAGGGCAGCGGCGCCACCGCCAGCATCCACACGCGCACCCATCTCGAGAACGCGACGACCGACACGACGATCGACTTCTTCCTCGCCGAGGAACCGTCGCTGCCCTACCTGATCATGACCGTGCGCGGCCCCCTGGCCGGCCCCTCCTTCTCCGCCACCCGCGGCGGGGCGAGCGATCCGCCCGGCATGACCAACCTCCTGAAGGAGGTCGAGAAGGTGCCGTCGATGCTGCCCAGCATCTCCTTGCCGTCCTTCAACATCCCCAATCCGTTCCGCTAGGGCGCCGGCGGCTTGCGCCGACAGTTCGGCTGGCGATACGACGCGCACGCCGTCCTCTTGCCGCCATTATTGGGGCTGACTAACCAGTCCCAACAAGCCAATTCCAAGAAACGCCTTCAGGAAGGACACGTCATGATCGCGCGCCGTACCCTCGTCACCGGAAGCCTCGCTGCCCTGTCGCTGCCATCGTTTGCCTGGGCGCAGGGCGCGCCGATCCGCCTCGTCGTGCCCTACGGGCCGGGCGGCTCGACCGACACGGCGGGCCGCGTGCTGGCCGAGCGCATGTCGCAGGACACCGGCAGGACCATCGTGGTCGAGAACCGGCCGGGCGGCGGCACGATGGTGGGCATGGTCAACATCGCCAAGAGCAAGCCCGACGGCACCAGCCTGATGGTGCTGACGACGACGGCGGCGCTGCAGCCGGCGTTCGACGTGCCGATGGCGATCGACCCGCAGAAGGATCTCGCGCCGATCGCGCAGCTTGCCGACATCCCCTGCGTGCTCGCCGTCAACGCCAGCAACCCCGCCAAGACCTTCGCCGAGTTCATCGAGTGGGTGAAGGCGCAGCCCGGTCCGACGCATTACTCGACGTCCAGCACCGGCGGCCTGCCGCACCTGTGGGGCGAGCTGATCGCCACGCGCACCGGCGGCAAGCTGCAGCACATCCCCTACAAGGCCGCGGCCGAAGCGCTGCGCGACGCCGTCGCCGGCCACGTTGTGGCTTTCGTCGACGTCACGACCCCGGTCGATGCGCAGATCCGCGCCGGCACGATGCGCGGCCTGCTGTGCGGCGCCAAGGCCCGCGTCGCCAACATTCCGACCGTGCCGATCGCCAGCGAGCTCGGCGTTCCGGAGCTCGAGGCCGCGGTCTATTTCGGCGTGGCGACGACGGCCGGCACGCCGCCGGAGATCATCCAGCAGCTCAACGCGGCGGTGAATACAGCGCTCAAGGTCGAGGCCGTGCGCGAGCGGCTGATGTCGCTGGGCTTCATCCCGACCGGCGGCACGCCCGAGGCCTATGCCAAGCGCCTGGCCGACGAGACCGTGCGCTGGCGCAAGGTGATCAAGGACGCGAACATCCCCGCGCCGACTTGATCAGTTGACCTGATCGGCAGCGACACTCACGCCGCCGCGGGACGGACTTCGCGGCTACGGTCTCGCCTGAGGCGCTGCCAGTCGAGACCGATGTCGAGGACCTGGGCGCTGTGCGTCAGCCAGCCCGCCGAGATCAGGTCGACACCGCTGGCGGCAATGGCGCCGGCGGTGGCCGGCGTGATGCGGCCCGAGGCCTCGGCGATGGCACGGCCGTCGATGCGGCGCACCGCCTCGGCCAGCATCTCGGGGCCCATGTTGTCGAGCAGCACGGCGTCGACACGCTCGCCCAGCGCCTCGTCGAGCTGATCAAGCGAATCGACCTCGACCTCGATCTTGACCAAATGGCCCACGCCCGCGCGCGCGGCGCGAATCGCCGGCGCCACGCCACCGGCCGCGGCAACGTGGTTGTCCTTGATCAGCACGGCATCGTCGAGGCCAAAGCGGTGATTGACGCCGCCGCCGGCACGCACCGCGTATTTCTGAAGGCTGCGCAGGCCGGGCATGGTCTTGCGCGTACAACAGATGCGCGCCTTGTGGCCCTGCACCGCCGCCACCAGCGTGGCCGTCGCGGTGGCGACGCCACTGAGATGGCCGAGGAAATTGAGCGCCACGCGCTCGGCCGTCAGCATGCCGCGCGCGGGCCCCGATATGGTGGCGATGCGGTCGCCCGGCGCCAACCGCGTGCCGTCGGGCCGCTCGATCGCGATCTCGATGGCGGGATCGATCAGGCGAAAAGCGAGTGCCGCCGCGTCGAGGCCGGCCACGACGCCCGGCTGGCGCGCCACCAGCGCCGTCTCGGCCCACGCGCCGGCCGGCACGATTGAATCGGTGGTGAGATCGCCGGCGCGGCCGAGATCTTCCAGCAAGGCGGCGTGCACCGTCGCCTCGATCATCAGGAGGGGCAATGGGGCGAGGTTTACGATGGAGGTCATGGTGCTCTCCTCAGCGGACGGCCAGCATGCGCTCGACGGCGCGGCGGGCCGGGGCGGCGATGGCGGGATCGATCGTCACCTCGTGGCTCATGGTTTCGAGCGCGCGGCGGATCCTGGGCAGGGTGATGCGCTTCATGTGCGGGCAGAGGTTGCACGGCCGCACGAACTCGATCTCGGGGTGCAATGCCGCGATGTTGTCGCTCATCGAGCATTCGGTCATCAGCACGACGCGGCCCGGCCGCTCGCGTTCGACATAGTCGGCCATCGCCGCGGTCGAGCCCGAGAAATCGGCCTCGGCCACCACCTCGGGCGGGCATTCGGGATGGGCCAGCACGACCACGCCGGGATGGCCGGCGCGTACCTGGCGGACGTCCGCGGCGGAGAAGCGCTCGTGGACCTCGCAGTGGCCGGCCCAGGTGATGATCTCGACATCGGTTTCGCGGGCGATGTTCTGCGCCAGGTATTCGTCGGGCAGCATGATGACCTTGGGCACGCCCAGGCTCTCGACGATCTTCTTCGCATTGCCCGAGGTGCAGCAGATGTCGCTCTCGGCCTTCACCGCCGCCGAGGTGTTGACGTAGGTGACGATGGGCACACCGGGCCAGCGCTGGCGCAGCAGGCGCACGTCCTGGGCGGTGATCGATTCGGCCAGCGAGCAGCCGGCCCGCAGGTCGGGAATGAGCACGGTGCGCGAGGGATTGAGGAGCTTGGCGGTCTCGGCCATGAAATGAACGCCGGCCAGCACGATGATATCGGCGTCGGTCTTCATCGCCTCGCGCGCCAGGGCGAGGCTGTCGCCCACGATGTCGGCGACGCCGTGGAAGATCTCCGGCGTCTGGTAGTTGTGCGCCAGGATGACGGCGTTCTTCTCGCGCTTCAGCGCCAGGATGGCGTCGACGTCGGGCGCGAACTCGGACCATTCGGCCGGCAGGATCACCGACTTCACCTTGTCGTAGAGCTGGGCTACTTGCGGGGAGATATTCATGAGGCACCTGTTATGCTCATTATGAGCATTTATAGTCTTATGCTATGAACGAGCATAAAGCGCGTCAAGCCCGCCGTTTTCCCGGTTTCGACAAGCGGGCGGCCGTCGCCTAGAAAGGACGGCATGCGCAGTGCCTTCATGATTGTCGTCTGTCTGGCGATCCTCGGCGGCGGAATGGGCGCCTTCGCCCAGCCCGCGTCCTTCACCGACCCCCAGGCCTATTGCCGCGCCGTCGGCACGATCGACGCACCCGATCAGCGGTTTACCGGCACCGCCGTCCCGGACTGGATGGTGGCGCCGTTCGTCAATCCGCAGTACCCGCGCGCGCTCTACGGCATCTCCTGGCGCTGCATGACAGGCAGTGTCCTGGTCTGCCAGAACGCCCAGAGCCCGTCGTGCCTGAAAGCCGACATCGACCAGACGCCCAGCGCCGCGATGAACGAGTTCTGCCGCGGCAACGTCAACGCGCAGGTCATCCCGCGGGTCGTCACCGGGACGGAGCGCATGCTGGCCTACAACTGGATCTGCCGCGGCACGGAGCCCGCGATCGCCAAGGCAACGCGGCTCGACGCCCGGGGCTTCGTCGCCGCCGACTGGAAGGCCGTCAGCCCGCCGTAGCGGAACCCTCAGGAAGAGCGCGAGAGGGGCAGCTTGCTGCCGGCGACGGCGCGTTCGAGCAGGATCTCGCGGCGGAAGCGGTAGAGCTTGGCCGGCCGGCCGCCTGTTTCGGCCGACACGCCGCCGGTCTCCTCGACCAGCCCCTGCTGATCGATCAGCCGGCGGAAGTTCTGCTTGTGCAAGGGCCGGCCGGCCAGCGCTTCGACGGCAAGCTGGAGCTGGCCCAGTGTGAAGTCGGGCGGCATCAGCTCGAACACGACGGGCCGGTATTTGATCTTGGCGCGGAGGCGCGCGATGCCGGTGGCCAGGATGCGGCGGTGGTCGTAGTGCATCGGCGCACCCGGCAACGGATCCGTGGTCGGCCGGCGCCCGCCGGCTTCGGGCACGAGGCCGGCCTCGTAGAGCAGCTCATAGCGCTGCAGCACCAGATCCTCGTTCCAGCTCGCCTCGGCGAAGTTGATGTCCATCCGCTGCCGCCGGCCGCGCCGGACGGCCGGATCGGACGCCGCATCGATCCAGCGCCGCAGCCGCGGCATTACCTGTCGCGCGAGCACCGCCGGCGTCCCACCGCGCCAATCTTCCCAGGGGAAGTAGCGGTACCAGTTCTGCCAGCCGGGCTCGTGCCCGGCCGCTGTCACGCGCTCGCGGGTGAGGCCGAGATAGGAGATCGAGACGATGCGTCGACCCGAAGTGGCGGCGGCGCGCGAACGATCGGCAAAGGTGTAGAGCTGCTCGACATAGCCCAGCGGATGATGGGTCTGGCGCTCGACCCAGGCGCGCAAGCCGGTCTGCAGCGTCGGGTGGTCACCCTCGAACGGGCCGGACGGCAGCAGCGCGCCGTCCTCGAGAGTCAACACCTGCGGCTCCTCGTCGATCAATGCCACCAGCACCGCATTCAGTTCGATGGCGACAGCACGTGGTTTGGCAGGAGATGGCATGCGGCTCAGTCGAGGCCGTTGCCGCCATAGAGCCACTCCAGTGTATCGAGCCACTGGTCCTGGCTCTTGGCACTCATGAGGACGTTGCGCAGCGCCGCGTGCGGCCCATCCGGGTGATAGACGTGATCGCCCATGGCGCGCGACATCAGTTGTACGCGCGCGGTGCGCAGTACGCGGCGGGTCTTGTAGGTAGTGAGGCCTGTTTCGAGCGAATCGTAGCGCGACAGCGAATCGGCGAGACAGACCGCGTCTTCCATCGCCATGCAGGCGCCCTGCGCCATGTATTGCATCATCGGATGGGCAGCGTCGCCCAGCAGCGCCACGCGGCCATCGATCCATTTGTCGATGGGATCTCGGTCGCACAGCACCCACATGTGCCAGTCCTTGCCATGACGGATGATGTTCTGGGCGCGCTCGCAGACGTGAGTAAAGCCCTTGCGCACCTCCTCGACCGGCACCGGCTTGCCGGCGACCGGCTCGGGCGCGTGGTTGTGGTAGGTGACGACGAGGTTGAAAACCTTCCAGCCGGACAGCGGGTAGTGGACGATGTGGCACTTGGGGCCGGCCCACAGGGTGGCGGCGTTCCAGCGCAGATCCTCGGGCATCTGTTCGAGCGGGATCACCGAGCGGTAGGTGGTGTGGCCCGAGACGCGCGGTGCGCCGTCGCCCGCCACCTTGCGGCGGACGTCGGACCACAGACCATCGGCGCCGATCAGCGCGCGGCCCTTCGCGGCCGTGCCGTCACCCAGCCGCGCCGTGACGCTGCCGCCATCCTGGTCGTAGCCCGTAACCTCGCTCTGCGTGCGAAGCTCGATCAGCTTGTGGTCCTGGCAAGCCTTCAGCAACACGCCATGCAGGTCGCCGCGATGGACCACGGCATAGGGATTGCCGAAGCGGGCGCGGAATTTGTCGCCGAGGTCGATATGGGTGATCTCGCCGTCGGCGAGGGCGTCCATCAGGCGAAGGCTGTCGATATAGACCGCCATGCCGCGCGCCGCCTCGCCCACTCCGAGGCGGTCGAAACAGTGGAAGGCGTTGGGGCCGAGCTGGATGCCGGCGCCGATCTCGCCCAGCCTGGCAGCCTTTTCCAGCACCAGCGAGGCGATGCCCTTCTGGGCCAGCGCCAGGGCGGCCGCCAGGCCACCGATGCCGCCGCCGGCGATGAGAACTCTATCTGGGTCCACCCACGACCTTCTCGTCATGCAGCCGGGCGATCTCATGATCCGGCAGGCCGAGGATAGCGGAAAGAATCTCGTCCGTATGCTGGCCCAGGGTGGGCGCGATGCGGGGCGGCTGCCGCGGCACGGCGCCGAACTGCAGCGGCGAGGCCGCCACCGGATAGCGGCCGATGCCGGGCTGGTCGAGCACGGTGAACAGCGGATTGTCGTGCACGGCCTCCTTGTCGGCCGCCAGCTCGCGGAAGGTCTGGTAGGGCGCCCACAGCGCGCCAGCCTTCTTCAGGGCCGCCCCCACGTCGGCCGCGGTCTGTGCGGCCACCCAGGGTTCGATCACGGCGCAGAGCTCGGCCCGCGCCATCCATCGGCCCGCGTCGGTCTTGAGGTCGACGTTCTGGGTCGCTTCGATCCTCTTGAATGCGTCGGTGAAGCCGCCCGCCGCCGCCAGCGCATCGACGTGGCGGTCGGAGAAGATGCAGATCATGACGAAGCGGCCGTCCTTGGTCCTAAAATCGCGACCGAAGGTGCCGAAGATCTCGTTGCCGTAGCGCGGCCGGTCGACGTCGTTCACGACCGCTTCGCCCAGGTAGCCGAGCGCCGAGGTCGTGGCGAGCGCCATGTCCTGCAGCGGCAGCACGATCCGCTGCCCCTGCCCCGTCATCCGGCGATGCCGCTCGGCAGCCAGGATCGCCATGGCGCCGGCATAGGCGGTGGCGAGGTCCCACGGCGGCGCCACCGCGTTGACCGGGCCTTCATGGCCGACCGGACCGGTCACCATGGGGAAGCCGGTGATGGCGTTCACCGTGTAGTCGACATGCGCCGAGCCATCGCGTGCACCCACGATATTGAGCGCGATCAAGTCGGCGCGCTTCTTCGAAAGCTCCTCGTAGGCGAGCCAGCCGCGCGCCGGCATGTTGGTGGTGAAGATGCCCGCCCCTTCGCCCGGCGCGGTTATGAGGGCGGTCAGAAGTTCGCGGCCCTTGGGATTGCGCAGATCGACGGCAATCGAGCGCTTGCCCTTGTTGAGGCCGGCCCAGTAGATCGAGCGGCCGTCGCTGGTGATCGGCCAGCGGTCGTTGTCGAGCCCGCCCTTGATGTCGTCGAAGCGGATCACGTCGGCGCCGAGTTGAGCGAGCGTCATGCCGCCTAGGGGGGCCGCGATGAAGGCCGAGCCTTCGACGATGCGAAGGCCGGCGAGAATGCCAGTCATGTGCGTTTCCTGTCTGTCTTCTTACTTGCTTCTACCCTGGGGAAGATTGTTCTTCCGCTTCTCCAGCCACCAACCGTATTCCGGCGTCCACATCTCGAAGTCGCTGTCGCAGCCCAGCTCCTGCGCCGCATGGAGCGCCCAGAAGGGGTCGTAGAGCGCCTGGCGGCCGATCGCGATCAGGTCGGCGTCGCCCGACTGCAGGATCTCCTCGGCCTGCGGCCCGTCGAGGATGAGGCCCACTGTCATGGTCGGAATGTCCGCCCCTCGCTTCACCGCCGCCGCGAACGGCACCTGGAAACCTAGCGACCGCTTGATCGGCAGCGCCGTCGAGAGGCCGGTGAGGCCGCCCGAAGAAGTGTCGACCACGTCGATGCCGATCGCCTTCAGCTCCCGGGCGTAGGCAATCGTGTCCTCGACATCCCAGCCGCCCGCGCCGTCGACGGCCGAGACGCGGATGAACATCGGCTTGTGCTCGGGCCAGTTGGTGCGCACGGCCTTGGCCGCCGCCAGCGGAAAGCGCATGCGACCGGCGCGGTCGCCGCCATACTGGTCGTTGCGCGTGTTGCTGATCGGCGAGAGGAACTGCGCCAGCAGGTAACCGTGCGCGCCGTGGATCTCGATCACGTCGTAGCCGGCAGCATCGGCGCGGCGTGCGGCCTCGCCGAATTTCTTAACCAATCCGTCGATCTCGTCCGTGCCGAGCTGCTTGGGGGTCGTGTAGCCCTCGCCCGCCGCCAGCTCGGAGGGGCCGACGACCTGCCAGCGCTGCCAGCCGGCCTCTTTGGGTCCAAGCTCGCCCGGCTTGTCGAACGAGCGCGGTGTCGAGCCCTTGCGGCCGGAATGGGTAATCTGCGTGGCGGCCAGCGCGCCTTCCTGCTTCAGGAACCGCGTCAGGCGTTTGTGGCTCTCGATCTGGCTGTCGTCCCACAGGCCGAGATCGCCCTGCGTCACGCGCCCGCGAGGTTCGATGGCGCAGTTCTCGGTGAAGACGATGCCGAACTTGCCGAGCGCGAACTTGCCGAGATGCACCAGGTGATAGTCGTTCACCATGCCGTCGGTAGCGCGGTACTGCACCATGGGCGAGACGACGCAGCGGTTGGGCGCAACGACGCCACGCATCTTGAAGGGCGTGAACAGCAGCGGCTTGGACAAACTCAACTCCCCTTCCCAACTTTCCAGGCGGAACGACAGAACATAGACCGGACCACCCGCCCGGGCCTATCCTTCCGCCATGTTTGACCTCGTCATCCGAAACGGAACCGTGATCGATGGCTCCGGCGCCCCGCGCCGCGTCGCCGATGTCGCAGTGCAAGACGGAAAGATCGCCGCCGTCGGCCCCAGGCTCGGCGCCGCCAGACGCGAGACCGACGCCGCGGGCCTGATCGTGGCGCCGGGCTTCGTCGACATCCACACGCACTACGACGGCCAGGCGACCTGGGATCCGTTCGTCACGCCCAGCTCGTGGCACGGCGTCACCACGACGATCTTCGGCAATTGCGGTGTCGGTTTCGCACCCGTGCGCCCCGGCCAGTCGGGCTACCTGATCAACCTGATGGAAGGCGTCGAGGATATTCCCGGCACGGTCCTGAGCGAGGGCGTGAAGTTCAACTGGGAGTCCTTCCCCGACTATCTCGACGCGCTGGACTCGATGACCCGCGCCGTCGACGTGGCGGCCCAGCTGCCGCACGGTGCGCTGCGCTTCTACGTCATGGGCGATCGCGGTGCCGAGCACGACGAAGTGCCGAGCGAACGCGAGATCGAGGAAATGGCACGCTTCACCGAGGAAGCGCTGCGTGCCGGCGCCATGGGCTTCACGACCTCGCGCACCACCAAGCACAAGGCCCGGGACGGTCGTTTCACGCCCTCGCTGTCGGCCCGCGAGGCCGAGCTTTTGGGCATTGCCCAGGGCATCAAGCGGGCGGGCCGCGGCGTGATCGAGGTGAATTCAGACTTTGGCCCGGGCGAATTCGAGGCGCTGGAAGCAGCGGCGACGCTGGCTGGCCGGCCGCTCTCCTGCCTGCTGGTCCAGGTCGATGCCCAGCCCGACCTGTGGCGAGAGACCTTGACCAACATCCATCGCATGCGTGCGGCGGGCCACGAGGCCAATGCCCAGGTCGGAAGCCGGCCGATCGGCGTGATCATGGGGCTCGAGACGACCGTTCATCCGTTCGCGGCCCACCCCGTGTGGCGCGAGCTGCGCGACCTGGCGCCCGCCGCACGCTACGAACGTCTCGCGACCGATGCCGATCTGCGCCGGCGCCTGCTCGCCCCGCGCGTCGGCGGTGCGCCGGCCTACATGGGCGAAACATTCCACAAGATGTTCCCCATCGCCGACCGGCCGGACTACGAGCCCGATCTCGCCAACTCGGTTGCCGCCATCGCCGAGCGGTCCGGCCGCACGCCGCAGGAAGTCGCCCTCGAAGCGATCCTCGCGCAGGGCGGCAAGGGCCTGCTGATGCTGCCGTTCGAGAACTATTCCGCCGGCAGCCTCGATGTGGTGCATGAGATGATCACCGATCCCGCCACCGTGCTGGGCGTGGCCGATGGCGGCGCCCATGTCGGCGTGATCTGCGACGCCTCTTCACCGACCTCGCTGCTGACCCTGTGGGGCCGAGATCGCACGCGCGGGCCGAAGCTAGGGCTCGAATTCCTGATCGCCAAGCAGACGCGCAGCACGGCGCTGTCCTATGGCCTCGCCGATCGCGGCCTGCTGGCGCCGGGCCACAAGGCCGACATCAACGTGATCGATTTCGAGGCGCTGCAGCTCAAGCGCCCCGAAGTGGTCTACGACCTGCCGGCCGGCGGCCGCCGTCTGATCCAGCGCGCGTCGGGCTACCGGCATACCTTCAATGCGGGCGTCGAGACGATACAGAACGATGAATTGACCGGCGAGCGGCCGGGACAGCTGGTGCGGGGCGCCCAGGTTCCCGGCTAGACCGTCATGTGACGGCGCACGGCATCCGCGTCGAACGTCTCGCGGGTGCCGGACATCACGACCTCGCCGCGGTCCATGACCGCGAAGTCGTCGGCCAGCTCGTGGGCGAATTCGAGATACTGCTCGACCAGCAGGATCGCCATGTCGCCGCGCTGGCGCAGGAAGGTGATGGCGCGGCCGATGTCCTTGATCACCGAGGGCTGGATGCCTTCGGTCGGCTCGTCGAGTACCAACAGCTTGGGCCGCATGGTGAGCGCCCGGCCGATGGCGAGCTGCTGCTGCTGGCCACCGGAGAGATCGCCACCGCGGCGCTTCAGCATCGAATCGAGCACCGGGAAGAGTTCGAACACCTCGTCGGGAATCTTGCGCTGGTCGCGACCGACCGGCGCGAAGCCTGTCTCGAGGTTCTCCTTCACCGTCAGCAGCGGGAAGATCTCGCGGCCCTGCGGCACCAGCGCCACGCCACGCCGCGCCCGCTCGTAGGGCGGCAGCTTGGAGATTTCCTGGTCCTCGAGGGAGATCGAGCCCGAGGCGATCGGCTGCAGGCCGACGATGGCGCGCAGCAGGCTGGTCTTGCCGACGCCGTTGCGACCCAGCAGGCAGGTCACCCGGCCGATCGTGGCCGACACCGACACCGAGCGCAGCGCCTGGGCGGCACCGTAGAAGAGATCGACGTTCTGGACGGTGAGCATTGCTATCGCCCCAGATAGACTTCGACGACGCGCTGATCAGCACTGACCTGGTCGAGCGTGCCCTCGGCCAGCATCGAGCCCTCGTGCAGCACGGTCACCTTGACGCCGAGCGCGCGCACGAAGCTCATGTCGTGCTCGACGACGACGACCGAATGCGTCTTGTTGATCTCGCGCAGCACCTGCGCCGTGGTCTCGGTCTCGACGTCGGTCATGCCGGCCACCGGCTCATCGACCAGCAGCAGTTTGGGATCCTGTGCCAGCAGCATGCCGATCTCCAGCCACTGCTTCTGGCCGTGGCTGAGGCGCGCACCCAGCATGTGCTGCTGCTCTTCCATGCGGATGATGGAGAGGATCTCGGCCAGTCGCTGACCCTCGGATTTAGTCGGCTGGGCCAGCAGCAGGCGGTGCCATTTGCGCAGGCCCGCAAGCGCCAGCAGCAGGTTGTCGCGCACGGTGTGGTTCTCGAACACCGTCGGCTTCTGGAACTTCCGCCCGATGCCCAGGGTCGCGATATTCGCTTCGTCGAGCTTGGTGAGGTCGGCACGACCGTCGAATACGACCTCGCCGGAGTCCGGTCGCGTCTTGCCGGTGACGACGTCCATCATGGTGGTCTTGCCGGCGCCGTTGGGGCCGATGATGGCCCGCATCTCACCCGGCTCGATCAGCAGCGAGAGGTTGTTCAACGCCTTGAAGCCGTCGAACGAGACGGTGACACCGCTGAGGTAGAGGAGCGCGGAGGTGCTTCTCATACCGGCGCCCTCGCCTTCTTGGCCAGCGACCGATTCTTAATCTGGGCCCAGAGACCGACCACGCCCTTGGGCAGCAGCAGCGTCACGACGATGAAGAGCGCACCCAGCGCGAACAGCCAGAACTCGGGCAGCGCGCCGGTGAGCCAGGTCTTGCCGAAATTCACGATGAAGGCGCCGATCACCGGCCCGATCAGGGTGCCACGGCCACCGACCGCGACCCACAACACGGCTTCGATCGAGTTGGCGGGCGAGAATTCGCTGGGGTTGATGATGCCGACCTGAGGCACGTAGAGCGCGCCGGCGATGCCCGCCATGGCGGCCGAGAACACGAAGACGAAAAGCTTATAACCCTCGACGCGGTAACCCAGAAAGCGCATGCGGCTTTCGGCGTCGCGCACCGCAGTCAGCGCCTTGCCGAAGCGCGAGCCGACGATTGCCGCCGAAACGACGAGGCCCAGCGCCAGCATGAAGGCCGAGGCGAAGCAGAGCACCGCGCGCGTGCTGTCGGCCTGCACGGAGAAGCCCAGGATCTCCTTGAAATCGGTCATGCCGTTGTTGCCGCCGAGACCCATGTCGTTGCGGAAGAACGCCAGCATCAGCGCGAAAGTCATCGCCTGGGTGATGATCGAGAGGTAGACGCCAGTGACGCGGCTGCGGAAGGCGAACCAGCCCAGTGCGAAGGCCAGCAGGCTCGGCACCAGGATGGCCATGAGCATGGCGAAGCCGAAATTGTCGAAGCCGTACCAGAACCATGGCAGCTCCTTGTAGTTCAGGAACACCATGAAGTCGGGCAGCAGCGGGTTGCCGTAGACGCCGCGGCTGCCGATCTGGCGCATCAGGTACATGCCCATGCAGTAGCCGCCGAGGGCAAAGAAGGCGCCGTGGCCGAGCGAGAGGATACCGCAGAAGCCCCACACCAGGTCGACCGCGAGCGCCAGCAGGGCAAAGCTGAGATACTTGCCGATCAGTTGAAGCAGCCAGGCCGGCACGTGGAACGGGCTGCCGGGCGGCACGATCTGGTTGAGCAGCGGCAAGGTGACGCCGACCGCCAGCACCAGCAACACGAAGAGGCGCAGGTTCCGGTCCATGCCCTGGAGCAGGAAACGCGTAATCATTCGACAGAGCGGCCCTTCAGCGCGAACAGGCCGCGCGGGCGGCGCTGGATGAACAGGATGATGAACACCAGGACCAGGATCTTGCCCAGCACCGCGCCGGCGTAGGGTTCGAGGAACTTGTTGACCACACCCAGGGTCAGCGCGCCGATCAGCGTGCCGAACAGATTGCCGACGCCGCCGAACACCACGACCATGAATGAGTCGATGATGTAGCCTTGGCCAAGGTTAGGACTGACGTTGTCGATCTGGCTGAGTGCCACGCCGGCGAGGCCCGCGATGCCCGAGCCCAGACCGAAGGTGAGCGCATCGACCCTGGGGGTGCGGATGCCCATGGCCGAGGCCATGGGCCGGTTCTGGGTGACGGCGCGCATATAGAGGCCGAGCGGCGTCTTGCGCAGTACCAGGATCAGGGTGACGAACACGATCATGGAAAACACCACGATCCACAGCCGGCCGTAGGTGACGTTGATCTGGCCGACCTGGAAGGCGCCGGACATCCATGACGGCGCGCCGACTTCGCGGTTGGACGAACCGAAGATCGAGCGCACGGCCTGCTGCAGTACCAGCGACAGGCCCCAGGTGGCGAGCAGCGTGTCGAGCGGCCGACCGTAGAGAAAGCGAATGATGCCGCGCTCGATCAGGATACCGATGCCACCGGCCACCACGAACGCGAGCGGGAGCGCAATCAGCAGCGAGACGTCGAATAAATGCGGCGCCGAGGTACGGATGATCTCCTGCACGACGAAGGTCGTATAGGCACCCAGCATCACCATCTCGCCATGCGCCATGTTGATGACGCCCATGGTGCCGAAGGTAATGGCGAGGCCGATCGCGGCCAGCAGAAGCACCGAGCCCAGCGAGATGCCGTACCAGATGTTCTGCGCAACCTCCCAGGCGGCGAGCGTCTGGCGAACGGCATCGGCGCCAGCAGCGGCGGCGGCCTTGACCTCCGGATCGGTCGCCGATGAAGCCACGGCCTGCAGGACGCCCAGCGAATCGCGGTCGGCACGCGCGCGTACCAGCGCGATGGCTTCGATCTTCTGCGCCGCGGGCGCATCGGACGCCAGCACGCTGGCGGCCCGCGCCTCATTCATGGACTGCTTGATGCGCGGGTCCTTCTCGGCCGCGAGCGCAACATCGAGAGCGGCCAGCGACGAGGCATCGCGGCGCTTGAAAAGGGCCTCGGCGGCACCGCGGCGCACGCGGGGATCGGGGCTCATCAGGGTGAGCGAGCCGATGGCGGCTTCTATGATGCCACGCAAGCGATTGTTGACGCGGACACGATCGAGGTCGGCTTCGGTGCCGCTACCGGCGGCCTTGCCGGAGATCGCCTCGGTCAGCGAGAGTTGATTGCCGTCGGGCTTGCCGATGAGCACGAGATTGTCGGACTTGCGGACATAGAGCTGGCCCGCGGCCAAGGCTTCCAGGATCGGAGCGGCGCGCTGCTCGCCCGATGCAGCCATCGCCGTGATCGCAGTCTCGCGATCACCGAAACTGCCGGTCGTAAGGCTGCCCACGAGAGTCGGCAGATCGGCGGCAAAGGCCGTGGCGGCGATCAGCCCCGAGGCCAGCATCGTGGCCAGCGCCGACAGCAGTATCGCAAACGGGCGCAGGGAAAGCATGACTGAGAATTAACCCGGAGATGAGAACGGGGCGACTCGAAAGTCGCCCCGCCCCTGTGAGTTGGTGACGGTTGGGCCTACTTGCCCTTGCCGCCGCACTTGCCGGTGACAACGTTGAAGTTGCCGCAGCTCATCGGCTTGCGCCAATCGGAGATCAGGTCCTTGGAGTCGGGCAGGTAGTCCGACCATTCGTCGCCGAGCACCAGAGCGGTCGACGACACGACGTCGAACTGACCGTTGCCCTGGATCTCGCCGATCAGAACCGGCTTGGTGATGTGATGGTTCGGCATCATCGCCGAAAGGCCACCCGTCAGGTTCGGCACGGCAATGCCGATCATGGCGTCGATCACCGCATCCGCATCGGTCGTGCCGGCCTTCTTCACCGCCTCGATCCACATGGCGAAGCCGATCACGTGGGCTTCCATCGGATCGTTCGTCACCCGCTTCGGGTTCTTGGTGAAGGTCTGCCAGGTCTTGATGAACGCCTCGTTGGTCGGGTTCTTCACCGACTGGAAGTAGTTCCAGGCGGCGAGATGGCCGATCAGCGGCTTGGTGTCGATGCCGGCGAGCTCTTCTTCACCGACCGAGAAGGCCACGACCGGGATGTCCTTGGCCTTGATGCCCTGGTTGCCGAGCTCCTTGTAGAATGGAACGTTGGCGTCGCCGTTGATGGTCGACACGACGGCGGTCTTCTTGCCGGCCGAGCCGAACTTCTTGATGTCGGCGACGATCGACTGCCAATCGGAGTGACCGAACGGCGTGTAGTTGATCAGGATGTCTTCCTGCTTGACGCCCTTCAGCTTGAGGTAGGCCTCGAGGATCTTGTTGGTCGTGCGCGGATAGACGTAGTCCGTGCCGGCCAGGACCCAGCGCTGAACTTTCTCGTTGGCCATCAGATAGTCGACGGCCGGGATCGCCTGCTGGTTCGGAGCGGCGCCGGTATAGAACACGTTGCGCGAGCTCTCTTCGCCTTCGTACTGCACCGGGTAGAAGAGGATGCCGTTCAGCTCCTCGAACACCGGCAGGACCGACTTGCGGCTGACCGAGGTCCAGCAGCCGAACACCGCAGCCACCTTGTCCTTCTGCAGCAACTCGCGCGCCTTCTCGGCGAACAGCGGCCAGTTCGATGCCGGGTCGACGACGACGGCCTCGAGCTTGCGGCCCAGAACGCCGCCCTTCTTGTTCTGCTCTTCGATCAGCATCAGCATGACGTCCTTGAGGGTCGTCTCGCTGATCGCCATCGTGCCTGACAGTGAATGCAGAATACCGACCTTGATCGGTGCCCCCTGGGCAAACGCGCTGCCCGCAGCGCCAGCCAGGAGGCCGGCGGCAACGAGGCCCGTCCGCATCATCGATCCGAATTTCATCCCGCTCTCCTTGTTATCGACGGAATTCCCCCGCCCGAGAACATGGAAAGCGAATGCCGTGCCAAACTTCCCGCCCGGCCCGGGAAAACTTCTACTGCGCGATCAGGACGAAGGCGCCGCCGGCCAGAACGGCGCCGCCCAGGGCGCGCAATCCCATGTCGCCGAGGACGCGGAGTGCCGCCCAGCCGAGTCCCAATCCGGCTGCTTGCAGCAGGGTGGTCGCCGCCAGGAATCCCAAAATGTAGGTGCCGGCGCCATCGGCCGGCGCTTCGAGGGCGTGGGCATAACCATGGAAGAAAGCAAACAGGCCGGCCACCGCCATGGCTGCCGCCGACGGCAGACGCACTGCAGCCATGATGAGACCGCCAAAGACGAAAACCGAACTCAGAATGACTGCCTCAACCATGGGCAATTTTATGCCCGCAAATCCGGCAGCTGCGCCAATAGCCATCATTGCGAGGAAGGCGGCCGGCACGAGCAGGGCCGCCAGTGGCTTCCGGGCTGCGAGCAGGGCGGCCCAAATGCCGACGCCGACCATGGCCAGCAGGTGATCGATCCCGGTGAAGGGATGGAGGAAACCGGAGGCTTCGTGACCGGGGTGAGCCGACGCGGGGCCGGCAAAGGCAAACAACAGGGCCGTCAGGCAGATCGTCCGGATCATCGACTTCTCCTCATTCCTCTATTCTTCCACATCCCTCAATCTTCCACATCAACGCGCCGTGAGGCCACCCTGGCGCACGATGAAGGCGGCAACTTCCGCCACACCCTTGTGCTCTTTCAGGTTCGAAAAGATGAAAGGCCTGGCGCCACGCATCTTGCGCGCGTCGCGGTCCATGACATCGAGATTGGCACCGACCAGCGGTGCCAGGTCGATCTTGTTGATCACCAGCAGGTCCGATCGCGTGATCCCTGGCCCGCCCTTGCGCGGGATCTTCTCGCCGGCCGCGACGTCGATCACGTAGATGGTGAGGTCGGCCAGTTCGGGCGAGAAGGTGGCGGCAAGGTTGTCACCGCCCGATTCGACGAAGACAATCTCGAGGGCCGGCCACTTGCGGACGATGTCGGCGACGGCGGCGAGGTTGATCGAGGCGTCCTCGCGGATCGCCGTGTGCGGACAGCCGCCGGTTTCGACACCGACGATCCGGTCCGGTTCCAGTGCGCCGGCGCGCGTCAGGAACTCGGCATCTTCCTTGGTGTAGATATCGTTGGTGACGACGGCGATGTCGTAAGTATCGCGCATGCTCTTGCACAGACGCTCGACCAGGGCCGTCTTGCCCGACCCGACCGGACCGCCCACGCCCACTCTCAGGGGACCACGCGCATTCATCGTTCCATTTCTCCGGCCAGCAGCGCGAGATAGCTCACGCCGAGCAACAGGCTGTAGGGCGAATAGTACCGCTTGTCGCGCCTGGCAAACGGCTCGTCGTAGAAATGGCTCCGCCAGCGCGGACTATAACCGGCCCAGCCGCGGGCGACGAAGGCGCCGGCAATTGCGAAGGTGCCGGTCAGCACCGCCGGCTCCTGGCCGCGTCCCAGCACGTACCAGGGCCACAGTGCCACCACGGCCAGCAGGGCTGCCACGGCGAAGCACTGCCAGGACGGCGGCATGCGCTTGCGACCATCGCCCACGACACCGCGCGCCAACGCCTCCTGGTTGGCCTCAGGCCAGGTGCTGCCGAGACCCCATAGGGCGTGGACGACGGCAATGGCGCCGACTCCGACGAACAGCAGGAACGCCAGCACCGCGGTCATGAGCGGAACAGCCGCGTGTATTGCGTTTCATGGCGCAGCGAGCACCAGTCGAGCAGCGGCGTCGCCGTGCCGATCTCGTCGAGTGAGGCGGCCGCAAGCGCCGCCTCGACCGTCCGCCGCACGGCAGGCTCCAGCGCCGCCAGGGCGCGTTGGCCATCGGTCTGGCCGAGCGGCACGGTTCGCACCGCCGCCGAGATCAGGTTGGCGGCAAAGGCATGCAGGTAGGCGGCCAAGACGGACTCGAGCGCGATGCCGTGCGCGGCCGCCGCCAGCGCCACGGCCACCGGCAGCGCCATCTCGCCACCGGTTCGCTCGTGGCCCGTCTCGAGAGCGGGATGCGGCCAGGCCGCCCGGGTGATCGACAGGAAAGAGCCGCCCTGCTGACGCGATTCGAGCGCCATCTCGGAGGTTCCCCGCCACGCCGCTGCACGTTCGGCAACTGTATCGAACGACGGCCAATCGGCGCTATCGACGGCGCGCCACGCCGCAGCAAGCAGGGCCCCATCGACCAGGCCGGTGCCGCGCTCGATCACGCTTTCCAACCAGGCAATCAGCGAGGCGCGATCCTTGATGAATCCCTCCTCCACCGCTGTTTCCACGCCATGGCTATAGCTGAAGGCGCCGACCGGATAGGCCGGCGACAGCCAAGCGAGCAGCCGGTAGAGCGGATCGCTTGTCATCGTGAACTAGCCATGGCGCTCGGGACGCAGCTCGCCATGACGATGGCCGGTATCGTGATTGTGCTGGCCGTAGGCGCCGCCCTCGGGATCGAACGGTACGCGCACCTTACGGACCTCGGCGCCCAACCCCTTCAGCATATCGACGATGACATGATCGTCGCGGATCAGGATCCGATCGCTATCGATCTGCGTGGGCAGGTGGCGATTGCCGAGATGCCATGCCAGCCGGGCAAACGAGGCCGGATCGTGGCCGCGTACCTCGACGAGATCCTCGTCGGCGGCCCTCACTTCGACGAAGCCGCCCTCCTCCAGCCTGAGCCCATCGCCGGAATGCAGCACCACTGGCTCGACCAGATCGAGCAGGAAATCGAGGCCGCCATCGCCCAGCATGCGCAGGCGGCGGCGATAGCGGTCGTCAAACAGCAGGGTGACGGTGTCGGTTCGGTCCTGCGTCGGCCAGTGGCCGGCGCGGACGACTTCAAGGGCGCGCTTCATGTCAGAACAGGAAATACCGTTGGGCCATGGGCAGTACCGTCGCGGGCTCGCAGGTCAGCAGCTCGCCGTCGGCCCGCACCTCGTAGGTCTCGGGATCGACCTCGATCTTGGGACAGAGCGCATTGTGCACCATGTCCTTCTTGCCGATCTTGCGCGTGCCCTTGACCGCCAGCAGCGGGCGCGAGAGCCCCCACTTCTTGGCCACACCCTTGGCGATGGCGGCCTGCGACACGAACAAGGCCGGGCTCATCACCAGGCTGCGGCCAAAGGCGCCGAACATCGGCCGGTAGTGCACCGGCTGCGGCGTCGGGATCGAGGCGTTGGGATCACCCATCGGCGCCGCCACGATCGAGCCACCGATCAGCACCATGTCGGGCTTGGCGCCGAAGAATGCCGGCGCCCATATCACGAGATCGGCGCGCTTGCCGACTTCGACTGAGCCGACGTGCTTCGCAATGCCGTGGGTGATGGCGGGATTGATGGTGTACTTGGCGACGTAGCGTTTTACGCGGACGTTGTCGTTATCGCCCTTCTCCTCCTTCAGCCGGCCGCGCTGCTTCTTCATCTTGTCGGCTGTCTGCCAGGTGCGGATCACGACTTCGCCGACCCGGCCCATCGCCTGGCTGTCGGACGACATCATCGAGAAAGCGCCGAGGTCGTGCAGGATATCTTCGGCGGCGATGGTCTCGCGCCGGATGCGGCTTTCGGCGAAGGCCACGTCTTCCGGAATGCGCGCGTCGAGATGATGGCAGACCATCAGCATGTCGAGATGCTCGTCCACGGTGTTCACCGTGTAGGGCATGGTGGGATTGGTCGAGCTCGGCAGCACGTTCTTCTCGCCGCACAGGCGAATGATGTCGGGCGCATGGCCGCCGCCAGCACCTTCGGTATGAAAGGTGGCGATGGCGCGGCCCTTGAAGGCCGCCCGCGTCGTCTCGACGAAGCCCGACTCGTTCAACGTGTCGGTATGGATCGCCACCTGCACGTCGAAGCGGTCGGCGACCGTGAGGCAATTGTCGATCGCGGCCGGCGTGGTGCCCCAGTCCTCGTGCAGTTTCAGGCCGCAGGCGCCGCCCTCGATCTGCTCTTTGAGGCCGGCCGGCTTGCTGGTGTTGCCCTTGCCGAAGAAGCCGAGGTTCATCGGCAGGCCCTCGGCCGCCTGCAGCATGCGGCCCATGTGCCAGGGCCCGGGCGTCACGGTGGTGGCGAGCGTGCCATGGGCCGGGCCGGTGCCGCCGCCCATCATGGTGGTAACACCGCTGTAAAGCGCGTCGTCGATCTGCTGCGGGGCGATGAAGTGGATGTGGCAATCGATGCCACCCGCGGTGACGATCTTGCCCTCGCCCGCGATCGCCTCGGTGCCGGGGCCGATGATGATGTCGACGCCGGGCTGGATATCGGGGTTGCCGGCCTTGCCGATGGCGACGATCAGCCCGCCCTTGAGGCCGATGTCGGCTTTCACGATGCCCCAGTGATCGACGATCAGCGCATTGGTGATGACGGTGTCGACCGCGCCCTGGGCGCGCGTGCGCTGGCTCTGGCCCATACCGTCGCGGATCACCTTGCCGCCGCCGAACTTCACCTCTTCGCCATAGGTCGTGTGGTCCTTCTCGACCTCGACGAAGAGATCGGTGTCGGCCAGCCGCACCCGATCGCCGGTGGTCGGGCCGAACATGCCGGCATAGGCCGAGCGCGAGATGCGCGTCGGGCCTTCGTTGGAGGGGCCGACCTTGGCGATCGGTCCGAGCTTACCCGACACCTTGGCCTGGAAGCCGTGGCTCTCGCGCCCACCGAGATAGGGCGTGAACCGCACCGTGCGCGACTGGCCGGGCTCGAAGCGCACGGCGGTGCCGGCGGCGATATCGAGCCGCATGCCCTTGGCGCGCTTGCGGTCGAACTTGAGCGCGTCGTTGGTCTCGAAGAAATGATAGTGGCTGCCGACCTGGATCGGTCGATCGCCCGTGTTGGCGACCTCCACGGTGATCGGATTGCGGCCCTTGTTCAGCTCCAGCTCGCCCGGAGCGGTGAGGATTTCACCCGGCTTCATGGCCCGTGCTCCTCAGCGGATCGGATCGTGGACGGTGACGAGCTTGGTGCCGTCGGGAAAAGTCGCCTCGACCTGGATGTCGTGGATCATCTCGGCCACCCCCTCCATCACCTGTTCGCGACGGATGACACTGGCGCCCTCATGCATCAGATCGGCGACCGAGCGGCCATCGCGCGCGCCCTCGACGACGAAGTCGGAGATCAGGGCCACGGCCTCGGGATGGTTGAGTTTTACGCCGCGCTCGAGACGCCGGCGGGCCACGACAGCCGCCATGGCGACCAGAAGCTTGTCCTTTTCCCGAGGCGTCAGATTCATTGGCCGAGTTCCCCTGCTCTCAGCTTCGACTATAACCCGCCGGAAGCTGCATCAAACATGCCAAACGCGCGGCATCTTCTGGCCGCGCAGACCGCTCAGAAAACGGATACCCGCTTCGCGCACCTGTGTCGCCTCGCCCAGCAGCCGCGCCACCATCACGCCGTTCACGACCGTGACGCCCGCCCGGATCTTGCCCTCGATCTCGAGGAGCGGACGGGCCTTCTCGAAGAATGCCTGCGGGTCGTCCCAGACGCCGATGATCGTGGCCAGCGCATTGGCCGTCCCAAAGCCCGCGCCGCCCGGTGTCTCGCCCTCGACGCGCAGCGTGTCGGTCCAGGCGAGCCGGCCGGCGCGGCGGACCGACCACGAATCCAGCAGCAGGCCCGAGGCGAAGCGCTCGCCCGAGGCGCCACGGCCCAGCACGACCATCTCGCAGCCGAGCAGCGACGCCCCCGCCGCCACCTCAGCCACGGTGCGGCGCACCAGACGCGCACCCTGGAAGACGATGGTCTCCTGCGGCAGCCAGTCGAGGACGGCGTCCGCCCCCACATTGATCGCCACGTCGATCCGGCAGGGATCGCTGCCGGGTGCGGCGCGATAGATCTTTTCCGCCGCCTGCGTCGCCACCACGGCATGGGCGCCCGGGCCGGCCGCGACCTCCATGCGGAGCCGATCACCGCCGGCCACGCCGCCCGAGGTCGTCACCAGCACCGCCTGGGGCGGCTCTCCCGGCTCGGGATCGGGGAACAAGACCCGGCAGGGATCGCGTTGATAGAGGTCGGCCAGCCGCGTCTCGCCATCGCGCACGGCAAAGGCGACGCGGCTTTCGCCGGAGGCACGCTGCAAACGAGGCGGGCTGGGCAGGCGGGGCGAGCTGGTTGTCATCGGCCCCTGCTTGATAGATTAAGGACTGAAATGAGCAAGGCCTTCACCAAGGAAAGCGACGGCGACGACGAGGACGACCTGCCCGATGCCCTAGATGGGAACATGGGCGGGTTGCCGGCGACCGCCAAGAACTACATGACGCCCGAAGGCTTCGCCCGGATGCGGGACGAGTTGAGCACGCTCATGCGCAAGGAGCGGCCTGAAGTGGTGAAGGTCGTGACCTGGGCGGCCGGCAACGGCGACCGCTCGGAGAACGGCGACTACATCTACGGCAAGAAGCGCCTACGCGAGATCGACCGGCGCGTCCGCTACCTCAGCAAGCGGCTAGCCAATGCCGAGGTCGTCGACCCGGCCACGCGGGCCAAGACAGATCAGGTGTTCTTCGGCGCCACCGTGACGACGGCCAATGCCGAGGACAAGGAGCGCACGGTCAAGATCGTGGGCGTCGACGAGGTCGATCTGACCAAGGGCCACGTGAGCTGGATCTCCCCCATCGCCCGCGCCCTCCTGCGCGCGCAGGAGGGGGACGTCGTGCGGCTGCGGACGCCGGCCGGCGACGAAGAGATCGAGATCGTGAAGGTCGCCTACATTTAGGGCGGCCAGAAGTGCGCCCACGGGCATTGCCGCCGCCCTAGCGCCGGACTTAGCCTTCAGCCATGTAGCGTCGCGTTGTTCCGGCTACCCAAAAGAAAAATTCTTTGGAGGAACACCCATGGCACAGCAGCCACACGGCCGTGACCTGTCACGCCGCGGCCTGATCGCGGTCGCCGGCATTGGTGCCGTCGCCCTGACCCCGGGCATCGCCCTGGCGCAGGCGCCGGTCGCGACGCCAGCTCCGGCGGCCCCGCCCAGCACCATCACCAATCCGCCGCGCGATTTCGGCCCAAACGGTGCCCCTACGACCTACTTCCGCGATCCCGACATGATCACGGTCGATCCAGCCTTCAACGGCATCACCCAGCCCAACGCCGCCATCACGCGCCTGTGGACCGGCGCGCTGTGGTCGGAGGGGCCGGCGTGGAACGCGGAAGGCCGCTACCTCTTATGGAGTGACATCCCCAACAACCGGCAACTGCGCTGGCTCGAGGACGACGGCCACGTCAGCGTGTTCCGCCTGCCGTCGAACAACAGCAACGGCAACAGCTTCGACTTCCAGGGCCGCCAGCTGTCCTGCGAGCATCTCACCCGCCGCGTGGTGCGCTACGAGCTCGACGGCTCGGTGAGCGTGCTGGCTGACAACTATCAAGGCAAGAAACTGAACTCGCCCAACGACATCGTACCGCATCCCGACGGCAGCTACTGGTTCACCGATCCGCCCTATGGCGGCCAGCTCTACGAAGGCGCGCCCGATGTGGCAGGAGGCCCGAGCAATGCAGCAGGCCGGCTGAAGCCCACCCTCGGCCAGCCGCCCGGCATGGGCGCCGGCAAACGCGAACTGCCGACCAACTGCTATCGCATCGATCCCAGCGGCCGCGTCGATCTCGTGGTGACCGAAGAGCAGGTGCCCGACCCCAACGGCCTCTGCTTCTCGCCCGACTACAAGAAGCTTTACGTCGCCAGCACCGGCAAGGGGCCCGGCGACACCGGACCGGGCGGCAAGGGCGAGGTCTATGTGTTCGACGTCGGCGCCGACAACAAACCCGCCAATCGCAAGCTGTTCTCCGACTTCATGGTCGACGGCATCAAGTGCGGCCCCGACGGGCTGCGCGCCGATGTCGACGGCAACATCTGGGTGTCCAGCAATGCTGGCCGGGCGGTGGGCTACAGCGGCGTCACGGTGTGGAACCCCGAGGGCAAGCTGCTGGGTCGCATCCGCCTGCCCGAAATCTGCGGCAACGTCTGTTTCGGCGGGCCCAAGCGCAACCGGCTGTTCATGGCAGCCAGCCAGTCGCTCTATGCCGTCTATGTCGGCACCCAGGGTGCGGCGCCGGGTTAGCGATCAGCAGTCGAAGAAGACGGTTTCCTGCACGCCGCCGAGATGGATCGGCAGGCGCCACACGCCCTTGGCGTCGCGACTGGCGAGCAGCGTCCCGAGGCGCTCTGGCTCGACCAGCTTCAAGACCGGATCCTCCGCCAGCGCCGGGTCGCCGTCGAAATAGAGCCGGGTCGCCAGCCGGTTGAGAACGCCGCGCGCAAAGACGGAGATGTTGATGTGCGCTGCCTGGAGGCCACCTCCCTGCCCTCCATCATACGGCCACGGCACGCGGCCGGGCTTCACCGTGCCGAAATGCGCAGAGCCCCCTGAATCGGTCGAGGCGCGGCCGAAGCCCTCGAAGCCGGCGTCGAGCGGCAGGTTGCGACGATCCTCGGGATGGTTGTAGCGGCCGTGGCTGTTGGCTTGCCAGATCTCGAGCAGCCCGTCGGGAATCACCTTGCCGTCGACGTCGTGCAGGGTGAGTACGACCTCGATCCGTTCGCCCGCCACGCCCAGCGGCGCGAGGTCGGCGCGACAGGTGCTGACCACGGTGCCCCAATAGAATGGGCCAATCGTCTGCGAGGGCGTCAAGCCATCAGCCATGTTCGTCTTCCAGCTTCAGGATTCGAGGGGTGTGGCGTTGCGGCCGCGCAGCACGATGTCGAACTTGTAGGCCAGCGCCCAATCTGGCTGCGTGCCCTCCATGTCGAAGGCCGCCTGCAGACGATGGCGCGCACCCTCGGGCACTGAATTGTAGATCGGGTCGTAGGCCAGCACCGGATCGTTGGGGAAGTACATCTGGGTGATCAGGCGCGTGGCGAAGGCCGGCCCAAACAGCGAGAAGTGGATGTGCGCCGGCCGCCAGGCGTTCTTGTGGTTACCCCACGGATAGGCGCCGGGCTTCACGGTGATGAACTTGTAGCCGCCGTCGGCATCGGCGCGCGTCCGCCCACCGCCGTAGAAATTGGGATCGAGCGGCGCGTCGTGCTGGTCGCCCGAATGGTGATAGCGGCCGGCGGCATTGCACTGCCAGATCTCGACCAGGGCGTTGGGCACGGCCTTGCCGTCCTCGTCGAGCACGCGGCCGTGCACGATGATACGCTCGCCCAGCGGCTGGCCCATGCGCTGGAGCGTGAGGTCGTTCTCGGTGGCGTCGAGCCGCTCCTCGGCCAACAGTGGCCCAGTGATCTCGGACAGGGTCTGCGGCAGCACGATCGCGGGCTTGCGCGGCGAACGGCCGACCGTCGACTTGTAGCCGTCGGCGCGGTTCGGCGGATGCTGGCCCGATGCGGGCCGGCGGTAGAGGTCCTGGGTCATGCCCCCAGTCTACAACCAAGCTCCCTGCCTAGCCTAGGCCGTGAACTCATGAACGGCCTAGTACCAGCGGCCACGACCGTACCAGCCGCCACCGCCCACCAGCATGATGATGACCACGATTATCAGCAGCGTGGTGATGTCCATGTTAGCTCCTATGAGTGCTCGTCAACGCGATTGCTGACTGTGGTGCATCCCAACTTCAAGCCAGCGCACGGAGTCTCCCTTCCGTTCCAATGAAACGACCTGATTTGGCGCAAAGGCTTGATTGAGCGCCGCTTCACTGAATTTCGACTAAAGCCCTATGGCGCCTGCCTGGGGGGCGGCAGATACTCGCAGCGTCAACGAGGTAATGCCCATGCCGCCTGATGCCGTTGCCCTCTACGCCTCCGTAATTCTGGTCCTCCCCATGGCAGCCTTCTTCCTGGCGTCGCCCACCTTTCTGCTGGTTGGGTTGGAAGTCCCGGAGGTCACTCAGCTGCTGCGCGGGATATTCAATGGGTATTTCCTGGCAATCGGCATCGCCGGGATCGTGGCGATGGTGTTGTTTGCGGTCTCGGGCCGCCCGGTGTTTTCGGCCGGCGCGATCTCCATCACGGCCTTTGCGCTCACGGCCCGCCACTGGCTTCTACGGCACATCGACGCGGAACTGCAGGCCAGGGACGCCGGTGTCCCTGGCGCGATCGGGCAGCTTCGCCTCCTGCACGTGAAGGGCATGCTGCTCAATGCCCTTCAACTCGCCATCGTCGTGGCCTGCGTGCCACTCGTCGTGTAGGGCCGCGAACTCTAGGCGGCCCGCACCTCCAGCCCTTCGGGCGTGGCGCGGTAGCCGGTGAGCGTGCGCTCGGCAAAACCCAGCCGCCAGGTCAGCATCTTCGCCGCATACTCACCTATGCGCGCGGCGTAGGCGGGATCGCCGGCGCGGTTCACGAACTGGCCCGGGTCCTTCTCGAGGTCGAAGAACAGCGGCGGCAGGGCCGCGAAATGCACGTACTTGAAGGCCTCGTCCTGCACGACGGCGAGCGCGCATTTATCCATCGCCACGCCCAATGCCGATTCGGGCTTGCTGTAGTGCAGGTCTCGAAAATCGAACTCGTAGTGAACCTCGGTCCGCCAGTCGGCGGGCGTGGTGCCCGCGCAGAACGGCAGCAGCGAGCGGCCGTCGCACTGGCGCGGCACGTCGAGGCCGAGCCATTCGAGGATGGTCGGCATGGTGTCGATGGTCTCGGTGAAGCGCTCGACGATGGTGCCGCGCGTGGCATTCGCCTCGGCACCCGGATCGCGCACGATCATGGGGATCCGGTACGACTCGTCGAAATAGCCGATCTTGCCCAACAGGTGATGATCGCCCAGCTGCTCGCCGTGATCGCAGGTGAAGATGATCAGGGTGTTGTCCCACTGGCCGGTGGCCTTCAGGTGGTCGAACACGCGGCCCAGGTGATCGTCGATCTCGGTCATCAGGCCGCAATAGGTGGCGCGCAACTGAGCCACCTGGGCCTCGCTCATCTCCGAGCCCAGCCCCTGGCCATCCTGGAAGAAGCTCGCCTGCTTGACGTTGTTCACATAGTAGCCGAGCAGCGCGTTTTGCCTGGCCTCCTCGCCGGCGCTTGCGGCGCGCACCGGCTTGGGCATGTCCTCGGGCCGGTACATCGCATTGTAGGGCGCGGGGGCGATGAAGGGCGGATGGGGCCGGTAGTAGCCGAGATGCAGGAACCACGGCTTGTCGCCACGCCCCCGCAGGTAAGAGAGCCCGCGCTCGGTGAACCAGGCGGTGTCGGACAGCTCCTTCGGGATCACGGCCGGTCGCGACGTAGCGCCGGCACCAGGCTCGCCCCCCTTCGAATCTGATTGCGGCAGCCAGACCTCGTCGCGGTTGGCCGGCAGCTTAAACCCCTGCCCTGCCACCCAGCCGAAATAGGCGTCGCGATTCTCGAACGCGCCCACTGGATGGAAGCCGTCCATGATATCGCCCAGGACGAAAAAGCGCGGATCGTTGGGCGCCGTGGTCCGCGGATCGGGCGTTGTCGTGGTGTAGCCGACCAGCGCCGGATCGTAGCCGCCGCGCCGCAGCTCGTGGGCGAGGTTGGTAAAACGTCCGGCCAGCGGAATGGTGTTCTGCACCGCCCGGTGGTTCATCAGATATTGCCCGGTGAGCAGGCTCGCCCGCGCCGGACCGCAAGGTACAGCCTGGGTGAAATGGTTGCGGAAGGTGACGCCCTCGGCCGAGAGCCGGTCGATGTTCGGCAGCTTGAGATAGTCGGCGCCGAGCTTGGGCAGCATCAGGCCGCGCCACTGGTCGACGACGATCAACAGAACATTCTTGTCGGCCGACATGCTGGTTTCACCGTGGTTGGAGAGACACCGATTTGCGCTAGAGTGCGCTCAAATCAGCGGAGGAGACAACACGTGGCACGTTTCAAGATCGTGACGACGGCAGGCCCGGGCACAGGCGTGCCGGGCGCGGACCATTCCCTGGAGATGGAGGCGCTGGCCGCCATCGGTGCGGAGATCGTCGAGGTGAAGGGTGGCGAGGACGAACTCGCCGCTGCTGCCGTCGATGCCGACGCGATCTACGGCAAGGGCCGGCCGCGCATCACGGCGAAGGTGATCAATGCGGCCAAGAAATTGAAGGTCGTGTCGTTGGCCAGCGTCGGCGTCGATTCGGTGGACGTGGACGCCGCGACCGCGCTCGGCATTCCCGTGACCAACTGCCCCGACACCTTCATCGAGGAAGTGGCCGACCACGCCATGACCCTGATCCTGTCGAGCTGGCGGCGCCTCGTCGTGCAAGACCAGTTGGTGCGCAAGGGCGAGTGGGCCAAGGCGCGGCCGATGCTCTATCAGTTCCCGCGCCTGATGGGCATGACGCTGGGCTTCATCTCGTTCGGCCACGTCGCCCGCGCCGTCGCCAAGCGCGCCGCACCCTTCGGCTTCCAGATGCTGGCCTACGATCCCTACATCGAGGAGCTGGTGATGTCCGACTACGGCGTGCAGCCGGTCGGCTTCGACGAGCTGCTGCAGCGCTCCGACATCATCTCGATGCACGCGCCCGGCACCAAGGACGCGCATCACTTGATGAAGGAGACCCACTTCAAGAAGATGAAGAAGACGGCGCTGTTCGTGAACACCGGCCGCGGCTCCACCGTCGATGAGGCCGCCATGATCAAGGCACTGCAGGAAGGCTGGATCGCCGGCGCCGGCCTCGACGTGCTGGAGACCGAGCCGGTCGGCCACAACAATCCGCTGCTCGGCATGGACAACGTCATCCTGACCGCGCACGTGGCCTCCGCCTCGAACCGCTTCGATGTCGCGCGCAAGCGGCGGGTCGGCGCGGAGATGGCGCTGGTGCTGGGCGGCAAGTGGCCGCGCGCCTGCGTCAATCCGATGGTGCTGGAGAAGTCGAAGCTCGAGCGCTGGCAGCCCTTCTCGATGGAACGCGGGCCGGGGAACTGAGGCTCCGAACCCTTCCTATCTTGCGCGATCGATTCGACCCTAATCCGTTGATTCTAGCGGCGAATTTCGCGTGGGAATGGGAAGGATAACGCGACATTTTTTTAGCGCCTTTCCCGTCGCGCGCAACGCAGGTCGGTTCGATCAAACGATGTATAGAGCAGGATCATAGGATAGTTAATTATCCTATAGAAGCCTGTCAAGGGCGCAGGCTCACGCCTTTTGTTCCTGCAGCCGGTCGCGGATGGCGCGATCGCACTGGGCGAGGCTCTCGAAGGGACCAAGCACGACCTTGCCGCCGTCGTCGACGGCATACCAGCCGGTCTGGGTGAGGCTGTAATCCTCCAGATCCTCGGTCGGCACATGGACAGCGATCAGGTCCTCGGGATTGGCCATGTAAGGCACGTAGTCACCCACCGCGGTTTTTCAACCGCACCGCGTCCTTTAAGAAACGTGCGCGCCAGCGCCAGATGAGAGTGTCTGGGCCACAAGGGTGATCCGGTCATGGATGGCCCGGTCGCATTCGCCGAGGCTCATGAACGGGCCGAGAACCGCCTTGTCTTCGTCGTCGATGGCATACCAGCCGCTTTCCCTGACGCTGTAGAGGTCGACTTCGTCATCGGGAACGTGGACGGCGGCCAGGTCGGTCGATTTATCCATCTGTTCGCCTCTTTCTTTCCAGGCGTGCATAGACAGAACGCACGCGCCGCCGGAAGGTTTCAGGCTGCCAGTGGATTAAGGGCGGCGTGTCCAGCGATCGAGATTGGCCGCACCCGGCGGAACCTCGCCCTTCACCAGCGCCTCGACCTGGCGGACGGTGTCCATCGCCTGGCTTTCGCTGGCCGGTGGCGTCAGGCCACCGACATGCGGCGTGGCGATGACGTTGGGCAGGCGCGCCAGTTCCGGTGACGGCATCTGATCGGGCGCGCGCCCGACGTCCATGGCCGCTCCCGCGATACGGCCTTCCGTCAGCACCTTGGCCAACGCCGCCTCATCGACAAGGTTGCCGCGCGACATGTTGATGAAAAAGGCGTCCGGCTTCATGCGGGCAAAAGCCGCCGCATCGAGCAGGTTCTCGGTTTCCTCGGTGGCGATGGCGAGGCAGACCACGTAGTCGGCACGCGCCAGCAGATCGTCCATCGACAGCTTGATGAAGCGCTGGTCGTCGACCTGGGCATAGGGGTCCGACACCAGCACCGTCATGCCCATGGCGGCGAGCAACGGCGCGAGATCGCGGGAAATGCGGCCGTAGCCGATGATGCCGACCGTGCTGCCGGAGAGTTGCCGGCCGACGCGGATCTCGGGCTTGCGACCGGCGTGATAGTCGGCCGTGGCGCGCGAGACGCCGCGCGAGAGATCGACGAGGAAGCCCAGGGCCAGTTCGACCACGGATTTCACGAAGCCCGGTTCGGCGTGGGTCACCAGCACGCCGGCCGCTGAGGCCGCGGCGACATCGATGTTGCGGATGTCGACGGCGCTTCGCATCACGACCTTCAGACCGGATAATGCGGCGAAGACCTCGCCAGGCACCGGTGTGGAGCGATCGGCGATGATCAGATCGACGTCGCGTGCTGCCGCGATCACCCCCTGAGGATCGAGCGGGGCGCCGCCCTCGTGCAGCGTCACCTCGACCAATTCCTGCAGCCGCGCGAGTGCCCGCGCGCCGTAATAGGTCCGGCGCGACAAAGGCACATGCGTGAGAAGTAATTTCATTGGGGTCCCTCCGACGCGGGGGAGACTACAGCACGAACCTCACCCTGAGGAGGTCGCGCAGCGACCGTCTCGATCCGGGCGGGGTAGCCCCCGCCCTCTTGGTGGGCGACGACAGGACTGTGGCCCATCCTTCGAGACGCACGCCTTTGGCGTGCTCCTTGTATCAAGGTACGGCCGCGCCGGCGTAGAGTAGCGGGTGCGGTCTCGGTGGAGAGCCCGGTGGCTCCTGGGGTCTTCAAGCCCGTTCCTGAGCTCGGTGCCTCCACCGTTG